>JAEZIJ010000048.1 GCA_023436715.1 Acidobacteriota bacterium
GCTCAGTATGGCCCTGCGGGCCGGGCATGCCCGGCCCCTACAAGGTATTCGCGGTCTTGCGTAGGGGCCACGCATGCGTGGCCCGTGGCCGGTCGCTCCGGGTAACGGTGACTTTCTATGGAGTGCCTCTTAGAGCGCTGCCGGAAGGGTAAGCGAGGCTTTCCCAAGGGCTCTCTGCAATAGATCCGCAGCTTCGGCTTCGCGCAGGCCGCGCGAGATGGACAGTTCCGTCAGGAGCATGTGCCGGGCGCGGTCCAGCATCTTCTTCTCGCGGAACGAGAGCGGCTTCTCCAGTTGTAGCTGCAGCAGGCCCTTGAGAACCTCCGCGACCTGGAGCAACCCGCCCACGCGCATCTTTTCGGAATTCTCCTTGAATCGGTTCTTCCAGTCAGGGCAGCACCGGCAATCGCCGTCCGACAGGAACGACAGGATGCGCGCCAACTCACCGTTCCGTGTGATCTTGCGCAGACCGACGTCCTCGACGTGGGAGAACGGGACCATTACGGTCATGCTGCTGAACATCAGGCGGAGGAGGTAGAACCTTTCGGTTTGGCTTCCAAAGGCGCGGCTGCTGATATTCTCGATGGTCCCAATCCCCTGGTTCGGATAGACCACCTTCTCACCGATCTGGAAGGTCATTCCATGGACCCCTTGTACACCAGTCAGTAGTTACTAGTTCAGTGTGCGAACTAAGAAACAGATATTAAGCTTGAACGGGCCGGAAGTCAACAGAAAAGTATAAGTCGAAGGCCCGCATTTGGCGGGCTAGAAGCTCTATTAATATTAGTAACCTTAACTACAAAGAATGACACGACTTCTCTTGAAATTGGAATAAACCACCCGTTGCCACCTGTTGCAGGTGGTCAGCTCTTGCGCCCGTCCTCCACAAGCTTGCGAACGTACGCAAGATTCTTCCTCATGTCGTTCTCGACAGAGCCTGACGGCGAGGAGGTCTCCAGAATTACGAATCCGGAGTATTCGATATCGGCTATGGCCTTCATGACCGCAGGGAAGTCGATCTTACCCTCGCCGAGGTAGCCCTCATCCTTCAGGTGAATCTGGCAGATACGGGCTTTGCCAAGCCAGCGGATCTCTTTCACGACGTCGAATCCGCCGCGCTGAGAATTGCCCACGTCGTAGTAGACGCCCAGGGCTTTGGACTTTACGCGGTCCAGGATGCGGGCATTCGCCTCGGCCGAAATCGTGTTTTCGAGGGCCATGACGACGCCTGCCTTCTCCGCCTCGGGCGCCAGTTCCTTAAGGACATCCGCGACGTAATCCTGCTCCTGCTGGCTTGTGATGGCGCCTTTGCCGAAAAGCGGCAGCAGCATGGTGCGGCAGCCAAGCTTCTTCGTGACCGGGATGCCGTCAGCGACCCATTTTTGCCCAAGCTTATCGGATTTGAGGTAATTGGAGTGCAGAATATCGAGGCAAGTACCAGCCAATTTGATTCGCTGCTTTTTCGCCTCCGCCAGATACTGCGCCTGGAGTTCCGCGTTATCCATGGGGAGCTTGCCGTCATTCGGTTTGCGCCCAAGGCTGACCTCGACCGCGTCGAAGCTCAGGGTGCGGGCCAGGGCGACAGCCTCTAACTTGCCGGTTTGCTTCAGATCCCAGTCCGTCACGCCGATTGTTACGCTGGATAGTCTGGCGTCACAGCCCGGACCGGGACAGTCCGGAAACGGATCGCTTTGTGTCATGCCGAACAGACTGCCGGGCCTGGCCAGCAGGGCCGAAGCCGACGCCAAAAGCGCTCTCCGCGACAATTGCAATTTGCTATATCCGTTCATGGGATGCTCTCGGGCGGAATTTCCGCGTGTTTGATTTTCTTACGATTCCAGGTGTAAGTGACGTGGACCGTACGGTCCGCAGCCTGAATTACGGCGGGATAGGAGTACTCCCCGGGCTCGGTTTCGAGCGCGAGAAAGGTGTTCCAATTCTCGCCATCCCGGGAGACCGCCACGTTGAGCGGGGTCCGGCCCTTTGCCGTGTGGTTATAGACGAGAACGATGCGGCCATCGGCGAGTGAGACGGCATCGATTCCGCTATTAGGGTTGGGAAGCGACGTCGGGCGGGCGGGGCTCCACGTGAGGCCGCCGTCGGTGGAATCGGAGTAGCAAATGCGGCCGATGCGCTCGGTGGCCCGCACAAACATTCGCAGCTTGCCGCCGGGCAGGGGCACGATTGTGGGTTGGATGATCCCGTACGGTTCGCCCGGCACGACGATAGGCCCGTGGCGCGTCCAGTTGACGCTGTTCCCGGTGCTGCGTTCGACCCAGCAGGACCAGGCCCGATAGCTTTCGACCGAGATCCCGCTGATGATAGTGCCGTCGCCGAGGACGAGCGGCTTATTCTTGATCGGGCCGTAGAGGCCGGCCGGCAGGTGCTCGACGGGCGACCACGTCTGGCCGCGGTCCCGGCTGAAGCGCCGGGCACCGGTCCATTGGGAAGGGCTCGGGCCGAACTTGTAATAGAGCCAGAGGGTGCCGTCACGCGTGAAGAAGAGTACGGGATTATATGCGGCGATGTTGGGCTCGCGGGCCAACTCGAAGGGCTGCGACCATTTCCCGCTCGACCGGCGCGCGGCCCAGATGGCGACGTCCGGACGGCCCTCGCCCGATCCGCCGAACCAGGCGGCCAAAAGCTGGCCGGGTGCTGTTTCGACCAGGGTGGAGGCGTGACAGGAAGGGAAAGGAGCCCGGTCGAAGATGAAGCCGGTGCCTGGGGCAGCCAGCACCAGGGCAGGGACCACCAACGTCAATGCAAGCCTGCGGGTCACGCGGGGCAATCAGCTATTATAGACAGCCGGCGACCAGGTGAAGGTTACAGGGGGTCGCGACAGCAGGAAGGCCTAATCGAGCGACGCGCGCGTCGGGTGCGCGGCGGTGTGCGTAGGCTTGTCATTTCGGCTCCACGGGCACATCGAGGCGCAGTTCTTTCATGAAGCGGCCTCGCATGTCGCCGAGCCAGGGGTCGGGGTAGCGGCGGCTGAGGTCGATGGTGGCGACGGCGGCGGTTCCGCGCTCGGGGGCGCGGGCGAGGGTTTCTCCGTTCGGGTCAAGGATGGTAGTAGGGTAATCGTAGCCCGAAGCGGCCAGGAAGACGTGGTTCTCGATGGCCCGGGCCTTGCCCAGAGCTTCGCTGCCGCCCGCGATCGGCAGCAGGATCAGTTCGGCGCCGGCGAGAGCGAGGGCGCGGGCGGGGTCCGCGTATTGGACGTCCCAGCAGATCATGAGGCCCACCTTGCCGAAATCGGTCTGGAAGACCGGGTAGTGGCTGCCGGGCGTCAGGCCGCCTTCGATCTCCTCGCGTGGGAGGTAAACCTTACGGTACTTGCCCGCGATGCGGCCTTCCCGATCGATCAGGACAGCCGTGTTGTAGATAGTTGCGGCTTCGCGTTCGTACAGGCCGGCCACGATCCACGACTGGTGGCCCTTGGCGACTTCGCTGAGATTCTCCGTGGTCGGGCCGGGGATGGTCTCGGCAACCTCGGCGTAGGTCTTGCCGGTGCGGACTGCCGTGATGCCCTCGCCGAGCAGAATGAGGTCGGTCTTTGGCGGCACAGTCTTTTCGATGGTCTCGATGAACTGCCGGAGCGTTTCGGCGGACGACCCTGTTACCTTTGCCGGCTGAAAATTGAGGGCGGCAATGGTGACCGGGCGGGGAGCGGGGGCGGGGATGGGGGCGAGCGAAACACCG
>JAEZIJ010000185.1 GCA_023436715.1 Acidobacteriota bacterium
CCGGTTTTGCGCTAACTCCAGTCGCCCTACGGGCTCCTTCCGTTAGCGCAAAACCGGAAGGTTCTACTTTGCTAAGAACAGGAAGTTTCTATTTAGCCTTGACAGAGGGTCCAAGCTTGCCTGTCGCCGCAATGTGAGAAGTTCCTAAGAGAGCAAAGTAGAAAGTTCCTATTCCGGGATGTGCCAATGGATGTTGGCACAGGAACAGGAGCGGTTGGAGTTGGGACAGCGGGAACGAGATCGGCTGAAGGTGCTGCACGAAGTGGAGTCAGGGCATCTGAAGCAGCGGGAGGCGGCGGCGCAGTTGGGGCTGAGCGAGCGCGGGTTTCGGAAGCTGCTGAAGCGGTATCGGGCGAAGGGGGACCGTGCGGTCGTGCACGGGCTCCGGGGCCGGGCGTCGAACCGGCGGATCGAGGAGAAGCTGGCGCGAGCGGCGGTGCGGCTGGTAAAGAAGGAGTACAGCGACTTTGGTCCGACGCTGGCGAGCGAGTACCTGGAGCGGGAGCACGGGATCGAGCTGAGCCGGGAGACGGTGCGGAAGCTGCTGACGGCGGCCGGGCAGTGGGAGCCGAAACAGCGGTATGTAAAGCAGGTGCACGTGTGGCGCGCTCGGCGAAGTTGCCGGGGCGAGTTGGTGCAGTGGGACACGAGTGTGCACGCCTGGCTGGAGGAACGAGGCCCGGAGAAGATGTACCTGGTGGCGCTGATCGACGACGCGACGAACACGCTGTTTGCGCGCTTCGTCGAGGCGGACTCCAGCGAGCAACACAGGCGGGTGCTGTGGGCGTACCTGGAGCGGTACGGCCGGCCGCAAGCGGTTTACACGGACCGGGCGAGTGTGTTCCAGCCGACGCTGGCGCCGGGGTGGCAGCAAGAGGAGCCGGGGCCGCGCACCGAGACGCAGATGGGGCGAGCGCTGCGGGAACTGGGGATCGAGTGGATCGCGGCGCGGTCGCCCCAGGCCAAGGGGCGGGTGGAGCGCTGTTTTGGGACACTGCAGGACCGGCTGGTGAAGGCGCTGCGCAAGGCAGGAGTGAACACGCTGGAAGGAGCCAACGCGTACCTCGAGGCTGAGTTTCTGTCGATGTGGAACGAAAGGTTCGTGCGATCGCCGGCCAGCGCGGTGGATGCTCATCGCAGTTTGACGGGCAGGGACCTGGCGAGCGTGCTCAGCCATGCCGAGCAGCGGCAGGCGGCGAACGATTACACGATCAGTTGGGAGGGTGAGCGCTGGCAGATTCCGAAGGAGTCGGTTCGGCCGGGACTGCGGAGGTCGTCGATTCGAGTCGAGCATCGGCTGGACGGGACGATGATGGCCTGGATCGGTGGCGAAGCGGTGCGCCTGGAACGCTGCGACGAGGGGCGGAGAGAGCCGGCCGCGAAAAAGGTCAAGCGGCCGGCGAAGCGATTCATTCCACCACCGGGTCAGAGCGGTTGGATGGACGGATTTCGGGTGGAAGGCAACCCGGCCTGGAAGGCATGGAGGGAGGAGCAGACTCGGGCGGTTTCAGCCCGGCTTCGGTCGCCCTCCGGGCTCCCTTCGCCGGGCTGAAACCGGAACTTTCTACTTTGCTCAGAATAGGAACTTTCTATTTTGCGTTGACACCACCCCATGCGGCCGTAGTTTCGAGGCTGCGTTTATGCTCGCAAATCCGACTCTGTTCGGACTTGACAAGGAAGAACCCGGGCACGTTGAGGATGCCGTCTGGGAAAAGGCGTCCGAGGTTGGCAGCAAGACACAGTTCGCGCTCCAGTACGCGACTCAAACAACACCATGGAATGTGCCTCGGTATATCGCCGAGGGACTGCGGTGGCTGGCGGGTCCCCCTGACGCTACGCTTCCGGCCACGCTGTCTCCTGCACCCGAGCAGCCTGAAGTGGCAGTTGCTGAAGTGCTGGAAGAGGTTCTCCATGCCTGATGCTCTTGCGACAAACGAAGCGGCGCAGGCTGCTGACGAGGCGATGAGGCGGGTCTATCTCGCCATATCCACGGGTGAGAGTTTTGTGCTGGAGGCGGGTGCTGGCGCCGGGAAAACCCATTCACTCATCAACGTCTTGCAGCATCTGATTGCCACGCGCGGGGGCGAGTTGCTTCGGCATCAACAGAGGGTTGCCTGCATTACTTACACGAACGTCGCAAAGGATGAAATCGATGCACGCACCGACCGCGATCAGGCTGTGTACTGCGACACCATCCACGGCTTTTGCTGGACGCTCATCAAAGAGTTTCAGCCCCAGATGCGGAAACGACTGCCGGAAATCGAAAAGTGGACGGAGAAGCTCAAGGACGTTGGCGAGCTTGGTGGCCGGACCATTCAATATAGCTTGGGTCATCGCAGCGTCGGCGTAGACTCAGTGTCGATACATCATGATGATGTCATTAGTCTCTTCCTGTACCTCGTCGGCTTTCCGAAATTTCGGTCCATACTTGTGGCTCGTTTTCCGCTGCTGCTTGTCGACGAATATCAGGATATGAACAACGAGTTCGCGGAGGCGATTAAGACCCACTTCCTTGGCGCAAATGAACAGTTCTTGATCGGCTTCTTCGGCGACCACTGGCAGAAGATATATCCAAACGTATGCGGCAAGATCGAACATCCCGCGCTAACGGTTATCAACAAGGGTGCCAATTTTCGGTCGGTCAAGGCTGTGGTCGATGTGTTGAATCGCATGCGGCCAGAACTAACGCAGATGGTTGCCGATGCCGATGCGGCAGGGAGCGTGGGCGTGTATCACACGAACGACTGGATGGGCAAACGTTTGTCGGGATCGCAATGGAAGGGCGATTTGCCACCTGATGCAAAGCAACGGTATGTCGCGGCAGCCAAAGATGTTTTGATCTCGGATGGCTGGACATTCGATCCGGTTTCCACGAAAATCTTGATGCTGACGCACAAGGCGCTCGCGGTGGAGCAAAGATACGAGAGACTGGCCGGCGTCTTTGAATACAACTCCTCCTATGTAGACAAGGAGGACCCGCACATCAAGTATTTCGCGGAAGTCTTGGAGCCATTGTGTGCGGCGTATCAGGAGCGGCACTTTGGCCAGATGTTCGGATTCCTCGGCAGCAAGGTGCCGCTGACGAGGAATAGCGCGGAGAAGCGGCAGTGGGCGGCATCCATGGACAAACTTCTCAGTGTTCGCGAGTCTGGCACAGTCGGCGACGTAATCGACCATCTTCTTCACACTAGACATCCTCTGTTGCCGGAGGATTTGCAGGAGATGGAGTATGCGCGGAGACTGGCGGACGATAGTCCAGAGATCGAGGCAACTCCAGCAGTTGCAACGTTGCGCGCCTTGCGAGACGTGCCGTATGGAGAAGTGATCAACTTGGTTCGATACCTGGATGGGCATACGCCGTTCTCAACCAAGCATGGCGTCAAGGGCGCTGAGTTCGAGAATGTGCTCGTAATCGTAGGAATGGGCTGGAATCGCTACAACTTCAACCAAATGCTGGAATTGGCAGGTAAAAGCACGCCGATCCCGAAAGACAAACAGGATGCATTCGAACGCGCGCGGAACCTGTTCTACGTCTGCTGCTCGCGGCCACGGCGACGCCTTGCGGTTCTGTTTACCCAGGAACTTTCAGCACAGGCTCAGGCTACGCTCGGCCTGTGGTTCGGCGCGGCTTCGGTCCACTCATTGGGGGATCTTCAGTCGTGACCTTCGTCGGACGCTGAGTCCAAGTGGTCGAGGCGCCCCGGCAGGAACAAGGGCGCACGCGGTGTTTGGGTATCCGGCAACTACTCAGGCTGTTGACGGCTCGGGCCAGCGCCCGAAAAGGGGAGGCGTCGAGACCGGCGACGATTCGAATTCCCGGCGCGGTGTTCGCACGGCATGCGGCGCGTCGCGCTGGGGGGATTCTGGGGGGACCCCGCCGTCCACGGACGAGGAAATTCGGGTAAGGATGGGTATTTCGTAATCGCGGCGCCGGGCACAGGCGCACCAGTGCAACTGGCTTGTTGTGTAGGGGATACGTTGAAAAGGAAGGACTTGTTTTGGCTCCTCAGGTAGGACTCGAACCTACAACCCTTCGGTTAACAGCCGAATGCTCTACCATTGAGCTACTGAGGAGCAACTGGTTAGCAAAATCATTACACCAAACCTCAGGGGCCAGAGTCAACCACTCCGCTGCGGCAGGGTGCGCGGCACCTCCTTTATTCGGTGCGGACCGGCCGCACGCATGCATGGTCATCAGGCAGATCCGCATCGGCTCCACATCGCCCGCAGATTGACAACTCCTCTCACCGCGGCATACGCTCAACCCTTTAGCCCGTGTCGCGGAAGGAGCGATACATGGAACCCTGGCGGAACCCCGTAAAACAGAAACTCTGTGAAGGCAAGCCCGTAGTGGCGGTCACCATTACAGTCAACAGCATCGATGTTGCCGCTCAGGCGGCGTCGATGGGTTTCGATTTCCTCTGGATCGAGATGGAGCACTCCCCCATCACGCTCGAGACGCTGCGCAATATGGTCCTGGCAACTCGCGGGCTGCCGGCGGTCCCATTTGCGCGAGTACCAGTGAACGAGTTGTGGACCGCCAAGCGCGTGCTCGACGCAGGAGCCTGCGGCGTCATCTTCCCGTTCACCAGCACTCCCGACCTCGCACGCCAGGCCGCCGCGGCCTGCCGCTATCCCCCGGCCGGATGCCGTGGGTCGGGGCCGGGCCTCGCCATGTTTTCCTGGCCGGAAGCAGGCTATCACGATTCCGCCGACCGAAACGTCATGGTCGTCGCAATCGTCGAAGAAGCCCGGGCCGTCGAGCGCATCGACGAAATCGCCGCCACCGAGGGCATTGACGCCTTGTTTATCGGCACCAGCGATCTCTCCTTCTCCCTCGGCCTCCGCGGGCGTCAGGATGAACCCTGTCTCGACAAAGCCATCGCCCGCGTCGTTGCCGCTGCGCACAGGCACAACAAAGTCGTCGGCCGCCCCGCCCGCAACGCCGCGAAGCTCAAGGAGTACATCGATCAGGGATTCCTGCTCTTCCAGGCGCCAACCGAAACCGGTTTCATGGCCGCCGGCGCGCAGAGATATCTGGAAGTTCTGAAATAGAATCCGTCAAGTGAAAAGTGCCCACGAATGCGCTGCGCTTGCCGGGACTGCTCCATTTGGTGCCGAGGCCCTTGCCTTCGAACCGATTCGCCAGCGTATACGCGGGCATTGCATGGTCGAGCCGCGTCAGCGGCGGATAGAATGCCACTTCGTTGTGGCAAATATCGTCAGCGCCGGTCATGGCGCGTGTCTCAATCCGCGCCAGCCCCGCATCCACGGTCGCGGCCGCGCTATGCGCGCTATTGTCCCGAAGCTTGAACGTGATCGGCTGGTACTCCACACGCACGACGTCCTGAAGCAGGTCGCCGCCCATCCGTCGTGCGAAACTCCTCAGCGCGAGCCGCTGCTCGGGGTTCGCGCGTTCATCGACGATCAGCACCGCCTTCACCGGGTACGACCCCTCCACGCCCAGCGTGCCGCTCGCCTTCACCACGCCGACAACCGACAACCCGTCCAGGCCGACCCCTTGCCATGTGCCTTGCTCGACGCTCCAGCCAAACACCGCGAGATCGCCCACCTGGTTGGCCTCCCCGTTAGCAAAGCACGGGCCGGTGTAAACATCTGCCGAGCGGGCCTCTACGTAATCGCCGCGGATATTCGTGCCGGGAATCGAACCTGCCAGGGTGACAGCCGCGGCGCCAAGCGCGGCAATAGAGACGTGTAACAAGCGTTTCATCCGTGAGCCTCCTCTGAGTACGTGTGACCTATTCTAGCAAGAGTATTGACATGCTTGATTCACCCGGCGTCCCACTGACGGGACGGTGGGATAATCAGGCGAATGTCCGATCTCTTCTCGGGGCATTGGCGGGTCTTTCTCGGAGTGGCTATTATGCTACTCGTGTGGTGGCGGCTTTCACAAAGGCCCATCAGGTTGAACCTTTCGGAGCGTGCCGCTGCGGATGTGCGGGAGCCGCCGCTAGTTTCAAACGTGCTGCCATCTTTGGCAGATGAGCTTCACGATCTACTTGTTGAACAAGGTGAATTGGAGCTTGCGGCTCAGATTCCGACGTTGAGAATCGTTGACCGATGCCGCTGCGGTGATGATTTCTGTGCGATGTTCTACGTGCGCCCAATGCCGAAGGGAGCCTATGGCCCGGGCCACAGGAACGTGCCGCTAACGCCCCAAGATGGAATGCTTATCCTCGACGTGGTTGATGAGAAGATTGCCGCCGTCGAAGTTCTCGACAGGGACGACGTTCGGAAGGCCGTGGAAAGGATCTTCCGCTGAAGACTGGTGAGTCAAGTCTATTGATGCCCTAGCAAGAGTGGCTCCCCCGAGCCGCCCAGAGGTTCAGGGGAGCGTTCGAGAACTACAGCGGCCTATAGCAGTTTCGCGCCGCGTTGCATTCGTACTTGTTCACCAGCTTGCCGTCCGGTCCCAGCGCAAGCTGCGTTTTCAGGCACCAGAAGATGTGGTCGCTGCCGGTTGGCGTGTACCTCTCCGCATCGATGAACATGCCTTTCCACCGCAGGTTATCGCACCGGTCGGAGCCGATTACGTGAAAGCCGCTCTTCTCCATATCATGCCCTCGCTTTCACCGCATCCAGCAGCGCACGCTTCACCGCCACGCGCGCGAGCTGAACTTTGTAAGCGTTCATGCTAAGCGGAGTCGCGCCCTCCACGGCCGCCTTCGCCGCCGCCTCGGCCGCCGCCGCCCCAAGGACCTTCCCCGCCAGCGCCTTCTCCGCCGCAATCGCGCGCCACGGCGCCGGAGCCACATGGCCCAGCACCACGCGCGCGCTCGCCACCGCGCTGCCTTTCATTCGGAGAGCCACCGAAGCGGTTGCGAGCGGATAATCGAGCGCCGTCTTCTGCCTCACTTCGTAGGTCGCGTTGCGTACCCCCGCCGCCGGGGGCACGAGAATCTCCGTCAGGATTTCGTTCGGGGCCAGAGCATTCTCGCGGCCGGAGTCGTTTTGCGGAGTGAGAAAGAACTTCTCCACCGGAAGCTCACGCGCGCCGGATGGCGACACCAGCTTCACCGTGGCTCCGAGCGCCACCAGCGCCGGCCCGAAACTCGATGCGCTGACGAAGTAGGCCGGACCGTTGTTCGCGAAAATGGCGTGATAGCGATTGTCGCCTCCCGGCACAAGGCTTCCGCCATTCGGCCCTTTTGCCAGCAAGCCGTAGCCGAGACGGAAATACCAGCAGCGAGGCCGCTGGCAAAGGTCGCCCGCCACCGTTCCCATGTTCCGCAACTGCGGACTCGCTACGCCGCGCGCCGCCTCCACCAGCGAAGGATACTCCGTCCTCACCGCCGCGCTCCGCATCAGTTCTTCCAGCGTGACCAGTGCGCCGATGCGCAGCCCGCGCCCGGTCTTTTGAATGCCCTCCAGCTCCTTAATGCCCTTCAGGTTCACCACCCGCCTGGGCGTCTGGATGTAGTCCTTCATGAGGCCCAGGAGGTCGGTGCCGCCCGCCAGCAGGTTGGCGTCCCGCCAGCTCCCGCCGAGTAAACCGGCGGCCTCCTGAATCGTGGTCGGGTTTGCGTACTCAAAGGCTTGCATCAGGCCCTCCCTTCCAGTGCGAACAGCACTTTGTCCGGCGTCAACGGAACCACCGGCACGCGCACGCCGATTGCGTTGGCGACCGCGTTTGCGATGGCGGCGATCCCGCCAATCACGGGCGGCTCTCCCAGCCCGATCACGCCGCGCTTGTCGTGTTCCGGCTCGAGGTTAAGGTGAACGACGATCTCGCCCACGTCACCGATGCCGGGGAGCTTGTAGAACCCCATGTCGGGATTCAACACGCGTCCCGTCGTCGGATCCATGATGCGTTCTTCGAGCAGCGCGCCTGCGATGCTCAATAACACCGCTCCATAGACCTGGCTTTCCGCCGTCTTCGGGTTGATGATCAGCCCGCAATCCTGGACGGCAATCACCCGGTTCATCTTCACGAGGCCGGTCTCGGTATCCACCGACACATCGGCGATCTGCACGCCTCCCGCTCCGGCGTTGATCAGCCCGCCCGGGCCGCGCTGCGCGTTCTCGCCCATCTCCTGAATGGTCTTCGTTCCGAGTTTCCGGCACGCCGCCTTCCAGGTCAGGTTCTTGGCCGGGTTCCCCTTTACCTGAATCTTCCCGTCCACTGCTTCGAGATCGCCGGCCTGCGCGCCGAGCGATTCCGCCGTCACCTCAAACAGCTTCGCGAGCGCGTTCGCCGTTGACTTGCGCGTCGAGGCGGACACGCCGCCCACCGTGGTCGAGCCGCCCGAGGCGCCCGACGGAGGGTAGGCATTGTCGCCGATTTTCACCCGCACGGCGTTCAACGGCAAACCCAGCGTCTCGGCCGCCACCATTGCGATCACGGTGTGCGTGCCGGTTCCCAGGTCCTGGCTGCCGATCTCGACCTCCACCGATCCATCGGGGTGAATCGTCGTCCGGCATTTGCTTGCGTGGCCCAGCCCGTACCACTGGTTGACGCCGATGCCAAGTCCGCGCTTCACCGTGCCCGATCCCGACTGCCCGCGCGGATGCCACAGCTTCTTCCATTCCGCCAGTTCCGCCGCTTTCAACAGTTGCGCGCGGTAGATATCCGGACCCGGAGCCCCTGCGTATTGCAGGTTCTTGTGGAAGAAGTCCACCGGGTCCATGTTCAGCTTAGCCGCGAGGTCCTCCATCGCGGTACAGGTCAGGTACGAGAGCTGAGGGTTATTCGGAGCGCGCCAGGCCTTCTGCGGCGCCGCGTTCACCTCTACCGAGGTGTGCGTCATGCGCTTGTTCGGAACACCGCGGAAGACGTAAGGCAGGCTGCCGGCCGGCAGGTTCGCCCCGCTGATGCCGCCCGTCGCCCACGACTCGGATTGCCACACCGTCATCGTGCCGTCTTTCTTCCCCGCGAGCTTGATCTTCGCGAAGAACGATGGCCTGTTTCCGGCAATCTCCAGTTCGGTCGAGCGATCGAGGAACCACTTCACCGGCCGGCCGCCGCTCTTCTTTGAGAGGCGCGCGCAGGCTTCGCCCCACCGGTCGTGCGAGAACTTGCTGCCGAAGCCGCCGCCCATCGCCTCCATGTGCGTGTGAACGTTGGCGGCGGGGAACTCCAGGACCTTGGCGAGGTCGGCTCCGACGCCCGAGACGTTCTGTGTGGATGGCCAGTAGTCGAAACGGTCGCCCTTCCACTCGATCACCTGGCCGTGCGCTTCGAGCGTGCAGTGGTTCAGAACGGGGATGCCGTAAAAGCCCTCGGACACGGCGTCGGCTTCCTTGAACGCCTGGTCCGGGTCTCCGGAAACCTGCTCGCCGCTCGCCTTGGCGCGATTGCCCGCCTTGCGAAGGTCGCGCTCGTCCACCAGATGCGGCAGTACTTCGTAAACCACCTTGATCTTCCGGACCGCATCCTTTGCCAGGTCTTCGGAAGTGGCCGCCACCGCGACGATTTCGTATCCGGCGTAGTGAATCTCTTCGCCCTGCTTGGCCATCAGATCGACGGCCATCACGCCCTTCGACTTTTCGGCGGCGCTTGTATCTATGCTGGTGATGCGCGCGTGTCCGTGAGGGCAGGTAAGCAGCGCGCCGTAAAGCATTCCCGGGCGCTGCACGTCGTAGGCGTACTTGGCATGGCCCGAAGATTTCCAATACCCGTCGAGCCGCGAGACCCGCTTCCCGATCATGCGGCGCTTTTCCTTCGAGGGCCAACTGTAATCAGGCGTATCAGGCATTCGGCGCTCCTTTTATCTCCTTGGCCGCCTGGAGAACGGCTTTGCGCAGGCCCATGTATGTGCCGCAGCGGCACAGGTTGCCGCCAAGGCCCGCTTGTACCTGCTCGGGTGTGGGATTCGGATTCTGCTCCAGGAACGCTTTCGACGCCATCACGAACCCGGGGGTGCAGAACCCGCACTGTTGGGCGTCATTCTGCACAAACGCAGTGATGAGGGGATGATACTTGCCGCCGGCCGCGAGGCTCTCGACCGTCTGGATGTCCTTGCCTTGCGCCTCGATGGCGAGCGTGCTGCACGCGTATACCGCCTTGCCGCCGACGATCACCGTGCACGCCCCGCATGTCCCGCGATCGCAAACCTTCTTCGCGCCGGTATAGTTCAGATGATCCCGAAGCGCGTCGAGAAGCGTGACGCGCGGTTCGAGGTTAAGGGTGTGTTCCTTGCCGTTTACCTTGAGTGTGATCGGGACCGCTCCGGGACCCACCACTTTGGCTGCCGTTTGGGCCGCCGCCTCCGTCTCCAAAACTCCGGTTCCAACGGCGCCGCCTCCCAGGCCGATCCCGCTGATAAAGCCGCGTCGCGAGACGCCCAGCTCAGGTTCCTTCTTCCTCACGAGTGCCTCCTTGTTCGGGACAGGCCTCGTATCAGGGCACAGCTTCAGCCGTGCCGTAGGGCACCACCATCACAGGATTTTAGCCCCTGCTGCCTTTCTCGCGGCCCACAAACAGAGGCTAAAGCCATGCCCTGATACAAGCCGACCGTTACGGAATTTTCACCAGTTCCGATTCAACGTTCTGAATATAGCAGAGATGGATACAGATGGAGCCGAAAAGAGGCAGGCATTTTACACTTCACAGCCGGCAGTCCCGGGAAGGCGTACTTCTCACCCTCCCTGGACTGCGAAAGGCTCAAGGATGTGGGCGCGAGGTTTTCTGGCGGGAAACCGTTCAGCGTGATGAAGAAGCGATGCAGGCGGGTAAACAGAGGACCGAACCATCATTCCCTGAGCCTTTTCTCGATGTCATCACGCCCTTCCAAAGGGCAATTGCCTCACCAAACCATAACGCTCTGAAAAGACTCGCCGAACGCCTTCTCGCGACCCATGTCCTCGGCAAAAATTTCACTACTCGGGGTTTGCCCATGCAATTTGGTACAGCTTACACTGCGAAAACAACAAGATCGGCGGGCGAAAAACGCTGCCGCGATCCGAAACTCCCGGATGCCGAATTCGATCACCTGGCAGCATGCATCATTGCCTTCGCACGCTCGACTACGGCCTCGACTTCCTTCCGATATTCGGCCAGCAATTCGCTCGTCGCCGCCTCGAAGCGCAGTACAAGAATAGGCTGCGTATTCGAAGCGCGAACAAGTCCCCAGCCCTGTGGAAACAGGACGCGAGCCCCATCCACATCCACAACCTCGTGAGTCTTGCCGAAATGCCCCGCCACGTGTTTCACGATTTCGAATTTCAGGTCTTCGTCGCAATCTACGCGAATTTCCGGCGTTGTCACTGTTCGCGGCAAGCCCTCCAGTTGCGCCGACAACGGCTTGCCCGAGCGGGCGACGATTTCGATCAACCGCAACGCCGCGTACAGTGCGTCGTCGAAACCGTAGTAGCGGTCTGCGAAAAACATGTGCCCGCTCATTTCTCCCGCCAGTTCCGCGCGGACCTCTTTCATCTTCGTCTTGATGAGCGAGTGGCCGGTCTTGTACATGATGGGGTTGCCGCCCAGCCGCTTCAGCTCGTCAAACATCACCTGGGAGCACTTGACCTCGCCGATGAACGTCGCGCCGGGCTTGCGCTCGAGGATTTCCCGCGCGTAGATCAGCATCAACTGGTCTCCCCAAAGGATGCTGCCCTGTTCGTCCACGGCGCCGATGCGGTCCGAGTCGCCGTCGAAGGCGATTCCCAGATCCGCGCCGCTCTCGCGCACCGCCTGCTTGAGCGCGGCCAGATTCTCAGGGAGCGTCGGGTCGGGGTGGTGGTTGGGGAAATTGCCGTCCATTTCGAAGAAAAGCTCTCGTGCATCGACGTTGAGCTTCTCAAAAAGGCGGTGCAGAACCGGGCCGGCCGTGCCGTTTCCCGCGTCGGCTACAACCTTCACTTTCCGCTCGAAGTGGAATGTCGAGGCCAGTTCATCGACGTAAGGGGTGACCACGTCCGCTGTCTTGATCGTCCCTTGGCCACTTTCGTAATCGTTCTCCTCGATGATGCGGCGGAGTTCCTGAATCTCAGTGCCATGGATCGTGCCCGACCCGCACACAACTTTGAAACCGTTGTACTCAGGCGGATTATGACTGCCGGTGATCATCACCGCGCCCGCCTGCTTCAGGTGGATCACGGAATAGTAGAGCAGGGGAGTGGGCACGCAGCCGGCGTCCGTGACGTCGCACCCGGCCTCCATCAATCCTTTCGCCAGCGCATCCCGCAGCCGCCCGGAACTCAGCCGCGTATCCCTCGCGAGCGCGACGTCCTTCCCCGCGCGCCGCCGCAAATACGTGCCGATAGCCCGGCCGAGGTTCTCGATATCGGCACTCGGCAGTTCACGGTCGGCGATGCCACGGATGTCGTACTCACGGAAGATCGTCGGGTTGAGCATACAAGTATTGTACGAGTTATCTGCTCACGAACCTGCTGCCCGCAATGACGAAACGCAACGGCCAGTCCGAACAGTGCCTGATGCCGATCCGGGGCGTGGCCTCGATTTGGAACGCCGGGCCGTGAACGCCTTCGCGCACTGTCAGGCTGCCTTCCGTCACATCGGCTCCGTAGTGGCGGCGCGTGATGTGTAGGGCGGCGGTTAGTTTGCCCGGTCCCGAGGCCAGATCTTCGATGCGCCGCGCCGCCGGGCGCCGTTTCTTCATCTCCGCGATGCCTGCCAGCGGCTCCAGTGCGCGTATCAGCACGCATCCCGGGCTGCCCTCGTGTTCGGCGACAAGATTCAGGCATTCGTGCATTCCGTAAATGAAATAAACGTAAGCGTGCCCGGGCGGACCGAACAGCACTCGCGTCCGGTTCGTGATGCCGCGCGAGGCATGCGCGGCAAGGTCGTCCAGGCCCAGGTAAGCTTCGGTCTCCACGATCCGCCCGGCCGTACGCCCGTGAACCAGGATCTTGCCGAGCAGGTCGCGCGCGACGTCTACCGTGTCGCGGGCGTAGAACTCGCGCGGAAGCGTTCGGCTCTCCGCCGGCAGTTCCTCAAACGGGATGCGGTCCACCCATTCCGGCATTGCGCGTCTCGGGACTTCGTCCGACAATTATCACATGCAACGTTTTTTTGGACGTTGCACGCACATGCGCCTGTTTACAGCAATCGATATCCCTGATGAGATCCTGCGGGGGCTCGACCAGTTCATCGCAGAGCTGCGGCCCACGGCCCGCATCTCCTGGAGCCCAGTAACGAACCTGCACATCACCACGAAATTCATCGGCGAGTGGCCCGAAGAGAGGGTCGATCAACTGATCGAGGCGCTGCGCGCCCTGCCGCGGCACGAACCCATCCCGATCGAGATCCGCGGCCTGGGCTTCTTCCCCAATCCGCGCTCCCCTCGGGTGTTCTGGGCGGGCGTGCATGGTCCCGACGCGCTCAGCGATCTGGCGCGCGAGACTGACCGCGCGCTGAGCCGCCTTGGCGTGCCGAGCGAATCCCGCGCGTTTTCCCCGCACCTCACGCTCGCTCGCATACGGGAGCCGATTCCCCTGGACCGCCTCCACAAGTCAATCGACGCGCTGGAGTCCGCCAATTGGGGCGCCTTCACGGCCGATCGCTTCTTTCTGTACCGCAGCAAGCTGAGCCCCTCGGGTTCGATTTATACTAAGCAGTCGGAGTTCCCGTTCGCTTAGCATGATTGGTCTGCTCATCCTGATCGCCGCCTATCTCATCGGAAGCATCCCGTTCGGGTACGTCCTCGTGCGGTTCAAGACCGGTCGCGACGTGCGCGCGATGGGCAGCGGCAACATCGGCGCCACCAACGTCTTGCGCACCACCGGGCGGCTGCTCGGGGTTGTGACTCTGCTGCTCGATGTTGCCAAAGGCTTTCTGGCCGTCTGGATGGCCGGTCGGCTCAGCGACGGTTCCGCGGACTGGATGAGCGCGGCCGCCCTCGCCGTAATGGCGGGGCACGCATTCCCTGTTTTTCTGAAGTTCCGAGGCGGCAAGGCCGTGGCAAGTTTCGTCGGCGCGTTCCTCTGCCTCGCGCCCGGGCCGCTGGCGGCGGTTCTTGTGGTTTTCGTCACTGTGGTTGCCATCACACGATACATTTCGCTCGGCTCGATCATCGGCGCGGCGGTGCTGCCGCTGGCGGTCTGGCTCATCTCACACCCCTCCGCGCCCGTGGTTCTCGCGTCGGCGGCGGGCGGGGCCTTCATCATCTGGCGACATAAGGAGAACATTGCCCGGCTGTGCGCGGGCAAGGAGAATGTTCTGTCGCTCGGAGGCCGGCGATCCTGACGCGGCTTGCTATTGTCGGCGGAGGTAGTTGGGGCACGGCGCTTGCCATCGTGCTGGCCCCCTGGTTCCCGGATGTCCGCCTGTGGGTCTACGAAACGGATCTCGCCGGACGGATACGCGAAAGCCGCGAGAACGACGTTTTTCTCCCAGGATTCTCCGTTCCAGCTAACGTAAGCATCTTCAGTGACTTGTGCCCTGCCGTGTCGGGCGCGGAGGCGGTCCTCAGCGTCACCCCCTCGCACGTCACGCGGGCCGTCTACGGCAAGATGCTGCCCTTCCTCTCGCCGGATGTCCTGTTCGTCAGCGCAACCAAGGGAATAGAGAGCGGCAGTCTCTTACGCATGTCGGAGGTGATCTCCGACGTGGTTGGCCAGCGGTTCCGCCCGCGCGTGGGGGTGCTTTCCGGCCCGACTTTCGCCCGCGAAGTGGCCGGGGGTGAGCCTACCGCGCTCGTCGTCGCCTCAACGGACAGCGAACTGAGCCAATCTATCCAAACGGCGTTCTCCGGGCCCACCTTCCGCGTCTATCGGAACGAGGACCCGGTCGGGGTGGAGCTTGCCGGGGCCCTCAAAAACGTCATTGCGATGGGAGCCGGTGTCTGCCAGGGCCTGGGGCTGGGCAGCAATACGGCCGCGGCGCTGATCACGCGCGGGCTGGCGGAAATCAGCCGCCTGGCGGTAGCGGCGGGCGCGCAGCCCCTCACTTTAGCGGGCCTGGCAGGGATGGGTGATCTGATCCTTACCTGCACGGGCCAGTTGAGCCGCAACCGGCAGGTCGGAATTGAACTCGGACGCGGGCGTCAACTCGACGAGATTACCGGTTCCATGAAGATGGTGGCCGAGGGCGTAAAGACCACCTTCGCCGCGATGGACCTTGCCGCCCGCTATGGCATCGACCTGCCGATTACGGCCCAGGTTTGCGCCATCCTCCGCGGCGAGAGGTCGCCGCAGGTAGCCATCCGGGAATTGATGGAGCGATCACTGAAGGGCGAGTAGCCGGGTCCGCGCAACCTTCTATGCGCGAACGGGTTCAAGAAGGTATGGTGGCTGTGGCGGCGATTGAACCCGACGCCGAACTGATGTTGCGCGTAAAGGATGGCGATGCCGCCAGCTTCGCTCTGCTGCTCGAACGCCACCGCGCTCCCGTCATACATTTCCTCTACCGGATGGTCCAAAACCAGGCTGTGGCCGAGGAATTGGCGCAGGAGGTGTTTCTGCGTGTCTACCGGGCGCGCGCGACCTACGAGCCGACGGCGAAGTTCACCACTTGGCTGTTCCGGATCGCCATGCATCAGGCGCTGAACAGCCTGCGGGATGGGAAAACCGAGAAGCTTCAGGCGAGCCTCGACGACGAGAGCGAAGACTCGGGCGGCCGGCAGTTGCCGGACCGGAACCCAACGATCGAGCAGGAGCTTCTCTACCGGGTGAAGCTGGACGAGGTGCGCCGCGCGATCGCAGCGCTGCCGGAGAAGCAGCGGGCGGCCGTGCTGATGCACAAGTACCAGGAGTTCGAATATGCCCAGATTGCCCGGGTGCTGAACTGCTCGGAATCGGCGGTGAAATCGCTGCTGTTCCGGGCATATGAATCATTGCGTGCGCGTCTGGCGCACATGGCGTAATGAGGGAAAGGAGACGGCGATGGAATGCCAGGTTCGGCCACGGGAGGACGCGGCGGTCCTCATGGACTACTGTGCCGGCAAACTGGATCCGCAAGCCGCGGTCGCTCTGGAGGAGCACTTCGCGGTTTGCGGCGACTGCCGCAAATGGATAGAGGCCCAGCGGGCGGTGTGGACGGCGCTGGAGGGGTGGATGGCGCCGCCGGTCTCGGCCGGTTTCGACCGCCGGCTTTATGAGCGGCTGGAGATGGAAGAACGCCGGCCGTCGTGGTGGAGCGCCCTGGGGATGAGGCCCGCCCTCTCGCTGGCCGGGATTTCAGTGCTGGCGGTCGGGCTGCTGCTGACACGCGTGCCTCAGCAGCAGGCGCACGCGGACTTGAGTGATGCGGATCGCATCGAGAAGGCGCTGGACGATGCGGAGATGCTGCGCCAGTTGAACCTGTAAAGCCTATGCGCGGATCTTTCATCCTGATTGCCGCCTTCCTGGCCTCCGGGCTGTTTGCCCAGCCTCACGCGGCCCGTCGGCGCGGCCCCGCTACAATGCTCGACCAGCTGGACACCATGTCGCTCGAGGAGCGGAAGCGCTTCCTGGACAGGCTGCCGCCCGAGCGCCGGCACCGCCTTGAAGAGCGGCTCCAGCGCTACGAGTCGATGACCCCGGAACAGCGCGAGCGGATGCGCCGCCAGCTCAGATGGTTTCGCCAGCTTCCCCCGGAGCGGCAGGAGGAAACGCGCCAGTTGTTCCGCCGCCTTAACCGGCTTCCGGAGGACCGCCGCCGGGAAGTCCGGCACGCCGCGCGGATGTTGGGCCAACTCGACGAAGAGCACCGCGACATGCGCCTGAACAGCGCCCCCTTCCAAAACCGCTTCAACCCGGAAGAGCAGAAGATGGTCCGCGACCTCGTCCAGATCTCGCTAGAAGAGGAAAAGCCTGAGCAGTAGCCGGTGGGCTAGGCCTCCTGGCCTGTCCAATTCGGTTAACCTGTGAAGGATATGGCCGAAACAGGACCTCTGGTAGCTGTAATCATGGGCAGTAAGACCGATTGGGACACGATGCGCCACGCGGGGGAAACGCTCGCGCAGTTCGGCATCCCTCACGAAGCGCGCGTTCTCTCCGCGCACCGCACTCCGGAACAGACCTCGAAATACGCCGCCGAAGCCGAAGGGCGGGGAATCGAGGTGCTGATCGCGGCGGCGGGCGGGGCGGCGCACCTGGCCGGCGTGATTGCCGCTCACACCGTACTCCCGGTGCTCGGAGTGCCCATGGAAAGCGCATCGCTGAAAGGGCTGGACTCGCTGCTCTCGACGGTGCAGATGCCTGCCGGCATTCCGGTGGGCACGCTGGCTATCGGCAAACCCGGCGCGACGAACGCCGCGCTGCTGGCCATTGCCATCCTGGCGGTGCGCCGCCCCGAGCTGCGCGAAAAGCTGCGCGCCTTCCGCGAACAGCAGGCGAAAAAGGTGCTCGAGCAGACGCTTCCGTAGGGTCACGCCTCCATCTTCAGCGTCAGAGGCGCTCCACTACGCGATAATAAGGTCTTGTGAACCAGGCCCGCCAATGGATCCGAGAAGCCCGTGCTGTCGCTGTACTTACGGGCGCGGGCATCTCCGCCGAAAGCGGCGTGCCGACGTTTCGTGGACCCGGCGGCTTGTGGCGGCAGTTCCGGCCCGAGCAGTTGGCAACGCCGGAAGCGTTCGCGCGCGACCCGCTGCTGGTTTGGGAATGGTACGACTGGCGCCGCGGCAAGGTGGCCGAGGCGCAGCCGAACGCGGGACACCTGGCTCTGGCCGCACTGGAAGAGACGAAGCAGCGGTTTACGCTGGTGACGCAGAACGTGGACGGCCTCCACGACCGCGCGGGCAGCCGCAACGTGATCAGGCTCCACGGCGACCTGTGGACGCTGCGTTGCACCGGCTGCTCCCGCGAGCGGCGCGATGAACGCGTTCCGCTGCCCGAGTTGCCTCCGCGCTGCGACTGCGGCGCGCTGATGCGGCCGGCCGTGGTCTGGTTCGGCGAGCCGCTTCCGGCGGAGCCGTGGGAGCGCGCGCGGCAGGCGGTGCGCGAAGCGGACCTGACGCTCGTCGTGGGCACTTCGGCGGTGGTTTACCCCGCTGCCGGGCTGGTCCCGCTCGCGAAGGCGTGCGGAGCCAGGGTCATTGAATGCAATATGGAAGAGACGCCGTTTTCGGCTGAGTTGGATAAATCATTTCGAGGCGCGGCGGGCGAACTGCTGCCCCAACTGATCGAATCATGAAAATCTGCTATCTGGACGCATTCTCGGGGATAAGCGGCGACATGCTCGTCGGCGCGCTGGCCGATGCCGGCGCGGATACGGCGGCCCTGTGCGGCGCGTTGAGCGCGCTCGGCACCGGGGCCACATACGAATTCGAGAAGACGAAACGCCGCGGTATTGCGGCGACGAAGTTCCACGTACACTGCGGGGAGCAGCACGGGCACAGGCACCTGCCGCACATCCTCGGCATGATTGACAAAGCCGCGCTGCCGGAGCGCGTGAAACGGAACGCGTCCGCCGTCTTCAAGAGGCTCGGAGAGGCGGAAGCGCGCGTTCACCAGGTTCCCGTCGAGCGCGTGCATTTCCACGAGGTGGGCGCGGTGGATTCCATCAGCGACATCGTGGGCGCGTGCCTCGGGTTCGAGTTGCTCGGCATCGAGAGCATCTGCTGTTCGCCGCTGAACGTCGGAAGCGGAACGGTGAAAACGGAGCACGGCGTTCTGCCCGTTCCGGCTCCGGCCACGGCTGCGCTGCTGGAGGGAAGGCCCGTGTACTCCCGCGGCCCGGCGGTCGAACTGACAACGCCGACCGGCGCGGCGGTCGCAACCACTCTCGCATCCGGGTTCGGCACGCTCCCGCCGATGAATATCACTGCCACCGGATATGGCGCCGGCGGTCACGACTTCACCGAGCACGCCAACGTGCTGCGCGCGATCGTGGGTGAAGCGAGCGGAGCGGCGGAGGCCACCACGGTCACGGTGATCGAAGCCAATATCGACGATTCGAGCGCCGAAGTCCTCGGCTTTGCCATGGAGCGCTTGCTCACCGCCGGCGCGCTCGACGTGACGCTCTCGCCCGTTGTGATGAAGAAGAACCGCCCGGGCACGCTCGTTCGCGTGATCGCGCGGCCGGAAGACCGGGAGGCGCTGGCCGCCGTTCTGTTCCGCGAGACTTCGACGCTCGGGCTGCGCATCTATCCGGCTGAGCGCCGCGTGCAGGCCCGCAGAACCGTCGAGGTCGAGACGCCTCACGGAAAAATTCGCATAAAGATTTCCGGGGAAGGGAATTACGCGCCGGAGTACGAGGACTGCCGCCGCCTCGCGCTCGAAACCGGCATTCCCCTAAAAGACATTCTGGCGGCAGCTAACTTCGCGTATCTCACACAAATCCGATGAAGTACTACCTGACTACACCTATTTACTATGTGAATGCCGCGCCGCATATCGGCCACGCTTACACGACAATCGTGGCGGACCTGGTGCGCCGCTTCAAGACGATGCAGGGCTACAGCGCCGTGCTGACCACCGGCTCCGATGAGCACGGTGTCAACGTTGAGCGCGCCGCCCAGCGCGTGGGCAAGGCGCCGAAGGAATACACGGACGCGATCGCCGCCGAGTTCGAACGGCAGTGGCAGTTGCTCGGGCTGAAGATCGACCATTTTCAGCGCACCACCAACCCGCAGCACGCGCGCGTCGTGCAGGACCTGTTCGAGCGCTGCCGCAAGAACGGTTACATCTACAAAGGCTCTTACACCGGCCAGTACTGCATTCACGACAACCTCTACGTCAACGACGCGAAGCCGGGCGACCCGTGCCCCGATTGCGGCCGGCCCACCGAGACCATCACCGAAGAGAACTTCTTCTTCAAGCTCTCGGCGTTTCAGGACAGGCTGCTAAAGCTCTACGAAGAGCACCCGGAATTCATCCAGCCGGAAACCCGCCGCAACGAGGTGATCGCGTTCGTCAAGCAGGGCTTGAACGACCTCTCGATCACTCGCAGCAACATCAAGTGGGGCATTCCGGTTGCCGGCGAGGCGCCGCATGTGTTTTACGTCTGGTTCGATGCGCTCAGCACGTATATGAGCGCGGTCGAGGGCGAGGACCTCTGGCCCGCGGATCTGCACCTCATCGGCAAGGAGATCGTTCGCTTCCACGCCATTTACTGGCCGGCGTTCCTCATGGCTGCCGAACTGCCGCTGCCCAAGCGCATCTTCGCGCACGGCTGGCTGCTGTTTGAAGAGAGCAAGATGAGCAAGTCGCGCGGCAACATCGTACGGCCCGAGCCGATCAGGCAGGTAATGGGCGCGGATGCCCTTCGCTATTTTCTGATGCGCGAGGTCGTTTTCGGGCAGGACGGCAGCTTCAGTTACGACGCGCTCGTCGGCCGCTACAACTCCGACCTCGCCAACGGGCTCGGCAACCTTGCCAGCCGCACGCTCACGATGATCAACCAGTACTGCGGCGGGGCCGTGCCGCCGTGCGCGGCCGATGGCGGCATTTCCGAACTCGCTCAGCAGACGATCGCGACAGCGGTCGCCGCCTTCGAGGCGTTTGAATTCTCGAAAGGACTCGAGGCGATCTGGGCGTTGCTCTCCGCAACCGATAAATTCATCGTCGAGCAGGCGCCCTGGACCCTCGCGAAGAATCCGGAAAAACGCGCTCAACTCGATGCCGCCCTCTACACCGCGGCCGAGGTCCTCCGCATCGCCACCGCACTGCTCGCGCCGGTGCTGCCCGATTCCACCGCGAAGATCTGGGCGCAACTCGGCATGCCGGAGCCGCTCGAATCCGTTCGGCTCCAGGACCTCAAGTGGGGCCAGTTGCAGCCGGGACAGAAAGTGGGCGAGGTCGCGCCCGTGTTCCCGCGCATCGAAGCTAAGCCTGCGATCGATCAAATGCGCGCGCTCGAAGAGAAGGAAGCCGCACGGCAGGCCGCACTCGTGGGCAAGGCGCCCGCGGTCCAGCCCGCCGCCGAACAGGCAGCGAGGATTCCGATTGACGACTTCGTGAAGGTCGATATGCGAGTCGGCCGCGTGCTCGAGGCCGAGCCGGTCAAGGGCGCCAACAAGCTCTTGAGGCTTAAAGTCGATATCGCGGAACCCCAGCCGCGCACCCTCGTGGCCGGAATCGCCGAAGCCTACACACCGGAGCAGTTGATCGGGCGCAAGGTCGTGATCGTGGCGAACCTTGAGCCGCGGAAGCTGCGCGGTATCGAATCCAACGGCATGATCGTCGCGGCATCCATCGAAGGCGGCAAGCCGGTGCTCGCCGGTTTCCTGGAGGACGTGCCCGTCGGGGCGCGCCTCAAGTAAGTGCTGGTCGATTCGCACTGCCACCTCGACGACGCGCAGTTCGACGCGGACCGTGAGGCCGTGATCGAACGCGCGCGCGCGGCGGGGGTCGAGCGGCTCCTGGCAATTGGAACGGGCGGCGGCCCGCCGGACCTCGAAGCGGGCATCCGCCTGGCCGAAGCATGGCCGCACATCTCGGCGACTGTGGGCGTGCATCCGCACGATGCGAGCAAGGCCAACTCGGAAACCTTCGAGCGCTTGCGCGATCTGCTCACGCACCCCAAGGTGGTCGGGGCCGGCGAGATCGGGCTTGATTACCACTACGACTTTTCGCCTCGCGACGTGCAGCGTGAGGTCTTTGCGCGGCAGGTGGAACTTGCCGCCGCATCGGGCAAGCCGGTCATTATCCACACCCGTGAGGCGTGGGAGGACACGATGCGTGTCCTCGGTCCAGGCCCGCACCGCGGCATTTTTCATTGCTTTTCCGGCGGTCCCGAAGAAGCCGCGCAGGCGCTCGAACTCGGTTTTTACATCAGTTTCGCGGGCGTGGTGACGTTCCCGAAGGCCGTGCGCATACAGGAAGCCGCACGCATGGTGCCCCCGGACCGGCTGTTGGTCGAAACCGACGCCCCCTATCTGGCGCCGGTGCCCAGGCGCGGCAAGCGCAACGAGCCTGCCTTCGTCGTCGAGACTGCGCGCCGACTCTCCGAGTTGCGCGGCGAGTCCTTCGAGCGAATCGCCGCTGTCACCACCGAAAACTTTGCGCGGCTGTTCGGCTCTGGATGTTAGACTGAGTAATCCATGGAATCCGGCAAAGCTGGGCTGTCGATGGCGGCACGAGAAATCGTCGGACTAGTCCAGGCCGAACTGCGTCAGGTTGAGCGTGAAATCAGCCTGGAGTGGATTGCCTCCGTGGACGCGATTACCACCATCGGCAAATACCTCCAGGCAAGCGGCGGCAAGCGGTTGCGCCCGACGGTGGTTCTGCTGGCCTCGAAGCTCATCGGCGACGGCGGGGAAAGCGCGATCCGCCTTGGCGCGGTCGTCGAGATGATTCACACCGCGACCTTGGTGCACGACGACGTGATCGACGACGCCGAGACGCGCCGCGGCCGCGTATCCACCAACGTCAAGTGGGGCAATCACACTTCGGTGCTGGCAGGCGACTGGCTCTACATGCAGGCCTTCCAGATAGCCGTTCGCGAGCGCAATTTCCACGTGCTCGACATGCTGATCGGCGTGACGCAGGCGATGGTCGAAGGCGAACTGCTCCAGCTCAAGCACATCGGCTCTATCGACGTCACCGAGGCGGACTACATGGATCTGGTAGACCGCAAGACCGCCGGCCTCTTCTCCACCTGCGCGCGCTTGGGCGCGGTGGTTGCGGGCGCAGATTCGGCTACCGAAGACAAGCTCGGCGAGTTCGCCTGGAATGTCGGTATGGCGTTCCAACTGATCGACGACGTGCTCGACTTCACCGCGCATGAAAACGTGCTCGGCAAGCCCGTCGGCCATGACTTGTGGGAAGGTAAGGTAACGCTCCCGCTCATCTACGCCCTGGAGTGCGGCACGGAAGACGACCGGGAGTTGGTCGCAACGGTGCTCAAGGACCGCAGCTACGAGCGCGTACCGTTCGAGCGCATTCTGGATCTCGTCGAAAGGCGCGGCGGGCTGGATCGCGTCCGCGCGCGTGCCCGCGCCTTCACGGAGACGGCGCGCGCCATAATCGGCGGCTTCCCCGATTCACCCTACCAGCGCGCCCTGTACGCCATCACCGAACTGGTTACCGAAAGAGACCACTAGGCACACGACTTGCCTGAAGCCGTGCCCCATTTAAGAAACCGTGTACGGCAATACCCAAGCGTAATGCCGGTTCTTGATCGGGCTTCGTATCAGGGCACGGCTTCAGCCGTGCCGTAGGGCGCCACCATTACGGGGCTTTAGCCCCTGGGTGTGCTGCACTGCTCTGATAGAATAATGTCATCCGAACAGGTTCACAATGGACTCGCGTCGTAGATTTATTGGAAAGATTGCCGGTGGCTTTGCGGGGACGATCGCGGTGCCCTCTGGAGTGTTGGGCGCGAACG
Source organism: Acidobacteriota bacterium (assembly GCA_023436715.1). Classification (GTDB taxonomy): domain Bacteria; phylum Acidobacteriota; class Terriglobia; order Bryobacterales; family Bryobacteraceae; genus Fen-330. The sequence goes on from JAEZIJ010000185.1 coordinate 23,174, forward strand.
ATCGCATCCGGCTCGGTATCATTGGCGCGGGCGACCGCGGAATGCAGATCGTTCGCGAGGCCATAGCCTGCCCGAACACGCAGTTCGTGGGCTTCGCCGACGTCTACACGCGCCGGCTCGAGGAGGCGAAGAAACTCGTCCCGGACGCCAAGACCTACCTCGACTACCGCCACCTGCTCGATGACAAAAGCGTGGACGCCGTTCTCATCGCCACGCCGCAGCACCTGCACTGCGAGCACTTCTGCGCCTCGCTCGATGCCGCGAAGCACGTCTATCAGGAGAAGACGATGGCGTTCTCGGTCGAGCACGCCAAACGTATGCGGGCGGCATACCAGAAGGCCGGCAAGCGAACCGTGCAGATCGGGCACCAGGCCTGCTCTTCCGGACAGGTCACCGACGCTGTGAACATCATGGCCACGGGGTTCATGGGGAAAATCACAGCCATCCATGCCCACATGTTTCGCAACACGCCGCACGGCAAGCCGCAGTGGAGCCGCCCGGTCTACCCCGACATGACGTCCGAGAACATCATCTGGAACGCGTTCCTCGGCGAAGCGCCCAAGCGGCCCTTCGACGCCAACCGCTATCGGAACTGGCGGTTCTTCTGGGACTACTCCGGCGGCAACTTCTACGAGAACATGTGCCACCAGGTGGCATTCTGGTACAAGGTGATGGGCTTGCAGATCCCGAAGGGCGTCACCACCGTCGGCGGCATCTATCTCTGGAAGGACGGGCGCGAAGTTCCGGACACCATGAACGTCGCCATGGAGCAGCCCGAGGAAATGCTGTTTACCTGGGATTCGGGCTTCGGCAACAACTACTATGGCGTCACCGAGGAAGTGCTCGGCACCGACGGCACCATCTCCAAGAGCCAGCAGATCCGCTATACGCCGCAGAAGGTGAACCGTCCGGACGGAACCGAGATGTTGGGCCAGACTCCGACAGGCAGGAACGCGCACATGCAGAACTTCCTCGACTGCATCCGGTCCGGCCAGGAACCGAACTGCCCCTTCGAGTTGGGCTACCGTGTCGCGATCGCCACCCGCATGGCGGTGGACAGCTACCGCCTGGGGAAAACGGTCCGCTGGGATACTGGTAAAGAAGAAATTATCTAGGTCGAATGGATTTCGAGTACACGGCCGAGCAGCTTCAGCTTCGGAAGCTGGTTCGAGAGTTCGCCGAGGCGGAACTCGCGCCCCACGTGCTCGAATGGGACGAAGACCAGACCTTTCCCCGCGACGCCATCCGAAAGATAGCCGAACTCGGCTACATGGGCTCGATCTTTCCGGAGAGCCTCGGTGGAGCGGGTCTCGGCTACATCGAATACTCAATCATCATTGAGGAACTCGCGCGCATCGATCCCTCGGTGGCCCTGATTGTGGCCGCGCACACGTCGCTCTGCACCAACCACATCTACTCGGCCGGAAGCGAGGACCAGCGCCGGCGGTACATCCCGAAGCTGGCGAGCGGCGAGTGGTTGGGCTGCTGGTCGCTCACGGAGCCGGAGGCGGGTTCGGACGCCGCCGGCACGCGCTCCCATGCCGTGCGCGACGGCGATTGCTGGGTGCTCAACGGATCGAAGACATTCACCACCAACGCACACGAAGCCAACGTCTGCGTGGCCATGGCCGTCACCAACCGCGCCGCATCCCAGCATGGCATCTCGGCCTTCATCATCGATGCCGGCACACCGGGTTTCCGCCTGGGGCGAAAAGAGAACAAGCTCGGAATGCGGGCCAGCCCCACCGGCGAGGTAATCTTCGAAAATTGCCGCCTGGAGGAATCGCAACTGCTCGGCAAAGCGGGCGAAGGCTTCGTCGACAGCCTCAAAGTTCTTGACGGCGGCCGCATTTCGATCGCGGCGCTCTCTGTGGGCCTCGCGCAGGGCGCCTACGAAGTCGCGCTGCGCTACTCCAGGCAGCGGCGCCAGTTCGGGCGGCCGATCTCCGAGTTTCAGGCCATCCAGTTCAAGCTCGTCGATATGGCCGCTTCCATCGACGCCGCCCGGCTGCTGACCTGCCGGGCCGCGTTTCTCAAGGATCGGGGCAAGCGCATCACGCGCGAATCCGCGATCGCGAAGCTGTTCGCTTCCGAAGCCGCGGTGAGCGTGACCGAACAGGCCGTGCAGGTGCTCGGCGGATACGGTTTCATCAAGGAGTACCGCGTCGAAAAGTTTTACCGCGACGTCAAGCTGTGTACCATCGGGGAAGGCACCAGTGAGATCCAGCGCCTCGTGATTGCGCGCCAGCTTCTCAAAGACTGACATGTCCGATTGGGCCGAAAAGATCATCGCAGGCGATATCCGCGCGCTTGCCCGCGCCGCCACAGCCGTTGAGAACCGCCGCGCCGGAGCCGTCCCCCTCATGCAGGAGCTGTTCCCGCGTACCGGTCGGGCCATGCTGATCGGCATCACAGGGCCGCCGGGGGCGGGCAAGAGCACGCTGGTGGATCAACTGGCGAAGGCGCTGCGCCGGGAGGAACGGCAGGTCGGCATTCTCGCGGTCGATCCCACCAGCCCGTACTCCGGCGGCGCGATTCTCGGCGACCGCATCCGCATGCAGCAGCATCACGCGGATCCCGGCGTCTTCATCCGATCCATGGCGTCGCGCGGATCGCTCGGCGGCATAGCAGCCGCTACCATCGATCTTGCGCTGCTGCTCGATGCCGCCGGCAGAGACGTGATCCTGATCGAAACCGTCGGGGTCGGGCAGGACGAAGTGGAAGTGGCGCGCCTGGCCGGCGTCACACTAGTCGTGCTCATGCCGGGCATGGGCGACGATGTCCAGGCGATCAAAGCGGGTATCATGGAGGTCGCCGACATTTTCGTCATCAACAAGGCGGACCGCCCTGGAGCGGACACCCTGGAGCGCGAGGTTCAGGCGCTGGTGAGCATGGCGGGCCAGAACGGAAAGTGGAGCCCGCCGGTGATCAAGGTAGTCGCCACGGAAGGGCAGGGAATCGGCAGAGTCCTGGACGCTGTGCGGGGATTCCAGGAATCCGGCGAGCGCAGGAACCGCCGCACCGAATTGTGGCGGCTCCGTTTGCGCGATATGCTCCGGGAGCGGTTGCTCGAGCGGTTACCCGCCGTCGAGTTGGAAGTTGCGGCACAGGATGTGGCGGCGCGCCGCCGCGATCCATACTCCATCATTGAGGATTGGCTTGGACGAATTTAATACGGAGCGCACATTGAAAGCACAAATTGGAATCATCGGCGGTAGCGGGCTCTATTCCATGCCCGGTTTCGAGGCACAGCAGGAGGTTGCGATTGACACGCCCTGGGGCCGGCCCTCGGATAGCTACGTAGTGGGCAAGTTGGCGGGCAAAGACGTCGCGTTTCTGGCGCGGCACGGGCGAGGGCACCGCATCTCACCCTCGGAACTGAACTTCCGGGCCAACATTTACGGCTTCAAGACGCTCGGCGTTGACCGCATCATCTCTCTCAGCGCAGTCGGCTCCCTCAAGGAAGAGCGCGCCCCGCTCGACTTCGTCATCCCCGGCCAATTCGTTGACCGCACCAAAGCGCGCCCCTCTACCTTTTTCGGCGAAGGCCTGGTGGTTCACATCGCCTTCTCCGATCCCATCTGCCCGCAGATGTCCGAAGCGGTCTACCGCGCCTGCCTCGCCGAACAGGTGAGAGCGACCCGCGGCGGAACGTACTTATGTATGGAAGGGCCGCAGTTCTCGACCAAGGCGGAATCCAACCTCTACCGCAGTTGGGGCATGGACGTGATCGGCATGACCAACCTGCAAGAGGCCAAACTCGCGCGCGAGGCCGAGATCTGCTACGTAACCGTCGCCATGGTGACGGATTACGACTGCTGGCATCCGGAGCACGATTCGGTGACAGTGAGCCAGATCGTCGGTAACCTCACGAAGAACGCCGAAAACGCGTGCAGGGTGGTGAAACGGGCCGTCGCGGAGTTGGCCGAAGCGCGGGAGTGCAAGTGCGGGTCGGCGCTTGAGCACGCCATCATCACGGATCGCAGCATGGTTCCCGAAGCCACGCGAAGGAAGCTCGAACTGCTTGTTGGAAAGTACCTCTGAGGCCGCAAAACAAATCCACGATTGCGCGATCCGCGGTGAAGCCTGGCCGGCCAGCGCGCTTGCCAGGCTGATTGCGAATGCAGACAGCGAGGAAGGCAGCCGAGCCCTGTTCGGCATCCTCGCCGAAGGCCTGAGCGATCTGTTTGAGCCGCGCCTCGTGGACGCCTATGTGCGCATTTTCTCCGAAGTGATCGCGGCGGCGCTGCCGCAGTACTCCGCCGAAGAGCTTCAGGCGCGGTACGCCCGAATCCACCGCCCGCGTAAGATCGAGGGAAATCCGCGAACGGTCTACGTGCTCTCGCGCGTTACGCTCGGCGCGGATGTGGCGATCACGAGCGTGATTCTGGACGCGGCCCGGCGCCGCTTTCCCGAAGCGCGCATCGTGCTGGCGGGAAGCGAGAAGAGCCACGCCCTGTTTGCAGGGGACCCCCGGATCGGGCACTTGCCCATCGCCTACGTTCGCCGCGGCACGCTGCGCGAGAGGCTTGAGGCCTGTCCCCGCATCGACGAGCCCGGCAGCATCGTGATCGATCCCGACTCGCGTCTCACGCAGCTCGGCCTGCTTCCGGTTTGCCCCGAGGAAAACTACTACTTCTTCGAGAGCCGCTCCTACGGCGCGGACGGAAACCATTCGCTCGGAAGCCTGGCGCGCCGCTGGGCGGCGGAGGTTTTTGGCATCGAAGACTCACAGCCGTTCGTCAGCACGAACGAGGCGCCCGGCATCTCCGCCGATATCGCGGTCAGCCTCGGTGTGGGCGAGAACCCGGCCAAGGGCATGCCGCACCCGTTCGAGCAGCAGTTGCTCGCCGCCCTCGCCGGGCATCGCGTGGTTGTGGATTCCGGGCCGGGCGGGGAAGAGGAGGAGCGTGTGCGGCGGGCCATCGGGGCTTGCGGCGATTCAATCCGCATGTTCCACGGCTCGTTCGCCGCCTTCGCCTCAATCATCGCGAACAGCCGCCTCTATATCGGCTACGATTCCGCCGGCCAGCACGTCGCCGCCGCCTGCGGAGTGCCGCTGGTCACCATCTTCGCCGGTTCCCCCTGCCCGCGCTTCACCGCCCGCTGGCGCCCCACAGGCCCCGGCCCCGTCGAGATCGTCCAGAACCAAAACCGGGGACAGTACACTCAAATACGTTTTCTGAACACGGTGAAGGCGGCTATTTCGGCGGCTGCTCCGTGGTGTTCTCTTCCGGAAGCGGGTCCGGAGTATCGAACTTGATCTCGGCCTCGGCCGTGAACCGGCGGTACATGCGGAATTCGACGTCGTTCTTCGCCAGCAGTTTCCCCTGGCGAGTCCGCACGACGGCTTTCAACGGCAGCATGTACTCCTGGGTGCCGATGGGTGCGAGGTCGTAATCCAGCGTGTCGGTCACTTCCTGGATCGGGAAGGACACCGGCAGGTCGGCTTCCAGGGTGATCCTGAGCACCATGTTGGTGTCTCGATCGACGTACAGCAGTCCGTGATAGCCGGGCACGATATCGTTGGTGTTCTCGTAGGTGACGTGCCACTGCGAACGGGCCTGCGCCACCCTGTAGGTAAACACGTGCGCGATGCGCCCTCGCAGCTTGCCCCAGCGCTCCCAGCGAAAATCGGCGTTCGTTTCAGGCTCGAAGAGTTCCTTCATCATGCTGCCGAACTCGCCTGTTGAAACCGCGCCGCCCACCGACATATACGGAACGTCCGTCGTGATGGCGCGGTTGTTCACCAGTACCAGCTTGTAGTTTTCCTTCTGCTCGAAGTAGCTGAGCCGCGCCGTGAGGGTATCTTGTTGCCGCCAGAACTCGAGCCCGCTCGGGTCGATGTAGCGGCGCGTTACTTGCGTACAGATGAAGTTCGGGAGGCCCTTGGTGTAGCCCAGCGCGAATTCGCGGGCCTGCGCGACTATTTTGCGCTGGTCTTCCGGGCTGGGAGGCGGAATCGGCGCCGGCGCGGGCGTCTCCTGAACCGCGGGGCGCTCCGCGCCCGGCAGGCTCTTTGATGCATCGCGCAGCGCGTTCAGCACCTCCACCGTTTTCGGGCCGGCGCCGAGGCCTTGAAGTTCCTCGATCGTACGGTCGTCCAGCCGTTCGCTCATCGCCTGTTTGCGAAGGTAGTTGGCGACCTCTTTATCGGATTGCTTCAGGGCAATTGCGGACCGGATAAACTTGACTACCTGCTCCGCGGTCAACCTGTTCTGGGCTGGGAGCCATAACGCAAAGACGAATAGTAAGAGAGCCACCTTCGCTCGCATATACCTATTCTGGCAGAGTTCGCGTCAACGGAAGGGCGGGTGGGGGGAAGGGAAGGGCGGGCCGGAACCCGCCCTCTTGACTACATCGAGAACCGCAAACCGGTAGTGACCTGGTTGGACCGGAAGCCTTCGAACAGGAACGTCGGCTGCGTGAATCCGTACCAGCGCCATTCGCCGTACCACGCAACGTGTTTCCCGACCGGCAGCCTGAACCTGCCGAACGGCTGGTAGTACCGTGACGGGCGTGTGCCGGTCGAGTAGAAGATCGAACCGCCGAAATCCAGCCTCGGCTGGAACACGCCGCTGCCCGGAAGCGGAATCTCCGCGAGCAGCGTTCCGGTGTTCGACCGCTCCCGATAGGTCGAAAGCGCCTGCTGAAGCGTGCTCGGAACGATGAAGCTGATGTCGGAGCTTACGGTCCCTCTGGCATACTCGCCGATGAAACTCACCCGCTTTCCTCCGTTGGGCGCCCAATAGGCCGAGATCGAGGTGTCCCGGCTCTGGAAGCTGTACCGCGTCGCCGCCGGGTTGTTATTGTTCAGGATGCCGAACTGGAACGTCAGCGTCAGCGACGGCAAGGCCTGATAGCGCGCCAGAACCCGCCCCCGCTGGTACTCGTTAATGCTGGTGCGGAAGAACGACCGGTCGCCCGGAGAGCCTTCGTACTCGGCAGTGAGGCGCAGCTTTTTCGGGCTCCGCCAGGTGGCTCCCGCCAGCGCCACATTGCGGCGCAGTGTCGCCGATTCCGTGCCTTGGCCGCCCAGGATGAACGCTTCCGGCGCTTTCGCGTCTCCCCAAACATACCTGTGCCCGACTCGCAGCGTGAGCCTCGGCGTCGCATCGAACAGTAAGTTCAACTGCTGCTGGTTGAAGTTCACCACCAGCAACTCGGCGGCGTTCACGGTCTGTGTCGTCGGCTGAGCGCCGGTAAACAACATGGTGTTGAGCAGAACCTCCGAGCCGGTGTTGTGGAGCCGGTCGGTCGAGATGAACTCCAGAATCCGCAGCCGCCGGAAGGGCCGCAATTCGCCCCCGATCTGCGCAGAAGGGTGCGGCTGCTTGGCCAGCGTATTCGCCTTCTGTATCAGCCCGTTAAAAAACGAAACGGAGGCGAGGTTGACCAGATTGCCGGCGTCGTTCTCGGTGAACGTCGTCGTGGTCTTCAGTTGGCTGAACTCGAACTGGGCGTAAATGTCAGCCCACGGCACGGGGTTTGCGGTGAGCGCCCCCCTCGTGAAGATACCGCTGCCATTTATGTTGAACGCCTGCTGGCCGGCGTTCAGGAACAGCGTTTGCCCGAGGATCGGCGTTGTAACATTCCCGAAGTTCGGCGTCCTGCCGATCATCACCGTCTGGTCGTTATCGTACGCGATCCCGCCGGCTTCGAGCATCAGGTTGTAGCGGCCGAAGTTGAACCTGCTGCCGGCCCGGTAGATGTTCACGTTGCTGTCGATCCTGTCCGGGACCGTGAACTCGTTGCTCTGCAAAACGATGTTGGTGGTGCCGGTGCCCCGGTCGCCGCTCCGGCTGAATGCCAGATACGGCGTGATGCGATGTCCCGGCCGGAAGATCAGCTCGGCGTCGTTGATCCGCTTGAACGTGTCGAAGCCATTCTGATTCAAAAAGATGCCGCCAACCTCGGATGTCGGGTCCGCAAACGACGGCAGGAAGTTGAAATACGCGATGTTCCGGTAATTCCAGTAGAAGTCGTATACCCCGAGTTTCCGGGCGGTCACACGCGCGGTGTTATAGGGATCTCCGCCCCAATAGTTCGCGTTTACTTCGATCCGGTCGGCAAACTTCCACTCCGGCGGAGTGATGACCGCGTCCAGGTTGAACAGCCTCACGCCCTCGCCCAGATTTACAATGCTGCGGTACGTGTTGCGGTCGCCGCTGATGTTGGCGATTGCGCGATAGCCTACATCGAGGTTGCCGGTAATGAAGCTCTCCGCGGCGGGAGCATTGGCATCCGGCTGCTGTACCAGCGGGATGGATTGCTTTGGAGTAAATGGCGGTACGGGCGCCTGTTCTCCGACCGGCGCCTGAGCCGCGAGCGGTAGTGTGAAAAGAACGAGCAGGAATGCTTTCATCGCTATCGCTCCAGAAGCGGGTCCACGTAGGAACCGTGGATCTTAGTATGGCAAACCGTGCAGTTACGGAACCGTGGGCTCCGCAGATCGTGGAACGCCGGCGGCACTCCGCCGATCGTCTTTCCCGCCGTCACGTTGGAATGGCACTCGAGGCATACGAACCGGACCTCCGCGCGGGTGAGCATCCGGGGGTTCGCCGACCCGTGCGGCTCGTGGCACGCCACGCAGCCTTCCTGCCTCACCGGCGCATGCGGGAACGGGAACGGTCCCACCTTGTCCGGATGGCACTTGTAGCAGGAGGGCTCGTTAGCGGCTACCGTCCGAATGGAACCCGGCAGGAACGTGCCGTGCGGATTGTGGCAGTCCGTGCATGACATCGCGCCCACGTCCAGCCGGTGCTTGTACGGCTTCGCGAACTGCGCCCATACCGAGGTATGGCAACTCGCGCAGAGCTTGTTGACCTCGAAGTATCTGGCCGGCTTTAGAGCCTCCTTGCCTTTGTGAACCGCGTGGCACGACGTGCAGGGCACCTGGTCCTTGTTGTGGCCGGTGCGGATCCACCCGGCCTTCGTCGGCTGGTTCAGGTGGCATTTCAGGCAGTTCTGGTCCGTTTTGGCCGCAGGCTGCTTGGATGGGTTGATGATATCCGCCGCCGAAGCCGATTCCGCATGCTTCGCGCCCGGGCCGTGGCAGGATTCGCAAGCCATGCCCTTCCACTTGGCAGCCTTGCCCTTTCCCGTCTCCACAATCTGGTGCGGGTTTCTCTTGAAAGCGTTCCCTAGGTCTTCGTGACAGGCCAGGCAGGTATCGGAACCGGCGTAACCGGCGGGGAGGTTCTGATTCTGCTGGGCCGGGAGTGCGCTGGAGACGAACAACAGCGCCATAGCTGCAAACGCAAGCGGGGGGCCCGCTTTGGGCCCCCCTTTATGCATAGGAGGAGTATCGCTCGCGTTGGTCGACCGAAGCGGCTTGGCCGTTAACTTCATCGGTGAAGTACACACAATATGATCTTCAGACGCCTTAGCGTGCGTGGAGCTTGGATACCCCAAACTGGCTCCCCGAGGCGTGGCAGGCCGCGCAGGCTTCGCCGAGTTGCTGGGTTGTGTTGGACAAAGCGTGCGACGCCGCCGGTGTGCTGGTGTGGCACCCCGTGCATGCCGCCGTGGCCGGTCCCATCGGGTTCAGTAAACCCCGCGGGCTCTGAACCTGGAGCAGGCTCTCGGAAAGCGGGAGCTGCTCGGAACCGTTCACGTGGCAGGCGTTGCAATTGCGCCTGTCACCCGGATACCGGACCTCGCCGAAGTCGTTCACAGATGCGCCGCGACCGTAAATCACGTATTCCCGGGTGCTCTGCTCGCCCGTGTGGATACGGTGAATCATGTAGGCCATCTGGATGCTCTGGGCCGGCATCTTGTCGGCCGGCCGGACTCCGGCATCTGTCGTGTTCGGGCTGTGGCACAGGACGCACTGTTCGACCGTGTTGCGGTTGCCGCCGTGCAGGCTCAGGTTCGAGTGGCAGGAATTGCACTTGTCGAGACTCACAGCCTGACGCCGCGGCGCTAGGTTCGAGCCGTCTACCGAGAAGTACTTCACTTTGTTAACCCCGGCGTCGCGAACCGTTTGTTCCTTCGTGGTTCCCGGCAGCAGCGTAACGCTGCGATACCCTTCGATACCCATGGCGAAGGTGCCTTTGGCGTCGGCCGGCACCGCTTTCTTAAACGTATAGTTGTAGGTGCCGCCGGACCCCGCCGCCTTGGTGACGTCCTCGGAGACGTAGCTGGAATAGTCCATCGACGGGCCGGCCATCACGATCTGCAGCCGCATCGTCGAAATGTCGGTGATGGGGGTGCCGTTCTTCTCTTTTACCGTGAAGGTAACCGTGGGATTCTTGCCCGCCTGCCCATTTTGCACATCGGTGATCTCGAAAACTGTGCCTGGCAGTGCGCTGGAGAACTCGGGAATCGTGTGCGCGCCTATGACCGAGGCGTCGAACTCGAGTTCGCCCTCCGGGATGTGGCAGCCCGAGCACTGGTTGTCGTTGATCTGCGGCAGATTGAGGTGGTTCTTGCCGGTGGCGAAGTTCACGTCGTCATGGCAGGAGCCGCAGGCCGCGCGGGTCGGCTTCAGGAAAGCGGTAGCCTGGGCCGCGCCCGTGTTCTGCTCGTGGCAGGTGGTGCAGCGCCGGGGATCGGCCGGGAATCCAACCGTCGAGTAGTCTGACACCGCGTCGCGGTAGCCGATGAACCGGTAGTGGCCGCCGGCCTTCACGCTCGGCAAGTCCTTGCCCATGTGGATCTTATGGGTCATCTGGACCATGTCGATGGTGTTGTCCGTGTCCGGGTCGCCACTCTGCGGATTGTGGCACATGTTGCAGAGCTCGATGCTCTGGCGGTTGTCGTGCGCCGAAAGCGGATCGTGGCACCTGTTGCAGCTCTGGGTGCGCACCACGTCGCGCGTCACTGTAACCTGGGCGCCGCTGGGAACGAACGTGAAGACGTCGGCGTCGTTGTTCGCAAGAGCTGTCATATCGAACTCGCTCAGGTCGCGCGCGCCCCACACGCCGATGCTATGCGTGGAGTTCCTCTCGAAGCCGCCAGGCGCCTTCTGCTTGAACGTGTAGGTGTACAGTCCGTCGGCATCCTTGGTGAACGTGCCGCCCGAGTCGTACGTGGCCTGGGTCGCAGTGTGATTTGTAATGGTGCTGCTCACCTGGCGCGTGATGTAAGAGATGTACTGCTTCTGACCATTCGGGATGAGGCCAACCACGAATCGGGTCGAGATAGCGCCCGGCGTAGTGACTCCTTCACGATCCAGCGGCAAACCCTTCGGATCCGTCAACTTGATCTGGGCCTTGATTGTCCCGTCGTTGGCAATGCTGGCAGACTGAATCTTAATCGCCAGGCCCGGGCGGATGAAACTGATTGCTTGGGCATCGGCATAAAATGCCTTATCCATCGCGGTGAAAGCTGGCTTGTCGGAGCTACTCAACAAGACTGCGGACCCTGCCACAAAGGTTAGGGCCAGCAGGAGCTTGACCGCGGTTGAAAGCGAGAACTTCAAACGCATAGTCGAATTCCTCCTGACACAACTCGCAATAGTGCGTCGCGCTTTGAAGCAGGAGTCCGGCCAACCTTCAGGATCGTTAATGTGGAAACAAGGGACTGTGTGCTCAGCTATTTAGCCGGGACAAAGGTGATTGCGACCTGATTCTCTGAAAACCCTGTAGGGCAAAATGCCACACCGTTGGGTGAAAGCCCGCAAAGTTGTAGCGGCTCAACTGTTTACAAGTGCAACACACGAGGATTTGGGCTCATAACTGCACCTCGGGTCCGCAGCCAACCAATTCCCCGTCACGGCGTATGCCCGCGACCGCGATCCCCCGCAAAGGTTCCGGTATTCGCATACCCCGCACTTGCCTTCGAGCCGGTCCGAATCCCGCAAGGCCAAAAACAACGGCGACGTACGGTAAGTGTCCCCGAGGCTCCGGGTGCGGACGTTCCCCGCGGAGACAGGCAGAAAGCCGCTGGGGAAGATTTCGCCCGTGTGGGAGATGAAAACGAACCCCTTGCCGTCATTGATGCCTGCCTGGCGTTGGATGGCGCCGCCCGGCGCCCCGGTGGGTTTCCCGCCGCCTTCCTGCTTGCGGCGCTGCGCCACATAGCGCCGGTAATGCTGCGCTTCGGTTGTTTTTATGTCGAACGGAGCCGTTTTCGACAGATCGCAGAGGTACCGGAACACGTCCTCGTAGCCGGCGGCATCGAGGTCGTCCGACCGCGTTGCCCGGCCCGTCGCTACCAGGAAAAACACGCTCCAGAGCCGCGCGCCGGACTCGGCGACGAGTTTCGCGATCCCGGCGAGCGAGCCGGCGTTCAGCCGCGTAACGGTCGTGTTGATCTGGGTTTCGAGCCCGATGCGGCGGGCATGCTCCAGCGCGAATATTGTGCGGTCGAAGGAACCCGCGACGCGGCGGAACCCGTCATGCGCGGCGGCATCCGCCCCGTCCAGGCTCACCGCCATACGGGAAATCCCGGAGTCGCGGAAGCGCTCGATCGCCTCGGCGGTAAGGAGAGGGGTTGCGCTCGGGGTAACCGTTGTCCGAAGTCCCAGCCGCACGCTGTAGCTGAGCAGGTCGAAAAGGTCGGGCCGCTTCAGCGGATCGCCCCCGGTGAAGACCATCAGCGGCTCGCCGAAGCCCCGGATCTCATCGAGCAGCCGGAAGCCTTCCTCCCCGGTCAGTTCGAGCGGGTGCCGGCACGGCTCGGCCGAAGCGCGGCAGTGCAGGCACGCCAGATCACAGGCCTGTGTGACCTCCCAGATCACCAGAAACGGAGCCTGTCGAAAGTCCTTCATATCTTGAGCTTAGGGCGTGACTTCGAGGCGGGGCTGTGACCGCGGTCACTGAGCCTCCCGGGCCATCGGCCTACTATCGACTTGAGAGGTGATGAAAATGAGCCAACAAACCGTCGGAGAGATTGCAGCCCAGGCGCCCGCAGCCGTGCGCGTCTTCGAGAAGTACGGAATCGACTACTGCTGCGGCGGAAAACGCCCGTTGGAAGAGGCATGCCGGGAGCGGGGCATTTCGCCCGAGGCCGTTCTGGCCGAGGTGAAGGAATCCGCCGCCGGCGGCGCCGCCGACCGGGACTGGTCTAGGGCGTCGCTTTCGGAACTGATCGGCCACATCGTTTCCACGCATCACGCGTACCTGAAGACCGAACTCCCGCTCCTCGACGCGCGGTTGGCGCGGGTGATAGAGGCGCACGGCGCCGTTCACGGTGAGATGCTGAAGAGCCTGCGATCCGTTTTTCAGGCCCTGGAGCACGAACTCCTGGCGCACCTGAACAAGGAGGAGTTGATACTGTTCCCGGTCATCGAGGATCTGGAGCGTGCGCGGAATGAAGGACGCCCGCCCGCGCCCACACCGTTCGGATCGATCCAGAACCCTATTCGAATGATGATCTTCGAACACGACAGCGCGGGACAGGCACTCACGCGCATGCGCGAGATCACCGGCAGCTACACCCTCCCGCAGAATGCCTGCGCGACCTTCAGCGCCCTCTACGCGGGACTTGAGGAACTCGAAGCCGACCTCCACCAGCACATTCACCTGGAAAACAACATTCTGTTTCCGCGTGCTCTGTAGGGGCCGACAATTGCCAGTGGAAGTCCGTGGCTTGGGCCTTGTATCAGTGCACGGCTTCAGCCGTGCCGCAAGCCCTCGCCAAGCCACGGGCTTCAGCCCCTGCCGGAGACCCGCTGAGCGCCATATCGCGCAAACGGGGGTTTACCGAACCCGCCGAGCCAACCTAGCAAATTGCAGCATTTTGAAAACCCTGGAATTGCTCCCACCCCGCGCAGTGCGTCACAATTGGGTATTGAATTGCTAAATTATTGGAACTATGCCTGAACAAGCGGACTCGAAAACTGCCCCAGCGGCAAAGCCCAAGCGGAACCCGAAGGCTCCCCGGCAGCAACTGCCGGTGTTGGACCCGGTTGAGCGCTCCACCTCTTGCGAAGAGGTAGCGCTGGGGTTCAATCGGGACCAGGCTTGGGTCGAAGCGCTCCGCTGCCTGAACTGCAAAGAGCCCAAGTGCGTGGATGCCTGCCCGCTCCACATCGGCATCAAGAGCGTGATCGCCCGGATGGTAGAAGGCGACTGGGGCGGCGCGTTCGACACAATCAGCGAGTACACGCCCTTCCCCGGCATCTGCGGGCGCGTTTGCCAGCATGAGCTGTTCTGCGAGAAGGCGTGCCTGCTCGGCAGTCCGAAAACCAAGCTCGAGCCGGTCGCCATCGGCTCCCTCGAGCGGTTTTTGGCTGATTACCAGAAAGAGTCGAGCGAGCGGCGGCTGCCTTCGGTTGCTCCGCCCAATGGCATGAAGGTCGCCCTGGTCGGCAGCGGTCCGGCTTCCCTGATTGCCGCGTTCGACCTGGTCCGCAAAGGGTATGGCGTCACCATCTTCGAAGCCCTGCACCGGCTCGGCGGCGTTCTGGCCTACGGCATCCCTCCGTTCCGCCTTCCGCGCGAAATCCTTGCCGGCGAGATCGAGCGGCTGAGGGCGCTCGGCGTGGAGTTTCGCACCAACTTCATCGTGGGCAAGACCGCCGCGATCGACGAGCTGTTTGAGCAGGGCTACTCGGGCGTCTTCATCGGAACCGGCGCGGGCCTGCCGCATCTGATGGGCATTCCGGGGGAGAACCTGGTTGGCGTCTACACGGCGAACGAGTTCCTCACCCGCATCAACCTCATGCAAGCCTACGAATTCCCGGCGCAGGATACGCCGGTGCGGGTGGGTTCGCGAACCGTGGTCGTGGGCGGCGGCAACTCCGCCATGGACGCGGCCCGGTGGGCCAAGCGGATGGGCAGCGAGAGCATCATCATGTTCCGCCGCGGCCGGGCCGAACTGCGCGCCCGCCTGGAAGAGATTGAGCACGCCGAGGAAGAGGGCGTCCGTTTCGACTTCCTGGCCGTGCCGGTCAGGCTGTTCGGCGACGAGAACGGCGTCCTGAGAGAGATGGAAATCCAGCGGATGAAGCTGGGCGAGCCCGACGAATCCGGGCGCCCGTCGCCGGTTCCGATCCCCGGGTCCGAATACCGCATTCCGGTGGACGCGGTTGTCATGGCGATCGGACAGAGCCCGAACCCGACCGTGCAGCGCGCCACCCCGGAGCTTGTCACCAAGCGCGGCAAGATCGTCATTGACGATAGCGGCCAGACCAGCCTCTCGAACGTTTTCGCAGGCGGCGACGTGGTGCGCGGAGGCGCCACTGTCATTCTCGCAATGCGCGATGGCCGCGTAGCCGCTGAAGCGATCGACCGCGCGCTGCGCCCCAAGGCGCCCGCCGAGGTTGTGTCACAAACCGTCGCGGAGCAGCAGCCCGGCTACCGTGTGGTGTCCAAGCGCCTTCTCACTCCCGAAATCGCGAGTCTGGAAATCGAAGCGCCGGAAATCGCCGCGCACTGGAAGCCCGGCCAGTTCATCATCCTGCGCCCCACGCCGGAGAGCGAGCGCATTCCGCTCACTCTGGTCGATGGCGACTCCGCGGCCGGGACCATCCGGCTCGTAGTTCAGGCGCTCGGCAAGACATCGCGGCAGACGCTCTCGCTCGAACCTGGCGACCGCATTGCCGACCTCTTGGGCCCGCTCGGATTGCCCGCTACCATCGAGAAGGTAGCTACCGTGCTCTGCGTCGCCGGCGGCGTCGGAACGGCGGAACTGCTGCCGGTAGCAAAGGCATTCCGGCAGGCCGGCAATCGCGTGGTCGCGCTCTGCGGCGCGCGCTCCACGGCGCACATCATTCTGGACGAGGAGCTCCGCGCAGCCGCCGACGAGGTGCTCTGGGCCACCGATGACGGCTCGGGTGCGTTCCATGGCAACGTGGTTCAGTTGATGCGCGCCTGGAAAGAGCGGAACGGCAATATGCCCGGCGTCGCGCACGTCATCGGGCCTATTCCCATGATGCGTGCCGCCGCCCAGCTCACCCGCGAGTGGGGCGTACCCACGTTTGCAAGCCTCAACCCGATTATGGTCGATGGTACGGGCATGTGCGGCGGCTGCCGCGTGACAGTGGGCGACAAAGTGAAATTCGCCTGCGTGGACGGCCCTGAGTTCGACGCGCATCAGGTGGATTTCGACGAACTCACGCGCCGCAATCGCTCGTACCTCAAAGAGGAAAAGGCCGTGCTGGACGAGCATCTGTGCCGCATCGGCCTCTCAGGCTGATGGCAGTGCCTTCTTCCGATTCGGAACTGGAGAAGCGTTGGGCCGCGGCAAGCTCCGTGCTGGCAGCCGTCGGCCTGACCACCCTCAAGATCATCGTAGGTGTCAGCACGGGCAGCCTCGGTATCCTCGCTGAAGCCGCCCATTCGGGGCTGGATCTCGTCGCGGCCATCATGACCTGGATGGCCGTGCGGATCTCCGGCAAACCCGCCGACAGAAGCCATACTTATGGGCACGGTAAGGTGGAAAACCTCTCCGCCTTGTTCGAAACCGTGCTGCTTCTGGTGACCTGCGCCTGGATCATATATGGCGCCGCCGGCCGGCTCATCAATCACAGCATTGAAATCGAGGTGACGTTCTGGTCCTTCGCCGTCATGATCACGTCGATTGTGGTGGATGTTTCGCGGTCGCGTATGCTCTACCGCGCCGCCAGGAAGTACAACAGCCAGGCGCTCGAAGCCGATGCCCTGCATTTCAGTACGGATATCTGGAGCTCCGCTGTTGTGATCCTTGGCCTGATCTGCGTGAAACTGGCGGATTCGATTCCGGGACTGGGCGGCCTCCGTTACGCTGACGCCGTAGCGGCCATGATCGTCGCGGTAATTGTGATCCAGGTCAGCATGAAGCTGGGGCTGCGCACGGTTTCCTCGCTCATGGATACCGCTCCGGCCGGGTTGGAGGAGAAGATCGTCTCGACAGTGGAATCCATTGCCGGTGTTGATGATTGCCACAACGTGCGGCTCCGCTATTCCGGGCCGCACCTGTTCGCCGACATCCACGTCCTCGTGGACGGCAACCAGACGCTCCGTGCCGCCCACGACCTCACCGAGCAGATCGAGCGGGCAATTCAGGAGCTTGTGCCGGGCGCCGACGTTACAGTTCACCCCGAACCAAGGTAAGGCGACGGAAGCTCCACAGGGCTTCAGGGAAGTGGAAGCTTGTATCAGGGCACGGCTTCAGCCGTGCCGTACGGCGCCACCATCACAGGGCTTTAGCCCCTGGGCATGCCGCAAACAGGGGCTAAAGCCCGAAGCTTCTGATGCCGCTGGGGCACGGCTAAAGCCGTGCCCTGATACAAAGCCGCAGATGTACGAACTCCAGCACAGGCCTCTTGGCCTGTGCCACCTATTGTCTGATAGCCCCTTCGAGGATGGACATGGCGCAATCGGCCTGTTCGCGCGTGATGACGAGCGGTGGGCTGAGGCGCAGGGTCCGTTCTCCGGCTCCGAGCACCAGCAGGCCGCGTTCGAATGCCATTTCGACCACCCGGTCGCGCGCTTCGTGCGATTCCATCTCGATGCCGATCATAAGGCCGAGCCCTCGCACAGCGTGTACCCGCGCCAGCCGGTCCGGCCAATCGCGCATGCGATCCATCATGTGCCGGCCCAGTTGCGCCGCGTTATCAATCAAGCTGGATTGGAGCAGTTCCAGCGTGGCCAGCGCGGCCGCTATCGCCACAGGGTTGCCGCCGAAAGTGGACGCATGCGCGCCCGGCTTCCAGTCCATGATCTCGGCCCGCGCGATGGTAGCCCCAAGCGGCAACCCGCTGGCGATGCCCTTTGCAGTGGCCAGGATATCCGGTACGAATCCGAAATGCTCCGAGGCCCACATCCTGCCAGTGCGTCCGTTGCCGCACTGAACCTCGTCGGCGACGATCAGAATGCCGTGCTTCCGCGCGAGGTGCTGGAGGTCGTCGAAGAAACATTTCGGCGGGATGATGTAGCCGCCTTCGCCCTGGACCGGTTCGACCACGATAGCTGCGACCTCCTCTGGAGGCATGGTCGTGCGGAACAGGCGCTCGATGGCTCCGATGGATTCCTCCGCGGCCTCCTCGGGGCTCTTTCCGGCGCCGGCGACCGGGTAAGGCACGTGGGCAACGCCGGGAACGAGCGGCCCGAAGCCTCGCCGCTGCACAGCTTTGCTCGCCGTAAGCGAGAGCGCGCCCATCGTGCGTCCGTGGAAACAGCCGAAGAATGCGATGAACTTCTCGCGGCGCGTGTGATACCGTGCCAATTTGAGCGCGGTCTCAACGGCTTCCGCTCCTGAGTTTCCGAAATGGATGCGCCGCTGCACGCCGCCAGGTACGGTTGCGCCGAGTCGCTCCGCGTACCGCACCATGTTTTCGTAGTAGAAATCCGTCCCGGACATGTGAATGAGCCGGGAGGACTGCTGCCGGATCGCCTCGACGACGCGAGGATGGCAGTGGCCCGTCGAGACCACGGCAATTCCGGCACTGAAATCAAGAAAACGGTTTCCGTCGACATCCTCGACGATGGCGCCTTCGCCGCGCTCGGCTACAAGCGGATAGCACCGCGTGTAGGAAGGGGATAACACTCTTGCGTCCCGCTCGATGACGGCGCGCGCTTGAGGGCCCGGAAGCTCCGTGACGATCCGAGGAAGATCCGGGCTGACGGATGCACTAGTGGCCTTCATGTGAACCCTCCTGAACTGCTATTTGAGTTGTGGGAAGGGTAAATCGGGCGGGGTCAGTCGGAGCCAAACAGCCCGGGCCGCGAATTGGCCGGTATGTTCGTCTTCATACCTCCAATAGTAACCCCGTTCCTCGTTTCAGTAAAAGCCAAAAACTGCTGCTATCCTGGCACCGTGAACGGCTTTCGTTTCGCTTGTCTCCCCGGGTGCACGAACTGCTGCGACCAGCGCGGGTTCGTGTATCTGACCGAGGAAGATTTGAGCCGTGCGGCTCGGTTTCTCAGGATGCCGGCGCGCGACTTCGAGCGCAGGTACGTGTACCGGACGAAGCATCTTCTGAGGTTGCGGAAACCGCGCGGGTCGCAATGTCCGTTCCTGGTTGAAGACGGTTGCAGTATTCATCCCGCCAAGCCGACCCAGTGCCGCGCATTTCCTTTCTGGCCGGAACTGGTGGGGGACCGGAGCGCGTGGAAAGAGGCCTCCGCCTACTGCCCCGGCATGGGGCGCGGAAAATTGATCTCGATCCAGAGTGCGCTTCGGGTTGCGAACGATATGCGCGAAAGCTACCCGGGGATGTACGAGGAGTAGGGAGTTGGGCACTGGCCGTTCCGGGCGCACAGCAGGGAGTGCCGCATGGGCCTGCGGCCCACCAAGGGTGATGAAAATGCACACCGGGCAGGACCGCCCAGTGGGGCAGGGCCTCGCCCTGCGGCGGGCTCCCAGCCCGCCTGCGTGGCCGGCCTGA
>JAEZIJ010000009.1 GCA_023436715.1 Acidobacteriota bacterium
CCTGGGCTCGACGCGGCTGATGACGGACCAGACCGGGGGAATGAAGTCGCTGCATGATTTTCTGCCGTTCGGGGAGGAAGTGCCGGCGGGGACCGGAGGGCGCAGCGCGACGTACTATCCGGCGGGCGCGCTGGCGATCAACGATGGCACGACCCAGAAGTTCACCGGCAAGGAACGGGATACCGAGACGGGCCTCGATTACTTTGGGGCCCGCTACTTCAGCGGGGCGCAGGGGAGGTTTACCAGCCCGGACCCGCTGCTGGCGAGCGCGAAGCTAGAAGATCCGCAGACCTGGAACCGATATGTCTATGCTCGGAACAACCCGCTACGCTACACCGATCCGTTGGGGTTATATCCGTCGCCAGCATACAACTGCGATGATCAGGGGACACCTTGCCTGAATGATGAGCAAAGGCGCGTACTTCAGAGCACCACGATCACAAAGAACGGCCAAGAGCTGTCGGGTGAGGCGTTGTGGAACGCGTGGGGTGAGGCGCAGCAGAACGCTTACGTGAATCTGACAGATCACCTGGCGTCGGTAAAGCTCGACGATGGCACAACCGCACTCTCTCAGGTAAGCAGCCTGATCGGAGGCGCAGGTGAGACAGGGATGGGCGCGGACCGCGACCGAATCTTCGCGAACATTGGCGGCAGCGTACTCGGCGCTCTGAAAGGGTCGAGTGACTTCACTGCGGTTTCGGCGGGGCTCCACCCTGGTTTCAATGCGGACAGCTTCAAGGACACCGGGGTCATGCTGGGGAACATTCAATTCTCGTTCGGTGCTGGCGGTACCCGTGTGGACATCGATCACGATATCGGCAACATCGCGGCAAGAGACCCGTTCAAGAGGATCGTCGGCGCGTTGGTTCACGCCGAGGAGGTCGTCCAGAACAGCGTCTTCAAGACGAAGACAAATCAGGACGTGATTCGGAAGCTGCTCATCAACAACCCGAATGTCCAGACTATAACCCCAAGCCCAGATCCGAAGTTCAATCGTCGATAGGAGGCGGACCGAGATGAATACACGTCTCTTGGTGTCGGTCTTTGTGTTCCTGATCGGCTACGCTGGTGGGCAGAACATGTGTACCGTACTTCCTGGTGAGGAAGAGACCCGCGGCCAGCCCGTAATCTTTGGGCAAGAGGTGCCTGTTCCGGCTCTGACTCTGAGGTTCTTGGATGAAGCGAGCGGGAAGCCAATCAGCCCTCGGATAGTGACGGTCCACTACTACTGGCAGTGGATCATGTATCCGGCGGCAGAGCACGTATGGGGAGCATGGGCCGATGCGGAAGATCGGGTCCGCTGTGAGCCAGTAGGGCAGACGCAGATCAGTATTCCACCGTTCACAGTGAAGCCCAGGGGATGGTACAACGGCAAGTACACCGATTTTCCATGGTCCAAGAAGCCCAGGTTCGACAGACTGGAAGTGGTGATCGAGTTTGACCGCTGGGCTCCTCGGCTAATCATAAAAGAGGGGGAGCTAAAGCGATATAAGGATGCCCTTGCGATTCTGAAGTTGCCGCGAGCGGGCCGGGCCAAGGTTGTCTTTGAACACCTGCCCACCAAATGAGGCGGATAGAGAAGGCAATGGCCCTATCACTTCACGTCCCGCCCGGCCCAACGCGGAGGCGGCGCATACGGCATGTTGAGAAGCCGGAGCCGGTGCCGTACGCTGATTTCACCAATCCGCAGAGCCTAAACCTCTATGCTTACGTGCGGAACAACCCCCTGTCCAAAATAGACGAGGATGGGCACTGCACGATCGATGGCAAGGAGTACGGCTTCTGGTTCTGTGTCGGGCACGCCCTCGGGATCTTGGGGATTCCACCGAAGGTGAACGCTGATTCCGGAGGGAACGCGAACGGCATTCCGGGCCGAAGGCGAACACTTCTCGGAGCGCAGCGACGCTGGCTCTTCGATTGTGCAGGAACTGTTCGGCTTCGTCAAGAACTCGCTGTCCGGAGCGTAGCGGAGGAAGGCTGCCGCCGCGGAGAAAAGGGTGCGGGGAAAGGGGCGGCAGCCCTTGTCCCCGCCTCAACAATGGAGCAGCCCCGGCGAGCATTAGCTCGCCGGTTGGGAGCCGCGCTTCTTACGCATCGACTCACCGCGCATCTCGATGCGATGTGCGTTGTGCACCAGTCGGTCCAGGATGCCGTCGGCTGCGGTGGGGTCGCCGATCTGCTCATGCCAGCGCGAAACCGGCAGTTGCGAAGTCAGGATCGTCGAGCGCGTCTGATAGCGATCCTCGCAGATTTCCCAGAAGTCGCGGCGCTCGGTCTCGGCCAGCGGCGCCATGGCCCAGTCGTCGATCACCAGCACGTCGATGCGGCCGAGCCGCAAGCTGCGCAGACTGCCGTCCGCGCGCGCCAGCGCCAGATCGCGGAACAGCGCCGCGGCCCGCGTATACAGCGCCGAGTAGCCGTCGCGGCAGGCTTTCTGCGCCAGCGCGCAGGCGATGAAACTCTTCCCGACGCCGGTCGGCCCGAGCACGAAGATGTTCTCGTGCTGCGCCGCCCACTTCGAGTTCTGCGCCAGCGCGCGAATCACGCTCTTGTCCAGGCCGCGCGATGCGCGGTAATCGATCTCTTCGACGCAGGCTCCTTTCAGTCTGGCGGCGTGCAGGCGACGCGCCAGCGCCTGATTCTCGCGCCAGGTCCACTGTTGATCCACCAGCAGACCGAGCCGTTCCAGGAAGCTCAGCTCGCGCACCGCCGGATCCTGCTCCTGCGCCTTCAGCGCCTCCACCATGCCGAGCAACCGCATGGCTGTCAGTTTTTCCATCATCGGTTCTTGCAGCATGTGGGCTCTCCTATTGGAAGTACTCCGATCCGCGAATGTTGTCGTGCGGCGGCGTTCTCGCCGGCGGCGGCGCTGCGAGCGGAACCTGATCGAGCGAGTTCTTGAGGATGGATTCAACGCTCTTGTAGCGGCACGCGCCGGTGAGCAAGGCGCGCTCAGCCGCCGCTTCCACCCGCTCGGCGGAGTACTTCTGAGCCAGCCGGATGATGCCCAGACACCCGCGGTAGCCCATCTCCGGGTGCGGCTTGTCGTCCATGATGCGCTCAAACAGACGCGCTGTGTTCGGGCCGATGGCGCCGGCCCACTGCACCATGCGCGAAGGCGGCCACTCCAGATGCGCACGGTGGCTCTTGGGCCGGTGCTCGTCGTTGGTGATGACTTTGCCGTCGCCGCGGCCGCGCGGATGGGATGCCATGCGCACGCCCTTGTGCAAGATCTCGACCGTGGTGGGCGTGGAACGGATCTCGACCAGTTCGTGCACCAGGTTGTACGGCACGCTGTAGAAGTTGCCGTCGAAGGCGATGTGATAGTCGATGTTGACGCGGGCGCGCGACCACTGGCTCAGGTCGAACGGCTCGGTCGGCAGCGGCTTCAGCGCCGGCCGATCGGCGGACTCCCACACGCTGGCGCGCGTACCCTCCTTCTTGCGGAAGGGGCGACGGTTCAGCCGTTCGAGCAACTCGCGGATCGCCTCGTTCAGTTCATCGAGCGAGAAGAACTTGCGATGCCGGAGCGCCGCCACGATCCAGCGCTCGGCCACTTGAACGGCACTTTCGACCTTGGCCTTGTCGCGCGGCTTTCGCGGGCGCGCGGGCACGATGCCGAAGCCGCAGTGCTGCGCGAAGTTGTAGTAAGTCGGGTTGAGATCGGGATCGTAGCGGTGTGCCCTGGTTACGCCCGTCTTGGTGTTATCCGGAACGACCAGCGCCGGGATGCCGTGAAAATGCTCGAAGGCGTGCACGTGGCCGCGCAGCCAGGACTCCATCTGCTGATCGCGCATCGCCTCGGCCCAGGTGTAGGAACTGGCGCCGAGCGCGGCCACGAACAGCGACGCCTGCCAGACTTCACCCGTCTGGCGGTCCTGGATGGGAATCGTGTCACCGGCCCAGTCGACAAACATCTTCTCGCCGGCCTTGTGCTCCTGCCTGAGCACGACATCGAGCTTCGAGCGCCAGCGCTGGTACAGGTAGCAGAAGCGCGAGTATCGGTAGCCGTCCGGATGGGCCTGCTGGTACTCTTCCCACAGCAACTGGAGGGTGAGATGTTTGTGCTGGCGCAGTTCGGAATGAATCGCGGCGAAGTCGGGCAGCGACCGTGCCGGATTCTTCTCGACCGGCTTTTCCGCCTGCGGGAAGAGCGTGCTTTCCAGTCGCGCTTCGTCCCAGCCTTCCGGCAGCGGCCACGTGAGGCCCGCCGCCTCGGCTCGCTTCAGGTACTTGTGGACCGTGCCGACGCCGATGGCGCAGCTTCGCCCGATCTGCTGGTAGCCCAGCTTGAGTTCATAGCGGAGGCGCAAGACCTCCCGTAGTTTCCGCATGGACAGTCTCCTGGCCGGCACTCCTGATCCTCCCTTGGAGGGTTCATTGTGCCGGTGTGATGTCCAGCGTCGCTACGCCCTGAGGAAAACATTCCGGGCGATGGTGAAAGCCATTCCGGGGTCGAGCGAAAACCGTTCGCCTTCCCGCCGGAATCGCTGTTCGTCTTCAGCCCGGAATCCCGTTCACCTTCACCCCGGAATCGTTTTCA
>JAEZIJ010000032.1 GCA_023436715.1 Acidobacteriota bacterium
CTTCCTTGTGTTTCATCAATACTACTGAAACATACTTGCCGGAAAATGTCAACAGAAAAAACGCTGCCACAAAAAAATCTTGAGCAGGGCCAGGGTCAGCGTACGTCAGGAATGTAGAAACTCCAGGGACAGGCCAGGAGGCCTGTCCCACTAATAATCCTTCATTTGCATTGGCCCTCCGGTTGTCCCTTATACTTGTACAAATACCTCAGGTCCGTTCACGGCTCCAGGAGTATTTACACATCGACAAAAGGGAAACTCGGTGAGCATCAGTCAACTAGCTAGATCCATATGTGAATCCCCAACCCTGAAACTCAACGCAACTGCCGCGCTCCTCAGGGAGAAGGGTGAACCCGTCATTCATTTAGGTGGCGGAGAGCCGAAAAGCAGGGCGCCCATCGACGCCATTATCAACTGCACAGCGTTGCTGAATACAGGCGAGGTCCGCTACACACCGCCTGACGGCATTCCGGCTCTCAAGAAGGCGGTGATCCGCTACACCGAGGATAACTACGGAAAACTGGTCGAAGCCGATAACGTGATCGCCTGCAACGGTGCGAAGCAGGCGATTATGGTTGCACTGTACGCCATCCTCGAGCCAAAAGAGGAAGTGATCTTCCCGGTTCCCTACTGGGTGAGCTACCCGGAAATGGTGAAGCTCGCCGGCGGCGTGCCAATCCCCGTGGCATCGGAAGACGGCAGCTTCCACCCCAAGGTGGAGGAAATCGCGGAAGCGGTCGGACCTAACACCAAAGCTGTCATCATCAACAGCCCCAACAACCCCTCGGGCGTCATGTACTCGGATGACTTCATCGCGGAGATCGTCGAGTTCTGCGAAAAGAAAAAACTGTACCTGATCATGGACGACACGTACAACCGCCTGATCTTCGACGGCAAGACTCCCACAAACTGTTTCAAGTACGCCAAGGCCAACTGGCAGAGCTCGAAGCTCATCGTGGTCAATTGCGTCTCGAAGATGTACGCCATGACGGGATTCCGCATCGGCTGGGCAGTCGGCAACAAGGAAGTGGTCAGGGCGATGAGCAACATCCAGTCGCAGCAGACCTCGGGACCTTCGGTGCCCGCGCAGTGGGCGGCGGTCGGCGCGCTCAACGGGGTGCAGTCGTCCATTCAGAGCCTGCGGACGACACTGGAGAACAATCGCAACGTGCTGCTCGAGCGCCTCAACGCCTTCGACGGCGTCAAAGTCACGAAGCCGGACGGCACCTTCTACACGTTCCCCGATTTCAGCGCCTATTCGAAGGATTCCCAGAAGCTCGCGCGCTTCCTGCTTGAGAAGGTGCGCGTGGTCACCGTTCCGGGCAAGGATTTCGGCATGGAAGGCCACCTGCGCGTCAGCTTCTGCGGCACGCTGAAAGACATCACCGAAGGCATCGAACGCATCAAGTGGGCCCTCGATCCGAACTCGCCCAATGAACTCTATTTGGGCGACCGCAAACTGGTGAGAGACTGGAAATGAACCCGTATACCGACATCCCTTCCCCCGCAACGAAGCAGGCCACGGAAAACGCCAGCATCTTCGGGCTTCACAACCATGGCCTGACGAACTTGCACCGGGTTTACTGGAACCTGCCGACGCCCGCGCTTTACGAGGAGGCCATCTTCCGCGGCGAGGGTTCGATCGGCCACTCCGGCCCGTTTGTCGCCCACACCGGCAAGCACACTGCCCGCTCCGCCGCGGACAAGTATATCGTCCGCGAGCACACCACCGAGGATAAAGTCTGGTGGGGGACGTACAACCGCCCGTACACTCCCGAGAAATTCAGCGCGCTCATGATGCGCCTGCAGGGCTACCTCCAGGGCCGCGACGTGTTCGTGCAGGACTGCTACGCCGGCGCGGACCAGGACGCCAGCATGCCCATCCGCGTCATCACGGAGAAGGCCTGGCACAGCCTGTTCGCGCGCACAATGTTCACTAAGCTGCGCACCATCGAAGAGATGAAGCGGCACGTGCCGGAGTTCACGATCATCTCGGCGCCGGGTTTCCACGGGTCTCCGATTGTGGACGGCACGCGCAGCGGCACATTCATCATTGCCAACTTCGCCGAGCGAATCGCGATCATCGGCGGAACCGAGTACGGCGGGGAGATCAAGAAGACCATCTTCACGGTCCTGAACTTCCTGCTGCCGCTCGAAGGCGTGCTTCCCATGCACTGCTCCGCCAACGTCGGCGATGACGGTGACGTGGCCATTTTCTTCGGCCTCTCGGGAACCGGCAAGACTACGCTCTCCGCAGATCCCAGGCGTCACCTGATCGGCGACGACGAGCACGGCTGGAGCGAGAACGGCGTCTTCAACTTCGAGGACGGCTGTTACGCCAAGGTCATCCGGCTCTCCGAGGCAGCCGAGCCGCAGATCTACGCGTGCACACGGCGGTTCGGCACGATCCTGGAGAACGTCGTATTCGACCCGGCCTCCCGCCGCCTTGACCTCGAAGACGACCGCGTCACCGAAAACACGCGCGGCGCGTACCCGCTCGAGTTCATCGACAACTACTGGCCGGCCAAGCGCGCCGGGCATCCGAAGAACGTGATCTTCCTGACCTGCGACGCCAGCGGCGTTCTGCCCCCGATCGCACGGCTCACGCCGGACCAGTCGATCTACCACTTCATCTCCGGCTACACCAGCAAGATCGCGGGAACCGAGGTCGGCCTCGGCACGGAGCCGGAAATCACGTTCAGCCCCTGTTTCGGCGGGCCGTTCATGGTGCATCACCCCTACGTCTACGCCGAAATGCTGAAGACCAAGCTGCTCAAGCACGGCGCGACATGCTGGCTCGTCAACACCGGCTGGACCGGCGGTCCGTTCGGCATCGGCAAGCGCCTGAGCATTCAGCACACGCGCACGCTGCTCAACAGCGCACTGAGTGGAAAACTGCACGATGTGAAGTATCGCATCGACCCGATATTCGGGTTTGAGGTACCGGAATCCTGCGAAGGCGTGCCCGCGAGGATTCTCGATCCCGCGAACACCTGGGGTAGCCGCGAGGAATATCTCCGCAAGTACGATGCTCTCGCCGCGCGCTTCATCGAGAATTTCAAGCTGATGAAGGACGGGTGCCCGCCGCACGTGGTTGAATCCGGACCGAAGCGGCTCACAACCGTCCCGGCATAGAGACAACTCATTTCAAAACTCAAGAGGCAGGCATTCCGGTGCCTGCCTTTTTTCTTTAGTCCAGCTTCGCGTCAAGGTAAGTCAGGTACGCAGTTACCAGCCGGTATGTGCCGTAGTAGTCGTCCATCTTGACGGCGTCCAGATTATCTCTGTTGGAGTGCAGCACGCTGAGGTTCTCCTGCGTGAGAGAGTGCAGGCTCACCGTGGGGATCTTCTTCTCTGCGAACGGGGCGGAGTCGGTCGTTCCAACCCGCTCCGTATTGACGACCTGGAGAGGGAGCTTCAAGGCTGCCGCAAGTGCGTTGAGCGTCTCCGCGAGCTTGCGATCGGACCCGTTCAGCCAGATCTTCGTGCTCGTCATCCCGAGCGAGTCGAGATCCAGCATCAGCCGAGTCGCTTTGACTCCCTCGCGGCCCATCTGCTTTACGAAGTGCGCGGACCCGAGCAGCCCGCGCTCCTCACCCGTGAATCCCACGAACACAAACGTGTGCCGCCTCGGCCGCTCGGCAAGCGCCTGATAGATGCTGGGCAGCAGCGCGGCGCCGCTCCAGTTATCCACCACGCCCATGCCGATATCGACCATGTCAAAATGGGCGCCCACCATGATCGTGGAACTCGCTTCCCCCGGTAAAGTGCAGATTACGTTCGGCTGCTTCACACCCTTCACAGCCTGTTCCGTGAGCCGGCTCTCGTTGCATCCGGCCTCCTCGAATATCTGCCGGAGAGCAAGCTGCCGCTCCGCGTTGCCACGCCGCACGCGCTTAAGCCGCGCCTCCACCGCCTCCCGATTGATCGCCCTGAACTCGAACCTTTCCTCCTGCGCGGCCCCGGACATCGCCAGCAGGCTCATCAGCATCAGACCAAAGCGCATCTGCCCAGCTTACATGAGGAATTTCTTCATTACGCGAAAAATGTTCCCTGCTATTCCTGCAAACAAATCAACAACAGGTCGTATTTCCAGTGGCTGGCCCTTGACTTGCTCTTGTAACAGCCGGCAGGCCGCTTGAGCCTGGCGGAGGGACTTTGTGAACACGGGCCGGCGGCAGGTGACGCCGCTTCCCACTGAGACCGTGCACTGGCCGTTCATGCTTCAGTGGTGGAAGCGTCTGGCGTTCCTGCACTGGCGCTACGAGCCTGCCGTGATCGCCCGCCTGCTGCCGCCCGGCCTCGATGTGGATGTCTTCGATGGCTCGGCATGGGTCGGGCTGACTCCGTTCATCGCCGAGGTGCGGCCGCCTCTGGTGCCCGCCGCGCTCTCGATGCGGTTCCCCGAGACGAACGTCCGGACATACGTACGCGCGCCCGATGGCAGCACGGGCGTCTGGTTCTTCTCGCTCGACGCGGCGCGAACACTGGCCGTATTCGGCGCACGCCTGCTGTATCACCTGCCTTACAAACTGGCCGACATGAACGTCGAATGCGGACCCGCCACCGTGCACTACGTAAGCCGCAGAACGGACCCGGACGACGGCGCTTGCTCGGACATTCTCATCGAGCCCGACGAAGCGCTCACGCCGGTCGAGTCCGACGACCTGGACCATTTCCTCACCGCGCGCTGGCGGCTCTACACGGTGCTGCGCCGCGGAATTGGCTACGCCCAGGTCGAGCACCCGCCCTGGCCGCTGGCGCGCGCCCACATCCTCCACATGGAACAGAACCTCGTCACCGCCGCCGGTCTTCCGCCCCCGCGCGGACGGCCGCTGGTCCACTACTCACAAGGAGTCGAGGTCAGAGTAGGAAAGCCGAAGCTGCTGTAGTTTCTTCGTGCGATGATTATCAGGAACTGAATGAACCCTTCTCTGTGGTTTCAGGCACTTTGCCAGGACGTTAGCTTCGGCTTGCGGACGCTGAGGCGGGACATTGTCTTCACAGCCGCCGCGGTGCTCACGCTCGCTTTGGGCGTGGGCGCGAACACGGCGATCTTCAGCGTGGTGAAGGCGGTCTTGATCGATCCGCTTCCGTACGGCGACCCCAAGCACCTGGTCACGATCGCCGAAACCGCCACCGGCGCTCCGGACAACCCGACTGTGGACTACACGATCGTCCGCGAGTTGAGGGAACGCAGCCGATCCTTCGAGAGCCTGTCGGCGTTCCGGGACGGCCCTGGCATCCTCTTCCAGAACGACAAGCCCCTGGTGCTGCGCGGCCTCAGCGTAGATCACACGTTCTTCGAGACCCTGGGGGTCCGCATGCAACTCGGCCGCGACTTCCTGTCCGAGGAGCAGCAACCGGGCCAGCGGCTCGCGCTCATAATCAGCCACGGACTCTGGGTCCGGCAATTCGGCGCGGACCCGAACATCCTCGGCCGGGTGCTCCGATTGGGCCCATTTCATGTCACGGTGGTAGGCGTCCTGCCGCCCGGCTTTAAGCCTTTGCTGAAGGCTACATCCGAACTGGACCCGGAGATGTACTACCCGCTCGCGCTGGACCCCCTCTGGAGTTGTCACAACTGCTCGGGCGTCCACCTGATCGGACGGCTGAGGCGCGGCGTTACACCGCAACACGCGCGCGAGGAGCTCAACGGCATCTTCCAACCGATTGTCCGCGACGACCGCGACGCGCATCTGCGAGGGGCGCAGCTTACCGTGGGCTCTCTCGAAGACCGGCTGCTCGGACGCGCGAGCACCGTATTGTGGGCGGTTTGGGGCGCATCAGGATTCATCCTGTTGATTGCCTGCGCCAACGTGGCAAACCTGCTGCTTGCGCGCGCTACCGGCCGCGCAAGAGAGATCGCTGTGCGCACCGCAATCGGAGCTAAACGCAGCCGGATTGTGCGGATGGTCCTCACCGAGAGCCTCGTGCTGGCCTTGGCCGGCGGTTCGCTCGGGACGGGAGTGGCCTTCTTCGGAACCAAAGCCCTCGCATCACTCGCGCCCGAACGGATTCCACGGGCGCAAGCAGCCACCATGGATGGTGCGGCGTTGGCCTTCGCGCTTGGCGCGACCATACTCGCCGGAGTGCTGTGCGGTTTGGCGCCGGCCTGGCATGCATCGCGCACTGATCTCGTTCGAGCCATGAAGGGCATCAATGAGAGCGGCCG
This sequence comes from Acidobacteriota bacterium, assembly GCA_023436715.1. GTDB lineage: Bacteria > Acidobacteriota > Terriglobia > Bryobacterales > Bryobacteraceae > Fen-330. The sequence continues at coordinate 6,176 of JAEZIJ010000032.1, forward strand.
CACGCACAACAGCCTGCGAAACGGGCTCGCAATGACTGAAATCGCTCTCGCGTTCGTGCTTGCCGTGGGGGCCGGCCTGATGGCGAAGACCTTTTGGCGGCTGATGACTGTGGGCGCCGGATTCGATCCGAGGAACGTGCTGACGCTGACCACGAACGTGATAAGCCCGCGCTACAAAGGCGACGCCATCGGCTACTACCGCGATGCCCTGAAAGCGTTGCGCGCCATCCCGGGCATTATACAGACCGCGTGCAGTTCCAGCGGGAAGACCGGCCAGTCCCGGACGAACGGGACGCTCCCTTTGCAGATCAGTTTTCCGTATCCACCGATTATTTCAGGGTGATGCGCATCCCGCTCAGGCTCGGCCGCCTTTTCGGCGAGCAGGACAGCAAAACGACGTCCCCTGTCGCTCTGATCAATGACACCTGCGCGCGAGCCCTGTTCCCGGGCGAGGATCCTGTCGGGAAGCACATCAGATTCGGCAAGGCGCCATGGATGAGGATAGTCGGGATCGTCGGCGACGTGCGCCAGGATGGCATTGACCGCCCGGCTGACATGCAGGTCTACACGCCGCTGAACCAGCAAGCGATTATTAACTACTACCGGCTGGTAGCGCGCACTTCGCTCGATCCCATGTCTCTGGAGCACGCGGTGCGCTCGACGTTCGAGGCCGTTGACTCTGGGTCTCCAGTGTTTCACGTCAAGCCGCTGCAAGGCTACTTTTCGGGCAGGCTGGCGAACCGTACCCTCGCGCTGGCGCTGCTGGGTTTGTTTGGCGCAATCGCGCTCGCGCTGGCCGCCGTGGGGATCTATGGCGTGATTTCGTACTCCGTCGCCCAGCGCCTCCGTGAGGTCGGCATTCGAATCGCCCTCGGCGCGAAGTGGAGCGACATCTTGAGGCTCATCCTGCAGCGCGCCCTCTGGCTGATGGTCGCAGGTGTCACCATCGGACTCGGCGCCTCGCTGATACTCACGCGCATGCTGACGGGTTTGCTTTTCGAGGTGGCGCCGGCCGACCCGGCAACGCTGGTTGTAATGAGCCTTGTGCTGGCGTTCGCCGCCCTGGCCGCGGCGGCGGTCCCGGCCCTCCGCGCGGCTCGTGTCGATCCGATGACGGCGCTGGCGCGGGAGTAAGAAAGCGTTTCTCCACTTGACATTCAAGCGGAAGTGGCGCAGACTTCACTTGAATGCCTACTGGAGAGCATATTCGAATCTTGCAGGGCACGCTGGACATCATAGTCCTCCAAACCCTCGCCACGATCGGCCCCCAGCACGCCTACGGGATCGCGAACCGGATCGAGCAGGTCTCCGAGGATCTACTCAACCTGAACCAGGGCACCTTATACCCTGCCCTGGTCCGCATCGAGCAGCAGGGCTGGATCAAGGGTTCCTGGGGCGTCACGGAGAACAATCGGGAAGCCAAGTACTACTCAATCACCAGGGCCGGGCAGAAGGCGCTTCGTGAGGAAACCGAGCGGTGGCGCCGTGTCTCCGGGCTTATAGATAAACTGCTCAGCACGGAGGCTTGAACTATGGCCGGCCCACGTAGGGTTTTCGCCAAGCTTGCTGCCTTGATTCTGCGCCGGCGCGCCGAGCGCGAACTCGCCCGGGAGGTTGAGTCACATCTAGCCCTGATCGAGGACGACTTCATGAGCCGCGGCATGACCGCTGAGGAAGCAAGGCTCGCCGCCCGCCGGGCGTACGGGAACGTCGAGGTCGCGAAGGAACTGCATCGCGACGAGCGCTCCTTCGTCTGGATCGAGCAGTTGGCGCAGGACATCCGGCACGCCTGCCGGAATCTGAAGAGGAGCCCCGGTTTCACGATAGTCGCGCTGTTATCGCTCGCCTGCGGTATCGGAGTGAACACCGCTATTTTCACGCTGGTGAACGGCATCCTGCTGAAGGAGCTTCCGGTGCGCGATCCGCACCGGGTCGTGCAGATCAACGCTCGCCTGGACTCATTCACAAGCTCGGGGTTCAGTTACCCGGCCTTCCGTGAGCTACGCCGACAGTCCTCGATTTTTGCGGACGTGATTGGATTCTGGATGGTCCCGGTGCAACTCGACTCCGCTCGGGGCCAGAACCGCGCCGACCTGGAATTCGTGACCGGTTCCTATTTCCCGTTCTTCGAGGCGCGCCCGGCGCTCGGCCGCTTGATCGCTGAAGAGGACGACCGCGTCGAGGGCGCAAGCCCCGTCTGCGTCCTCAGTTACCGCGCCTGGCTCGCGCGGTTCGGCGGGAGCACGGATGTGCTCCGGCGAACCGTTCGCGTCAATGGCGTGCCGCTCCAGGTTATCGGCGTGGCTCCGCCGGATTTTGTTGGCCCCGAGTTGCAGCGGCAGGCTGACCTGTGGGCGACGACAGCGGTGAAAGCCACGCTCTTCGAGGCGCCGCGCGAGCACCCGAACTGGATCTGGATCAAGCTTCTGGGCCGCTTGAAGCCCGGCCTTTCCCTGGCGGAAGCCCGCGGCCGGCTCGCGGCGGCCAGCCGGGGGATCGAGGACGCGCTTCCCAAAGCGCGGGCGAATGCCGGGGCGGTTTACGAACTCCAGGACGCCAGCAAGGGTTTCGACCGGTGGCGCACGACCCTGCACGATCCACTCGTGTTGTCGATCACCGCGGTCGCGCTCGTGCTGATGATTGCCTGCGCGAACCTTGCCAATCTTCTGCTGGCCCGCGGCAGCGAGCGGCGTCAGGAGTTCGCCGTCAAGCTCGCGCTCGGCATCGCTCGCGGCCGCCTGATGCGCCAGTTGCTTGTGGAAACCCTCCTCCTGACGGCCGGCGGCGCAGCGGCTGGTATAACGGCGTCTTTGTTCCTCACCCGCTTCCTGCTGGACCTGTTCAATACCGGCAACAATTACGCAGCGCTCGAAGTCACGCCCGACAAGACCGCTTGGCTGTTCACGTTCGCCGCCTGCCTGCTCGCGACTCTCATCTCCGGGCTCTACCCGGCCTGGCACGCCTCCCGAACGGCTGCGGCGCCGAACCTGCGGCCCGCGGCGGGGGGTGCCGGGCGCGGCTGGCTGCGCAGAGGTCTGATCGTGGCACAGGTGGCGCTCGCGGTTGTGCTGCTTTTCGGCGCGAGTTTGTTCACGCATAGCCTGCGGAAGCTGAGGACTCTTCCTCTGGGCTACGACATCGACCGCGTCCTCGCCGTCGGTATCGGACCGAAGGTACCCGTGAAGCAAGGTGCTTCGGGTTCTCCTGCCGATTTGGCAGAATTGCTCGCGCGGGTCCGCCAACTGCCCGCCGTCGAGTCGGCAGGGTTCGCAGCACCCGGCTTGCTCTCTGGAGCCATGATGGCGGGCAGCGTTACCGCCAGGGACCTATCGGGCTCCGACCGCGAGATCCATAATGTGCATTTCCTTTCCGCGAGTCCCGGGTATCTCTCCACAATGCGAGTTCCGATCCTGACCGGCCGCGATTTCACCCCGGAGGATCGCTCGCCGGCGCCCGGGCGTGCGATCGTCAATCAGCGGCTTGCCTCCATGCTATGGCCGCGCACGAATCCGGTGGGAAAGCACATCATCTTCGAGAAAAACGACATCGAAGTGATCGGGATGGTGGGAGACACGAAGTACTACGACGTCCGCGAGGAACTCCGGCCGATGATATTCCTGTCGCTTGACCCGAAGCGGGCCAGCGATGCTACTTTGGCAATCCGCTACCGTGGAACTGCGGCGGGCGTGGAGCGGGACGTCCGCTCCATCCTGCGCGCGGCGGCGCCGGGCCTGACGGTCGAGCAGACCGCCACGATGGGGCGCCTCCGGGACCGCATGATCTCCAACGACCGCCTTCTGGCGTTCCTCTGCAACCTGTTCGGGATACTCGGCACCGGCCTCGCCCTGGTCGGCATCTACGGCCTCGTCGCGTACTCGGTGACGCGCCGCACACGCGAGGTCGGCATCCGCGTGAGCATCGGCGCACAAAGAAGTAATGTCCTCTGGCTTTTCGTCCGCGAGACACTGGCGCTGACCGCGGCAGGGGTCCTCATCGGGCTTCCCCTAGCGCTTCAGCTTGCCGCATTCGGGAAGAAGATGTTATTCGAGGTCCCCGCCCGCGATCCGCTGGCCATCTTCGTTACGCTCGCGTTGATAGCGGCAGGCGGCGCGGTCGCGTCGGCTCTACCCGCACGGAAGGCAACGACAATCAACCCGGTCGAGGCACTCCGTTATGACTGAACGGAAAGCATCTCCGGATCCAGGATAATCGCCAGCGACCTCGACCCGCAGCGTTCCAGGACGCGCTGCACTCTGCCATTGGTTATCCCGACGGTGTGCGCGTCGATGTCCTGGATCATCTCGGACGCCACGGACTCGACGGCGAGCGCAGCTTCGACTGCGACGGCGAAACTCCGCTGCGAGTCCCGCATAACCATGGCGAGTTCCCGCAGGCTTTCCCGCATCAGGTCCTTCAGAGACTGGAACAGGCCGATCATCTCCCGCAACTCGCCCTCGCGTTTCCGCTCGACTAGCCGGACCGCCTCATCGAAACGTCGGACCGCCACCAGGGCGAGAGCCTCTTGCGCGGAGGCGTGGATGAGGTTGTGCGGCTTCTCGAATTTCTTGAGCAGCGCCGCAATCCACGGCGAATCGGAGCGATAAGAGTAGTACCAGCGGCCGAACGCGCACTGATGCGGGTCGGTGGCAAGCTGGAACTCGGTGCGCTCCCGGACCGCCCGCTCCAGTGCGTCCAGCCAGTTGCTGTGGTCCTGCTCGCGCGCAGCCATCATCGCGTTGAAGGCTTCGGTTTCTTCGGGTACCGACTGCCAGCCCAGGCATTTGCGGAGATCGAGCAGCGGCAGCACTTCGCCACGCAAATTGATCACGCCGCGGTGCCGGGTGTCACAGCCGGGGATGGCGGCAACCTCCGGCATAACAACGAATTCGCGCAGGCAATGGATGTCGACGGCAAACTGCTGGCCCCGGGATTCGACGATAGCCCAGGTCCTAGCCTTGCCGGTCGGCGTAGGCGACTCCATGATACCCTTATCGGGCGCGATTCCAGATCCGCGCAAAATTCCGCCGGCACCGGCACGGTTCTCGGAAAAGTTTCCAGAGTGGTGCGGATGGGGAGGGTCGAACTCCCAAGCCCTTGCGGGCGCCGGAACCTAAATCCGGTGCGTCTGCCAGTTCCGCCACATCCGCGCTCAGCGTGACAACGCTCCCAGTCTAACGCAAGTACGGGCCTTTCGCGCTCCCGGTCATCGGTTCACTGCGGGATGCGGTTTTTATTCAGGGACGCCGGTCGGCGAAGGCTCCACGTGGACGAGCACGTCCTCGATGAAGTCGAGCCTGTCCTTGATCGCGCCGCGCACCTGCGAGGCGATGTCGTGCGACGCCCGCACCGTGAGTTCGGGGTCCACTTCAAGGTGCAAGTCGACGTGATACCGGAAACCCGTCTTCCGGGCGAAACATTTCTCCACGCCGTGAACACCGGGCACGGAAAGCGCCACTTCGCGGATGCGGTTCATGATCGTCTCGTCCGGCATGGTGTCCATCAGTTGCATGGCGGTCTCGCGGACGACCCTGGCCCCGGTGAACACGACGATCAGTCCCACTACCACGCCGCCGTACTGGTCGGCCGACAGGAACCGCGAGGGATCGAGGAGCGTCAGCCCGAGCGCGATCAAGGCCGAGGTCCCGGAGAGGATGTCCACGGCGTCGTTCCAGGCGTCCGCGACCAGGGAGGCGCTATGGACTCGCCAGCCGACGCGGAACTTCACCGTCGAGAGCACCGATTTCACGAGGATGGAAGCCACCAGGGGCCAGATGCCGTACACAGCCGGCACGTGCTCCACCTTCCCGATTCGCTCGAATGAGCGCCAGCAGATGCCCACGCCCGCGGCGGCGAGAATGAATCCTACCGCCAACCCCGCCAGCATTTCAGACCGCCCGTGCCCGTAGGGATGGTTCTCATCCGGCGGCTTCGATGCCACCACGAGCCCGAAGAGCACGAGGGCGGAAGCCACCACGTCGCCGGTGGACTCGAATCCGTCGGCCACCACGGCGGTGGAACCCGCCATCCAGCCGATCAGGATTTTGGTGAACGCAAGCGCGGCGCTCACCAGCACGCTCACCACGGCGATGAGCCGCGCCGCCCGGGCATCCGCTCGGGAATCCTGCCCCATCAGTCTCATTATCAGGCGGGTCCGGAGCCCGCTGGTCCGTACTGGACCACCCTGACTTTCTCGAGCGTTACCAGCCCGCTGCCCATCATGCCCTCCAGCGCGGCGAGAAAAGCGTTCACCTTTTCCTCGCTATCGACGAGCTCGACCACGACCGGAAGGTCCTCCGAGAGCCGCAGTATTTTCGCCGTGTGCACGCGGCTGGAATGCCCGAACCCCATCGGCCCGCGCAGCACCGTGGCGCCCGCCATGTGCATCTCACGGGCTTTCAGCACCACCGCCTCGTACAGCGGAAGGTGCCCGCTGCGGTCGTTCTCTCCCATGAAAATCCGCAGCAGAATCGACTCCTGAGGAATGCGCATCAGCACCTCGCTATCGATTCAGATTCGAAGCCAGCCCGCTCCCCAGCCAGACTGCCAGCAGGCAACTTACCAAAGATGCGGCCACATTCGCGCCCGCCCGCAACCATTCGCCGTCGCGCGTCAGGTTCAGCGTCTCCAGGCTGAACGTAGAAAACGTGGTGAACCCGCCGCAGATGCCGACCATGACGAACTGCCGCGGCAGAGTTCCCAGCAGCCAGCGGCCCTCCGGGCTCGTCAGCGTTGCGAAGAACCCTATGAATGCCGAGCCGGTCACGTTCACCGCCAGCGTTCCCCAGGGGAACGTCGTGCCCGCGAACCTCGGGACAAACCCGCTACACCAGTACCGCGCCATTCCGCCGAGCGCGCTGCCCAGCCCGATCCACAAGTAGTTCATGGACTTTTTATGTTCGCACGATCGCCGAGCGCGGATGCACAATGTAGGCATGGGGCCAGCCAGTGAACGCCGGAGCGAGGCGGCATGGTTCGCGTTCGTGGGCAAAGGCTTCCTTTCGCCCGATGCTCCCGTTCTGCTCCGGATGATTACCGATCTGCGCGGCCGGGCGCTCCCGGAGGCTACGTTAGAACTCATGCTCGGGGAAATGGAGCAGGCACTGGACCGGAATCCCTCCGAACTTCGGATGGAGTTCGTTCGTCTCTTCTTCGATCCCGCCGGACCGCCCTGCCCACCGTTTCAGTCCGTCAACACGTCGAACCAGCTCTTGGGACCGGCGCACCGCAGCGCCCTGGCCTGGTATCACGCAGCCGGCATCGAGCCCAAAACCACCGCCGAGCCCGCCGACCATATCGGTCTGTTGCTCGCCTTCTACGCCCGCATCCTGGAGTTCGAAACCCCCGATGTGCTCGATGCGTTCCGCGAGGAACACCTCACCTGGATTCCCGCGTACTGCGAGCGCGTCATCCTGGAAACCCGTCATCCCTTCTATCGCCTGCTTGCCGACATCGTGCTAAGGCTGCTCCGTTGAGCGTGCGTCCCGGGCTGGTTGCGCCCGGCGTACAAATGCGGTTCCATAATCCTCATGGAGTCGCTCGCACGCCGAACCTTTCTTGCCGCCGCGCTGTCCTCGCCGGCAGCCGCCCTGGCACAACAGGGCCCGCCCCGCCCGGAACGCATAGAAGAACTGACCCCGGGCGCCACGCCGGCGATCGCCCTCAACCACCTCGGGTTCCTGCCGGACGCCCGAAAAATCGTTGTCGTGCGCGCCGCGGGCGAGTCCGCACCCACCGAATTCAGCGTCCGCGATATCGGGAGTCCGTCCGAACCGTTCCGCATCACGAAGCCCCTCCGGAAAGTGGAATCGGATTTCGGCCCATGTCTGGTGGGCGACTTCAGCGACCTCACGCGCGAGGCCATGTACCAGCTCACGGCCGGTCAGGAGCGCTCTGTGCCGTTCTTCATCCAAGGCGACGTCTGGCGCCGCACCCTGCCCAAGGCGGTGAGTTACATCCACGCCCAGCGCTGCGGGTGCGAAGTGCCGAACGTCCACCCCGTGTGCCATCTCGACGACGCCAGGCGGCGCGATAACGGCGAGCACGTGGACGTCACAGGCGGCTGGCACGATGCCGGCGACCTCAGGAAGTGGATGAGCGCCACCATGCTCAACGGCTTCGCGCTGTTGACTCTGGCCCGCACCCTCGGCGAATCCTGGGATCGCGCCGGAACCGGCCTCGCTCCGCTGCTCGATGAGTTCCGCTGGGGCAACCGTTACTTCCTCAAAATGCAGGACGCGGACGACCGGGTCTGGGCCGACACCGCCGGGGGCCTCAACGGCGACAACAGCGATAATCACTGGACCGACAACCAGATAGGAACCGCTGACGACCGCTACATCAACCCCGCCAAGAACGGCGGCAATCAGGCGATGTTTACGGCCCTTCAGGCGATGGCCGCTCAGGCTTTCCGATCCCCCGATGCGGACTATTCGAACTCCGTGCTCGCCGCATCGCAACGCTGCTGGGAGGCCTCGGCGCGCGGCTCGAACGCCGGCGATCTGGCCTGGTGGGCGCGCGCCGCGGCGGAACTCTACCGCGCCACCGGCAGCGACCGCTGGCAGACCGAGGCAGCTTCCCTGGGCCGCCAGTTGCTGGCACTTCAGGAGAAACAGTTCATCGGCGGCCAGAAGCTTGTGCGCGGGTTCTGGCACAGCGGCCCGCGAAACGCCGCGCCTTACACGGACGCCGTCTACTCGTCCCTCCCGCCGCTCGTGCTGCTGGAACTCGCCGCGACTTTCCGTGAGCACGCCGACGCCAAAAGCTGGCTCGATGCCGTTCGCCTGCATCTCGAGGGCTACGTCGCCCCGATGAGCGCGCGTTCGGCATACGGAATCCTGCCGTTCGGGGTGTTCACCGGCTCGCCCACGCCCGAGCACTACCGGCCGCTCGCCGGCGAGCTCACCTACCGCTACTTCATGCCCGTGCGGAAGCAGTTCTGGTGGCTCGGGATGACGTCCCATCTGCTCTCATACGCATTCCTGCTCGCCCGCGCCGCCCGCATGCTGCGCGAAAACACGTGGCGCGACCTCGCGTTCCGGCAGATTGAGTGGGTGATGGGCGCAAACCCGTTCGGCGCATGCCTGATGACCGGCGAAGGCATGCGCAACCCCTACCCGCACTCCCGCTACGTCGGCCTGATCCCCGGGGGCGTTATGAACGGCATCGCGGGAAACACCCGGGACGAGCCGGTGCTCGATATGGAATACGGCTTCGACTGGCGCACCACGGAGTACTGGAGCCCGCAGAACTCGTATTACATTTCGGCCGTTGCCGCCCTGAGCTAGATGCCATTCCTGCGCCGGAGCCGTCGGGTTTTCGTGGTGCTGGCGGGCGCTTTCTGCCTTTTGTTCCTGGCCGTGACCTTCACGCCGGTGGTCTCGTGGTACGCCCGGCTCCTTGCGGGGCCGTGGGACGACCCGAAAGGCGACACACTCATCGTCCTCGGCGGCGGAACGATAGATGCCACGACCCTCGCCCACGGCTCTTACTGGCGCGCTATCTACGCCACCCGCACTTACCACGAAGGCGGTTTCAAGCGCGTAGTGGCGAGTGGCAGGAAAGTAGCTCCGCTCATCAGGGAATTCCTGGTTTGTCACGGCGTCCCGGCGAACGTCATCGAAGTGGAAGACACATCGGACACCACGCGCGAGAACGCGCTCTACGCCGCCCGCATGCTCGCCGGCTCAGGAGGTGAACCCGTTCTCGTGACCAGCGATTACCATATGTTCCGCGCCCGGCGTGCGTTTGAGAAGGCCGGCCTCAGGGTGCGGCCCCGCCCCTTTCCGGATGCCCTGAAGCGGTACAGCACACTCGCCGATCGATGGCCCGCCTTCATCGACCTTTCGGTTGAGACCGCGAAGATCGGCTGGTACTTCGTCCACGGCTGGATCTGACACGTCTTTCCGCACCTCCGTCCCGTGTCCCTGCATCCAATTTGCATATGCAAAGAAAAGCCTCAGCAGTCTGGAAAGGTTCGCTTAAGGAAGGAAAAGGGACGGTTTCGAGCGCCAGCGGCGTATTATCCGATACTCAGTATTCTTTCGGTTCGCGCTTCGAACAGGGAATCGGGACGAATCCCGAGGAGTTGATTGCGGCCGCCCATGCCGGATGCTTTGCGATGGCCCTGTCCGCGCAGTTGGGCGAAGCGGGCCTGACGCCCGAGAGCATTCGCGCCTCCGCCACTGTCACGCTCGAAAAGGTCGAGGCCGGCTGGACGGTCACCAAGAGCCATCTCGACGTCGTCGCAAAGATCCCAGGCGCAGGCCAGGCCGCGTTTGAGAAGGCCGCCAACGACGCCAAGGCCGGCTGTCCGATTTCGCGCCTACTCAAAGCCGAGATCAGCATGGCCGCCCGCCTCGAGTAGCTGCGTGTGCCCGGCCGGCGCCGGCCGGGCCGTTCCTAACGGCTCAAATCCCGAACATAGATTTCCTTGAACGACATGTCGCCCTCGCCGCCGGAATGCAGTTGCAGGGCGATGTAGCCGTCGAACGACTTAGGCGACGGGTCTGTGAAATCCACCATCAGCACTCCGTTCAACCGTGCGATGTACCGGTTTCCGACCACCTTGACCAGCAGGTCGTTCCAATCGTTCCGCCGCACGACGTTTTCGTTTTCCGGCGCCGGCCAGACCACCCATCCCCGCCCGTCGCCGTAGATCCCGCCCGTGTGGTGGTTGAGAGTCTGATCGATCTCGATTTGCAGGCCCTTGCTGACGTCCGCCGTTCCGGGCTTGAAGTCCGTGTGGAAAAACACGCCGCTGTTGCCGTCCGCCTGGCACCGGAAGCGCACGGAGAACTCGAAATCCTTGTAGGTCTTCGCGGTCCGCAAGTAGCCGTACTCCTTCGTGACCGCTCGCCCGCGGATGGCGTCCTCCTCCACAGTCCATTTCTCCTTGCCGACCTCGACCCAACCGGCAAGGTCCTTTCCGTTGAATAGGGAAACCCAGGCGGTACCGGCGGGAGCTTGAGCCCAGGCGATTGATGCTGTTGCGACGACCAACATTGTTTTCAGCATAGAAGCCGTTATGATAGCGCGCCTGCCATGGGGTGAATGCGCCATGGGACGGCCACCCAGGGCGCGATTGCCCTGCCTGAGCTTCGTGTCCGAAAATGAAGGCGTCGAGGGCGATCCGAAACTAATGCGAAACGCGCTCAGTAGCGCTATCCAGCACTTCCGCAACTTACCCTTGCAGGCAAAGGGACTGGTGGTGGTTGCTATTCCCCTTGCCGGGCTCTTGCTGGTCCTTCTCTCGTTCTACATGGTGCAGAGGGAGAACCAGGCCGCTGAACAGGCGCTGATGCACGCCTTTGAGTTGCGCACCGGGAGTCAGGCACTGCACACGGCCATACAGGAGTGCGAAACCAGTGTAATGGGTTACCTGCTGACGGGCGATCCCTCCTGGCTGGTGACGTACAAAGAGAACCGGCGCGAGTTGCCGGACCTCCTGGCGGCGCTCGAGAGTATGGTGGATGGCAACCCGGCCGAGGTCGCGCATGTTCAGACGGTCAAGGCGCTCATCCTGAAGCGTCGGGACGTTCTGGACTCGATGCTGGCTCGCGTCCCGCCGTTGAGCGGATGGCGCCCCGAACTGGCGGAAAGCAGCGCGGCGGTCGAACGAATCGACGGCGAACTCCGCGCGATGCAGCAGGAAGAAAACCGGCTGCTCGAACAGCGAAGGGACCACGCCAGGGAAGTCACGGTGAGCGGATATTACGTCATAGCGGCCGGCCTGCTGGTTGTACCCGCGGCAGCGATTGCCGCCATGCTCCTTTTCGCTTCCGCCATAGCACGCCGCATCGAGGTGCTGAAAGAGAACGCACAGCGGCTCGCCGAGGGCGCTCCGATCGCCCCCATGCGCTCCGGCACGGATGAGATTGGCCAGCTCGAGCGATCTCTCGGGGCGGCGGCAGGCCTGCTCGCCGAGCGCGAAAAGGCTCTTCGCGACTCCGCCGGCGAACTGGAAAGCCGAGTCGAGAGCCGCACAGCCGAACTTGCGGCCGAGGTCGCAGAGCGCGTCCGAGCCGAGGAGGAACTCGCCGACACCAACCAGCGCCTGCAGGCCATCATCGACGCCAGCCCGCTCGCGATCATGCGCATCGACCTGCAAGGCCGGGTGAGATCCTGGAGTCGTGCGGCCGAAGAGATGTCCGGTTTCAGCGCAGAAGAGGTCATCGGAAACCCGCTGCCCGTGAACCCGGGGGGCGAGCCGGCGATCTCCGAGGAGCGCCTCGCTGCAATCGCCCGCGGCGAACGGCTGAATGGGGTCGAGTTAACCCGTACCCGCAGGGACGGGTCTCCCATGCATCTTCGCATCTGGACCGCCCCCGTACGCAATGCCGCCGGCGAGATCCGCGGCGAGGTCGCCATCGCCGCCGATTTCACCGAGCAGCGCCGGCTCCAGGAGCAGTTCAACCAGGCTCAAAAAATGGAAGCGATCGGCAGGTTGGCCGGCGGCGCGGCTCACGATTTCAACAATGTCATCACCGTAATCTCGGGCTACGGGCAGATCTTGCTCGACGCCGTTTCCGGCATTCCCTCCCTTAAGGAGGCCGCTGAGGAAGTACTGAAAGCAGCCGACCGCGCGGCGGATCTCGCCAGTCAGTTGCTCGTGTTCAGCCGGCGCCAGATGAACCAGCCGAGGGTGCTCGACATTAACGGGGTGATATCGGGCCTTCAGCGCATGCTGACGCGGCTTCTGGGCGAGGACATCGAACTCAAAACGCTACTGGACCCCGAGCTGGGGTCCGTCCGCGCGGATCCTGGGCAGATCGAGCAGGTGATCGTAAATCTCGCCGTGAACGCCCGCGATGCCATGCCCGACGGCGGCCGCCTCACTATTGAGACCGCAAACCTCCAACTCGACGAAGGTTCCGCGCGCACTCACGCTCTGCCGGCGGGCCCCTACGTCATGATGGCCGTCAGCGACACGGGCGCCGGTATGACGGCGGAGGTCAGGAGCCATATCTTCGAGCCGTTCTTCACCACCAAAGAACGCGGAAAAGGCACCGGCCTGGGCCTGTCCACCGTTTACGGCATCGTCAAGCAGCACGGCGGCGAAATATTCGTGTATACCGAGCCGGGCCAGGGCTCCACGTTCAAGGTTTTCCTTCCACGTGCCGTAGGGGCGGTCACTCCTGAAGCCGCCGCCGAGGCCCGTGCTCCAATAGCCCGAGGCACCGAGACGGTCCTCATCGTCGAGGATGAAGAGGGCGTGCGCAAACTCGTGCGCAGCGTTCTGGAAAGGAGGGGCTACCGCGTACTGGAGGCGGACTCGGGCGAGGCGGCCCTCGAGATCAGCAGCGCGCACGACGAGGAAATCCAGCTACTGGTGACGGACGTCGTTATGCCCAAAATGAGCGGGCGGGACCTCGCCGAAGCGCTCGTGCTGCTCCGCCCCGATATCAAGATCCTGTTCCTCTCCGGTTATGCGGACCGTGCCGTGATCGAGCACGGCATTCTCGATACCGGAGCGGCGTTCATGCAGAAACCGTTCACCCCGGACGCTCTCGCCCGCAAAGTGCGCGAAATTCTCGACAAGAACGACGGCTGAGGCTACTCGGACCTCAACGCCTCCACCGGATCGATCCGCGTTGCACGCCGTGCCGGCCAATAGGTCGCGATGAGCGCAACAGCAACCAGGAACGCGGCTGTCGCTCCGAACACCAGCGGATCGTCCGCGGTCAGTCGCAGGTTCAGAATTCCCGACGCCGTCCGTACGCCCGCGACTGCCGCCGCCATTCCCACAACCAGGCCGGTCACGGTCACGCTCAAACCCTTTCGCAACACCATGCCGAGCACTTGCCAACGTTGCGCGCCCAAAGCCATTCTGATCCCGATCTCCTGGGTGCGTTCGTTTACCGCGTACGCCATCATGCTGTAGAGTCCGACGGCCGCCAGCACCAGCGACAGCAGACCGAGCACCGAAAGCAGGCTCGCCGCGACCCGCTCTCCGAACAGGCCGACCTGCGTGTACTCCTGGAGTGATGAAATTTCGTACAGCCCGCTACCAGCGCCCAGCGCCGCGGCCTCGCGCCGCAGCGATGAGGCTGCCATGGCAAGGTCGCCCTTCGTGCGGACGTAGAAAAAGTTGGTGTGGCCGGAAAAGAAAATCTGTTGGAAGGGCCCATAGAAAAGCGCTCTCGGGCTTTCCCTGGGGCTGTAGTATTTACTGTCCTTAGCGACTCCCACAATGGTGGAGGGATTGCCCGAAATGCGAACCTTCCGACCGATCGGATCCTTGCCGGGAAAGTAGCGCTCCGCGAACGTCTCGTTCACGATGATTACGGCCGGGGCCTTGAGGTCGTCGTGGTCGGTGAAATCGCGGCCGGCCACTAACGGAATCCGCATCAGGCCAAAGTATCCGGGCGCCACAACGCACCGCGGCAGGGATACTACTCCGCGGCGGTCCGTATCCGACCCGTCCACCTGTACCCTCTCGGCCGAGGGCGCGAAAGCGGAGAGCGGCACCGAATCCGCATAGCCAACCTTCTCCACTCCGGGCGTCGTCTCCATACGGAGCCGCAGGCTCCGGCAGAATTGCTTCTCCTGTTCCAGCGAGTATCCATTCGTGGAGAGATGGAAGTGTACCAGCATGACGTTCTTTGGGTCAAAGCCCGGATTCATCGCGGAGAGCTTCTGAAAGCTGCGGACTGCCAATCCGGCGCCAACGAGCGCGACGGTCGCGAGCGCGACCTCACCGATGACGAGCACCCCGCGCACCCTGTGCGTGCGCGCGCCTGCCGTCCCGGTGCGCCCTCCTTCCTTGAGCGTCTCGTTCACGTCCACCCGGCGCACCGTCGTTGCCGGCAGAATGGTTGCGAGCACGGCCGCGGCAATCGAGATCGCAACCGTGAACAGCAGAACGCCCGCGTCCGGCTTCGGATGCAGCAATGGTTCGATGGCCGCCCGAACGGGCATGTCCAATGGCGGGATCACATACTCGAGCGAATCCGCGAACCACTGGGCCAGCAGCGCTCCCAATCCGGCGCCCAGGCCCGCCAGCACCAGCACCTCCGAGAGCAACTGCCGCACCAGCGTTCCGCGCCCCGCGCCCAGCGCGATGCGAATGCCGAACTCCCTCTGCCGCGTGACCGAACGAGCCATGAGCAGGTTCGCCACGTTCGCGCAGGCAATCAACAGCACTAGAACGCATACCACCATGAGCATTCGCAGCGGATCGAGGAGCAGGGCCTGCAAGCCGTTCGATGCCTTCCAGATCGGCACTAGCGATGCGCCGACACCCCTGTGCGTGTCCGGATAGGCGGCGGCAATCCGCGCGCCCACGGACTGCGCCTCCGCGCGCGCCTGTTCGACCGTCACTCCGGGCTTCAAGCGCACGATCACGTCAAGGAATCGCGCATTCCGGTCGTCCACCGCCCAGGTATTGAGGCTTCCCATCTGGACGATTATGCTGAGCGGTACCCAGATGTCGAGGGCAGCTCCGCCGAACGTGCCGCGAAACTCAGGGGGAGCTACACCTACAACCGTAAGCTGTCTGCCGTTCACGCGGATCGTTCTCCCCACCACTCCGGCGTCCCCGCGGAAGTAGTCGAGCCACAACCGGTGGCTGATCACCGCGATCGGGTAGACGCCCTGCTCGTCGCGGTCTTCCGCAACCGAGAACATCCGGCCGAGGTAGGGCCTGACGCCGAGCACAGCAAAGAAGTTGGCGGCGACCACCTGTCCCATCACACGTCGCGCCTGGTCTGTCGGCCCGACCGTAAAAAGCCGGAAGTGAGACGCTGTGACCCCGGATGCCTGGGTAAGGCCGCGCTGGAAATCTCGGAAATCGGGATGCTGGAAAGCGCTCAACCTCTCGCCGTTGGGTCCGATCCCTTCCAGCACCGCGAGTTCCTGAGGGGCTCTTACCCCCGGAATCGGCCGGAGCACCACAGTGTCGATCCAGCCGAAAACGGTCGCGTTAGCGGCGATGCCAAGCCCGAGCGTGACCACCGCCGCCGCCACAAACCCGGGGCTGTTCCGCAGACTTCGTATGGTGTACCGCAATTCCCGCAGCATATCGGAGTAGAGGTCCTGCAACTCGGGACCCACAGGTAACATGATGATTCTACGACGCAGGCTGGGGAGAATATGTCCGTTTTTGGGATTCCCCTTCGCGAAAGGAGACAGGCGGGCGCCGCAGCGCTATGACGGGCGCCGCAAACACTAATCGAGGTCGATGTCGCGGCGGGGCGGCGGATCGAGCGGGCTTTCCTTGGCTTTCTTCAGCAGTTCATCGAACTTCTTCGAGAGCACCTGTGACTGCATCTTCTCGGCTTCGAAGGACTTTTGAAACGCTGCCTCGCGGCGGCCGGCCTCGCCCTTCAGGCGCTCGACCGCGGCGGCAAGGTCTTCGACCACGTGCGGTTTGACAGGCTCCTCGAAAGTGATTACCGCGTGTGTCTCGGGATCGACCTTTAGTTTGGCCTGGCAGCACGGGCATTTTACCTCGAACATCCCTTTGGCTTTGGCCATACAACAAATCTTAGCGCAACCGCACACTCTGAGGCGGTACACTTATATTCTGTGGGCAAGGTCCTAACCGGCATTAAGCGATTCGTTCTCTGGGATTACCCCCGCGCTTCATGGCAGTACGACGTGATGGTCGGGCTGATCCTGGTGTTTCTCTTCCTTACGCCCCGCGAGTGGTTTCGCGATCAGCCTCGCATCCCAAGAGCCAGCAAGATAGCCATGCTCGAAGCCGGGCATGGCGCCAATGTGTACTGGATCGAATCCGAACTGCTGGCTAGCATCCCCGAGGCCGACCGCGACGCGAAGGCGCTTGAAATGCTGAAAACGCAGACTGGCGAGAGCCAACGGCTGATCCGCCTGGAACCCGTTTTCGACTCCGAAAAGGAAATCAAGGGCTACATGGCATTCACGCGCCGGTGACGCCGCCGGGAACGCCGGGCCTCGCAGACGCATCTGTAGATTGAGGAGACGAGATTTGAGGCCGATCCTTGCATTGTTGTTCTTGCCGGTTGCCGCGGGCCTGGCGTCCGCCGAACCTCTCGACCAGGTGCTCGCGCGGATGGACAAGGAAGCGGCGACTTTTCGGCAGATGACCGCTAGACTCACCAAGACCAGCTTCATCTCGGTGCTAAACGATACCACCCAGGAAAGCGGCGTCATATGGATGAGGAAGTCGGGCAAGAAGGTGGAGATGCGCGGCGAAGTCACCGGGCAGGATGCCCGTTCATTCGGCTTTCGCGACAACAAGGGCGAACTCTTCTACCCGAAAATCAACACCGTGCAGATCTACGAACTCGGCAAGCAGCGGTCCCTCGTGGATCAGTTCCTACTGCTGGGCTTCGGCAGTTCGGGCAACGAAGTCTCTAAAAATTACTCCATCAAAGCGGTGGGAGAGGAAGCCGTCGGCGGCCACAGAACCACCCGCCTGGAGCTCGTCCCCAAATCGCGGCAAGTGCTGGAGCAAATTCAGAAGGTCTATCTTTGGATCCCCGATAGCGCCGGGCACCCTGTGCAACAGCAGTTCATGCAGCCGGGCGGCAATTACTACAAGGTGGTTTACTCGGATATACAGATCAATCCGAAGCTGCCCGATAGCGATTTCCGGCTCAATCTGCCGCCAGGCGTCAATAAGGAGTATCCTCAAAGATAAGACGTGTCATCCCCACCCAAAACTGGTTCAGGAAGACTTGCGTTCATCGACTGGACGCGCGGCGTGGTAGCCATTATCATGCTCAATGGGCATGCGTTCCACGCCTTCACCAGGCAGGAATTTCGCGATAGCGGCCCGTACGTGATCACTCAGTTCATCGGCGGGCTTCCGCCGGCGGTGTTCCTTTTCCTGGTAGGCGTCACGCTGTCATTCCTGATGCACAGTTCCGAGCGCAAGGGACTGCCGCCGCTGAAACGCGTGTTTGCCGCTTTCAGGCGCTGCGGGTATCTGTTTGCCATCGCGTTTCTTTTCCGGCTTCAGCTTTGGGTGTTCGGGCTGCCCAACAGTCCGTGGACGGACCTGCTCCGCGTGGACATCCTCAACGCCATGGGCTTCGCGGTTGCCGTAATGTCCGTCATGGCGGTGTTTTCGACGGCGGACCGCGTACGCCTGTGCGCCGTGCTCGGCGTAGTGATCGCAGCCGCGTCTCCGCTGATCTCGCAGGTGGACTGGTCCTGGGCGCCCACCGCGCTCAAGAACTACATTGCGCCGGACTACGCGTCATTCGCCTTCTTTCCCTGGGCCGCTTTCGCCGCCTTCGGAATGAGCGCCGGCAGCATCATCAGGCTGACGCCGCGCGAGGACTACGACCGCATGATGCAGTGGGCGGCCATGCTCGGAGTCGTGCTGATCTTCGCGAGCCAGCAGTTGTCGAATTTCCCCTACTCCGTATATTCCAGGTCGGAATTCTGGCTGGACAATCCCTGGCTGATTCTGATCAAAGTGGGCGTCATCCTCCTGCTGCTCTCGTTCGCCTATCTCTGGACGAAGCACTCCGAAGGCGGGTGGAGCTTGGTCCGGCAGTTCGGCGTGACTTCCCTGATCGTCTACTGGGTGCACATCGAGCTGATCTATGGGCGCTGGTTCTGGTTCTGGAAGGAAAGCCTCACGATAGGCCAGACCACGGCCGCCGCCGTGATCCTGATTCTGCTGATGCTCCTCGTATCGATAGCCCGCACGCAGTGGAAGAACTGGCGTCTCCTGGGCTTTTCTCTCGGCTGGTATTTTTCCGGCCGGCGGATGCGCGAATCCGCCGGGGACTAGACGCTCAACCGATGTCCCACAGCCGCCGCAGCACATCCCTGCTGTACGTCAGGTAATGCCGGTCCGGCGTGAAGACCTCGAGAGTTATCGTTCCGTCGTAGCCGGCGTCTTTCAGCGCGTGTACCACACCCGGAACATCCACGTTGCCTGCCCCGAGCGGCAGGTGCAGGTCCTCGTGGCCGCCCTTGTTGTCGTGCAAATGCACATGGCGCAGGCGATCGCCGTAGGCAGCCAGCATCTCGCGTGAGGTGTTGTACGGCACGAGCAGGTTGGCGTGCCCGAAATCCAGGTGCAACCCGAGTTCGGGCAAGGCGTCCAGAACCTCGCCCACCTGTGCCGCATTGTTGAACTCGCCGGGAAGGTTCTCAATCATGAGCCCGATGCCGTCCTCGGCCGCTTCCGGCAGCAGTTCGCGTAAGGACTCAATGTTCCGCCGCACGAAGAACGAACGGTCGTGAAACGGCGTGAACCGGTCCAAATGGACGTTCATCCACGACGCGCCCAGTTGGCTGAAGATACGGATCGAGCGCCGGAACTCGGCAAGCGCGGCCTGCCGGATTCCCTCGATAGCGCTCGCCAGCGGCAGATAGAACGCGGTATGGCCGACCACGGGCAGCCGGTACTTCTCAAGCGCTCCCCGCACCGCATCAACATCAATCGTCTCCGTGGCAGCCCGTGGGGGTTCGAGCGTAAGGTCGACGAATTGCATCCCCATATCGGCCACTGAACGAATCTCTTCGACAACGTCGTTGCCCGGGTTGTTCATGGTTCCAATCAGCATGTCCGCGAGAAACTCCGTATCCTGCCAATCAAAGCGGGCCGAACCACGGACGGCTGTCCAGCAGCCTGATGCTGCGCTCGTCCACCTCGGCGGCCGATGGACGGGGCACGGGAAGCTCGACCCGCTCCCACAGCCAACCGGGAAGTGCCGCGGCGCGGCCCGGCGCCACCCACGAGAAGAGCGCGAGCACGCTCTGGAGAACCGGCCAATCCCGTTCCAGGCGATTTAAAAGGCGGGGCCAGTCCAGGCTCGGGCCGATCGCATAGATGACGTTCAGCACATCGCCCCAGTCGCATCGATCGCGCTGGAGCACGTACATCTTCGCCCAGATCAGTTCCTCGGCGGGGATGGCCCGAATGGATTCTCCGTTGATGGCTGTTTCGCGGCCGGCGGTGATCCAGATCTCGTCCACGTCCGCCCGATGGTTGGCCATGCTCCAGATCACATCGACGATCGTGCCGCCGGCGACACCCCTGTAAATCCAACGGCGGTCGTACGGAAGATGGGTGTAGTAATCGATCAGGCCGTTGCGAGTGAGCACGTTCAACATCGCCTCGCGTTCCCGGGGTTGAACATACAGGTCGAGGTCCTTCGTATTGCGCCACTGTCCGGTGTACACCGCAAACCCGAAAGCCCCGCCGACGGCGAACGGTATCCGCTCGCGCCGCGCGTCCTGGATCACGCGGCAGTAAATCGACCACTGTTCGGGAGGAATTGTCCCCAGCCCCATCCGCTAATTTCATTCTAGGCGGAACCGAGCCGCGACCGCGAGGGCATTTTGGCCGCAGATGAATGCGGACGGCGCGGTCCCGGAGGCTTTCCGCGAGAGGGTTAGAGGCAGGGGCGCTCGGAGCCGGAGCCCTTTACATAGGGACCCTTGCGTCCGCTGGGCAGGATAGTGCGCTCATCGGTCCGCGCCTGACACAATTGCGTAGCGGTCAAGCCGCGCGCGCCTTTGAGGTTGGCGCCGCGCAGGTCGGCCGTGAACATCTCGGCCTCGGCGAACAACGCATTGCCGAGTGTGGCGGAACAGAAGTCGACCCCTTTGAGTTCGGTCTTTCGCAGGTCACAGTACGACATGGAGGCGCGGCAGAAACTACTACCCCTCAGGTCGGCGCCCTGGAACTTCGTCCCGGACAGTTGCGCGCCCCGAAAATCGCAAGCCATCAACTTCGCCGAAGAGAAATTGGCCCCGCACGCGTTTGCATCCGTGAAGCGGCAGGACTGGAATTTGGCATGGTACAGCAGCGCGTTCTCCAGGTTCGCATCCGTGAAGTCGCTGTCGAACACCGATGCGTGGTGCAGCCCGGCCGCCTCCAGGACGGTTCCCGCAAAATTGCACTGGTGTATCCTGGCCTCGGACATCCGGGCCGCGCGAAGATTGCCCCGCTGGAAGGAGGTTGCCGCAAGGGTAGCTTCACACAGGTTCGCTTCGACGAGCCAGCAGCGGACACAATTGGCGCGGGTGAGGTCGGCTTCGCTCAGGTTCGCGCCCGCCAGGCTTGCCTGCCTCAGATCCGCCTCTTCCAGTGACGCTCCGCTCAGGTTGGCTCCACTCAGGTCGGCCTCGAGCAGCGTCGCACCTTTGAGGATTGCGCCCTGCAGGTTGGGACGATCCAGCTTGAGGTCATTCAGGTTGGCGCCAATCAGTTGTGCGCGAACCCCATCCGGCCGTTCCTCGATCCAGGCGAGGTGCGCCTCGAGCACCTGCCGCAGCTGGTGAGCGCGGTGCGTATCAACTCCTAGAGACTTTGCACTTTCCATTGCACGCCTCCTTTTCTATCGGCGGAAGCGCGGCGGACTTTACACCCACGCGTAACGGGCCGTCCCCCGCACCCGAGTGCCTTTTGAGAGCAGCAGTCTACACGCGTTTTCGGGTGGGAAGCTCCGCCCGACCTGATTAAAGCTCTGTTATGCTGGAATTAACGGAAGTGTGCTTAATGCAAAAACAGCCCAATCCGTGGCTGAGGAAACCACGCCCTTGCGTGCAGATTAGCAAAGCTTCAGGACCTAACGCGATTTGTGGTATCTTCATCCATGTGAAAGGCTTCGGGTCGATCCACGCGCAAGTGGGACCCGCGGAGCACCTTCCGGTGTGAAAGACAGATGCGAATACTGGTCATAGAAGACGAAAAACGCATCGCTGATTTCGTTGCCCGCGGCCTTGAAAGCGCCGGGTACACAGTGGATTCGGCGGGCGATGGGGCGACCAGCCTGGAGATGATGCATAGCACCGATTACGATCTCATCATCCTGGACCTGATGCTCCCCGACATGGATGGATTAAAGGTTCTTGAGAAGATCCGGAATCGGAAGGTCAGTCCCCCTGTATTGATCCTCAGCGCGCTGGGCGCGGTGGATGATCGCGTAAAAGGTCTGGAGAAAGGCGCCGACGACTACCTGGGCAAACCGTTCTCCTTCACGGAACTGCTGGCCCGGGTGCGCGCGCTCCTCAGAAGGGGGCAACCCACGCCGGAACGTCTTCAGGTGGGAGATCTCACACTCGACTGTATACGGCGAAAGGTCACGCGGGGCGGCGAACCGATCGAGTTGGCTCCCAAAGAGTTCAGCATTCTCGAGTACCTGATGCGCAACCGCGGCCGGCCGCTCAGCCGCACGATGATTGTCGAGCACGTCTGGGACATGGACTACGACGGGCTGACCAATATCGTGGACGTGTATATCCGGCACTTGCGAAGCAAAGTGGACGACCGCTGGCCGCAGAAGCTGATCCACACCGTCCGCGGTATCGGTTACATGATCGAAACCCCCGAAAAGACCGGCGAGAAGGAGCCCGAGACGGCGGCGCGGTAGCGCCCACCCTTGGCCGAGCAACGGAATCTGCTTTGTGGAACAACTCTGAAGTGGGCCTGGCTATCGAACAGCGAGAGCGCGAAGGCATCATTATCCTCGATCTCAAGGGGCGCATTACGGTCGGCGCCGAGGCCACTTCGATGCGCGAGAGGTTGCGTGCGCAGGCTGCCGCCGGGTCGCTGAACTTCATCCTCAACCTGCGCGATGTCGACTACATCGACAGCACGGGGTTGGGGGCGATGGTGGTCTGTTTCACTTCGCTGCGCAAGCTCGGTGGCAAGCTCAAGCTCGAGAACCTGAACCGCCGCAACATCGAATTGCTTGTGCTCACGAAACTCACCACCGTGTTTGAGATTTTTGACGACGAGCAGGACGCCGTCAACAGCTTCTTCCCCGGCCGTGAGATCAAGCGGTTCGATATACTGAGCTTCGTCAAGGAACAAGCCAGCGGAGAGTAGGCGGACCCGGAGCGATGAGGCTGGTTGTGATCGGCGGCGTTGCCGCGGGCCTGAGCGCGGCGGCGCGGGCGCGGCGCTGTGACGCATCCCTCGACATCACGGTGCTCGAAAAGGGCGACGCCATCGCCTGGGGTGCCTGTGGGCTTCCCTACTATCTTCAGGGCCGTATTCAATCGCTCGAACAACTGATCGCACACACGCCCGATTCCTTCCGGCGGGAGCGCAACATAAACGTCCGAACCGGGGCGAACGTCGTCTCGATCGCCCATTCGCGGCGGCAGGTTGCTCTCGCGTGCGGCGAGCGCGTGCCCTATGACCGTCTGGTAATTGCCACGGGGGCCCGTGCGGATCGTTCGATCGACGGCGCGCAGCAACCACATGTGTTCACGCTCTCCACGCTCGAGGACGCGTGCCGGCTTCGCCGCTTTCTGGTTGAGAAGAGGCCGAAGCGGGCCGTCGTGATCGGCGCGGGCTACATCGGGCTCGAGGCGGTGGAAGTGCTTCGGACGCACGGCGCCCCGGTCACGCTTTTCGACGCGGCGAACGAAGTGCTCGGCCGCCGCGACCCTCAACTGACAGACGCCCTTCGCAAGCACCTGGAGCGCTTTCATGTCGACGTCCAACTTGGCACGCGAGTGAAGTCGATCGAACCGGGCGCCGTGGCCGGGTGCGCGTGCGACCTTGTCGTCCTGGCCGCAGGCATCGAGCCCAGGGTGGAGATCGCCACGGAAGCCAGCATCGAGTTAGGACGCAGTGGGGCCATCCGCGTGAACGACCGCATGGAGACCAACCTCTCCAGCGTATATGCCGCGGGCGATTGCATAGAGACCACTCACCTAGTCACGGGCCGTGCCGTCTACCTGCCGCTGGGGACCACAGCGAACAAGACGGGGCGCGTGGCAGGCGCGAATGCCGCCGGCCGGCGCGAGAGGTTCCCGGGCGTGGCAGGCACGTCCATCGTGCGAGTGTGCGGATTGGGAGTGGGGATGACCGGTCTTTCCGAGTGGCAGGCACGCAAGGAAGGGATGGACCCCGTCTTCGCGCGCGTGGACTCCCGCGACAAGCCCCGCTATTTCCTCGGCGATTCGGTTTCGGTGAGCCTGGTTGCCGACCGAAGGTCCGGCCGCCTCATCGGCGGAACTGTTCTCGGCCGCGAAGGCACCGCCGGCCGGATCAACGTCATCGCGACGGCGATCACGAACCGCATGCGCGTGGAAGATTTCGAGCAGCTCGACCTTGCCTACGCGCCGCCCTATGCCCAGGTCTGGGACCCCATTCTCATCGCCGCCCAACAACTGGCGAAGATGCTCTAGACTTAGTTTATGGCGTGGAAACAGCGTCATCTGCCCGCAGTGGGTGCGCAGGCTCCCGATTTCAAACTACAGGATCTGAATGGACAGCAGCACTCCCTCAAGGACATGCTCGCCCGCGGTCCCGTGCTCCTCGCCTTTTTCAAGGTGAGCTGTCCGGTGTGCCAGATGACGTTTCCCTACCTCGAACGCCTCCATCGAACCGGCGGGGGAATCCAGGTGGCCGGCATTTCGCAGGACAAAGCTGCCGCCACTCGCGAGTTCAACAGCGAATGCGGTGTGACTTTCCCCACGCTGCTCGACGACGCCGGCTACACCGCCAGCAACGCGTATGGCCTCGATAGCGTGCCTTCGCTCTTCCTGGTGGAGCCGGACGGCGCCGTTTCGATGTCTGTAAGCGGGTTCAGCAAGAAGGACCTGGAGGCAATCGGGCAGCGGCTGGGCATGACACCGTTCCGCGCCGGAGAACGCGTTCCCGAATTCAGGCCTGGTTGAGGATCGAAAAACTAGGCTCCCGGGGGGAGCTGGGTAAAGCAAGAATGTCGAACATTCAAGAGATTCTGGATTCCGCCGCGGCGATCGCCAAAGGCATGGGCGTCACGCTCAAGGAGATGGTATCGCCGGCGGTGACGGAGGGTTATCCGGATGAGCCGCCGCGGCTTCAGGAGCGCTTCCGGGGAACTCACATCCTCGAGCGCGATGAGAACGGACTGGAAAAGTGCGTAGCGTGCTTCCTGTGCGCCGTCGCTTGCCCTTCGAACTGCATCTACATCGAGGCCGCGGAGAACACCGAAAGCAAGCGCATCAGCGGCGGTGAACGGTACGCGAAGGTCTATAACATCGACTACACGCGCTGCATTTTCTGCGGATACTGCGTGGAGGCCTGCCCAACGGACGCCATCATCCACGGCCACGGCTTCGAGACCGCGGCGTACAACACCTCGGCGATGGTCTACCGCAAAGAGCAGATGCTGCGGCCAGTGGGACAGTAGCGTAAGGGCCACGCATGCGTAGCCCGCGGGCCGGGCATGCCCGGCCCCTACAAATTCAGACAGCCGTATGCCCGCCGCGCCACCACGAGTTCTTCGTTCGTGGCCAGCGCAAGCACCGCAGTGCCCGCGCAGTCCGAAGAAATCACGCGGTCGCCCGAGCCGGTTTCGTTCGCAACCGGATCGAGTTGAATGCCCAGAAATTCCAGGCCGGAACAACACAACGCGCGGAGCCGCGCCGAATTCTCGCCAATACCTCCGGTGAAGGCCACCGCATCCACCCCGCCCATCGCCGCCGCATACGCGCCGATGGTCTTCCGCACCTCGTAGGCGAAGACCTCGAGCGCAAGACATGCATCCTCGTTGCCGGCCGCGGCGGCGGCCTCCAGGTCCCGCACATCTCCGCCGGCGATCCCCGAGAGCCCGGCCAACCCGCCCGTCTGCGTCAACTGCCGCCGCACTTCGGCCGAATCCCAAGCGCAGCGGTCCATCATGAACAGGACCGCGAACACGTCCAGGTCGCCGTGCCGCGTCGCGTTTTCCAGTCCCGATTGCGCCGAGAAACCCATCGTAGTATCGACGGACCGGCCGCCCGCGATCGCGCAAATCGACGAACTGCCGCCGAGATGGCAACTGATGGTCCGCAGCGAGGATGCCGGTCTGCCAAGCACTTCGGGAACCCGCCCGGCGATGAACTGGTGCGAAGCGCCGTGGAACCCGTAGCGCCGTATGCCGTGCTGCTCGCGCCAATGGGCCGGAACGCCGTAGCGGGCGGCGTACTCGGGCACGGTCCGGTGAAACTCCGTCTCGAACGCTGCCACGAGCGGCACGCCCGGCATCGCATCGCGGAACGCGCAGATGGCCGCCAGGTAAATGGAATTGTGCGCGGGCGCGGCCGGCAAATACTCCCGCATGGCCGCGACCACGCCGTCATCGATCACGAACGTGCCGCGGTAGGCTTTGCCCGCGTGTACGGCTTTGAAAGCCACGGCGTCGATCGCCGCGTCGCCCATCCCGATCTCCGCGATGGCCTGTCGGTAATCGCTGACACGTTCGAACCGGCCGCGCGCAAGCACGCGCTCGGAGGGCATCTCCAGAATCTGATACTTCAAAGAGGTCGAACCAAGGTTCGGTACAAGTACGTTCATCGGATACGGTATTGGGATTGGATCGCTTTCGCGTTCTGCCGGGCCGGAGCCTGGAACCGGCCGGGGATGTTGGCGCATTCCTGGCTGAAGCGGAGTGCGTCGCGGGCGCGGTCGGTTTCACCTGCTTCGGCGAGGCGGTAATTCGCCAGCCCGAGATAGAACAGCGCCTCCGCCTTCATATCCGGACTGTTTCCGATGCCGGGAAGCGCGGCCCGCAGCGCCTGGTCGGCGGCACCCCACTTGTTCGCCGTTGCGTGTACGACACCCTGCATCCACTGCGCCCGGCCGATCACCTGCGTTTTCCGCGTCTGCCAGTCTGCATCGCTTTGGCCCTCCGGCCTGGCTTTCGCGTTCATCGCCTCGACGGCCTTGTGGGACATCTCCAGGACCTTCTCGTTCTGTTTGCCCATGTAGCCGCTCGCCACCGCCAGCATCATCTCCGCGTTGGTCTGATCCTTGGCAAGCGTTTGCTCGGCCAGGCTCACGGCTTTGGCGTTGTCCCCGGTCTGTATGTAGGCCAGGAACCGCTGCTCGGCCACCATCGGGAGGTACTGGCTCTGCGGGTTGCGCTGCTCGAGCAGGTCGCCCAAGGCGATCTTCTTCTTGGGGTCCGGAGTCTGGAGCGCCATGGCGTAGAGCGAGTACTCGGTATAGGTGTCCAATTGCTTCGCGTAATCCACGCTGTGCGTCCAGTTCTCTACCGCGTCCTCGTCGGCCGGCTTGGGCGTCTGCGCGACCTTCCGGGCGACGTCGGAGGTGAGCACAGCCCATTTCAACACGAGGTCCGCGTCCCGTTTGGTCTCGAGCGCGGCCTTCAGGCACGCGTGCGCGGCCTCGGCATCGGCCGGGTCGAGCGCGAGCAGCTTCTCGCCCGCCGCGATCACCTTATCGGGCTGATTCGCCTTGGCGTATGCCGCCACAAGCTGTTCGTAAACCCAGATCGTTCCCTCGTGCTTCGGGTTTTGCGCGGCGAATTGCTCGAGCATGCCGATCTTCTTCGCCTCGTCGGACTCCTGCCCTATCTGCTGGAGCAACTGGCCTTCCGGGGTCTCCGCGTTAATGGTGACCGTGTGCCGTTGAGCGGCAGCCGTCCCAATAACCGAGAGCAGAACCGCTATGACCGCGATGCTTTTCATACGCCTCCCGCAGGCCATAATCGCCTGCCTCCACCCGTTCTCGACGGGATGTTATCATACTCTCAGCCAAATTAGGGACACCGCGAGTAGGAGAAACGACCCGAATGAATCGCAGATTATTCTTCCTGGCGTTCGCCTCCGTTCTGCTGGGCACGGGATTGCTGTTTGCCGCCGAGCAGACATTTTCCGCTGAGCAAGCAATCGTCGGAAGTTGGGACTGTACCTCCACAACACCCATCGGCACCGAAGTGAAGTGGACCCTCACCGTCAAGGAGCAGGACGGAAAGCTGACCGGCACCGCAGGCAGCGACGAAGGGGAGATGCCCATCTCCGAAGCAAAGATGGAGGACGGGACATTTTCGTTCAAAGTCTTCATCGAATCCGAGCCCTACCAGGTACGCATCAAGGTTATGGGCCCCAAATTCGAGGGCACGTGGAAGGGCGGCGGCGAGACCGGCGCCATTAGAGGCACGAAGAAGATATGAACAGGCCCGCGCCTGGCCGGTTTCGCCAGGGCGCGTGCATTCTGACGGCCCTGTTGACGGCGGCAACTCCGTTCCTCCACGCCGAGAAGGTCCGCATTCTGCGCGATGACTTCGGTGTGCCCCACATCTTCTCCGCCACTCCGGCAGGCGCAGCTTTCGGTTCCGGTTATGCCCAGGCGGAGGACCGCCTGGACGAGATGCTGCGAAACTATCGCAAGGCCGAAGGCACGATGGCCGAGGCGTTCGGCGCAGCATGGGTGGAACGGGACTACCGGCAGCGGCTCTGGAGGCACCGCGAGGTCGCGGAGAGGAACTATCCGAAGCTGTCGGCGGACGCCCGGGCGATGTGTGAGGCGTTCATCGCAGGCGTCCAGCGGTACATCAAGGAGCATCCGGCCGAAGTCCCCGCGTGGGCGCCGAAGCTGGAGCCGTGGCGCGTGGTCGCGCTCAGCCGCTACATCGTCTACGGTTGGCCCGAGGGCGAGGTGGCGAGCGATCTGCAACGGGCGGGCATCCGACCCGATCCGACGGCCTATCGTGGATCGAACGAATGGCTGCTCGCGCCCTCGCGTACCGCCATGCGCGCGACCATTGCGCTCATCGATCCGCACCTGAGCTGGTATAACGAGTTCCGCTGGTATGAGATGCGCCTCTACGCGGGCCCTTATGCCATCTCCGGCGCCGCGATCGTGGGCCTGCCCTTCCCCGCCCTCGGCCACGGGCGCTGGGCGTCTGTCGCAATGACCACCGGCGGACCGGACACCTCCGACGTGTTTGAGGAGGAAGTCGCCGGCGGCAAATACAAGTTCCAGGGCCGGTGGCGTCCTCTCGAAGTCCGCCGCGAGCGAATCGGCGTGAAGTCCGGCGATGCCATCGAATGGAAGGATGTGATCGTCGAATCCACGCACCACGGTCCCATCGTCGCGCACAAGGACGGCAAGGCCTATTCCGCCGCCATTCCCTACGCCAACGAGTTCCGGCTTATCGAACAGAGTTGGGCGATGATGAACGCACGAAATCTTGCCGCCATGAAGAGGGCGCTTGCCTCGCTCCAGTTGATGCAGCAGAACATCATGGCCGGGACGGTCGATGGGGATATCTACTACGTGCGCAACGGGCGCGTGCCGGTCCGTCCGGTGGGTTGCGACCCTTCACGCCCCATGCCCGGCGGCGGCTCCTGCGAGTGGCAGGGGATTCACCCCTTCGAGGACCTGATTCAGGTGACGAACCCGCCCTCCGGCTACATGCAAAACTGCAACGCTTCTCCGCAGTGGCTTTGGAACGAGGGAACGCCATTCCAGCCGGACAAATACAGGGACCGCTTCGATCTGTTCAACGTGCCGCCAGGTCCGCCGCACCAGCGTGCGGCCATGGTGCTGGAACTGCTCGATGCGGCGAAGAACGTCACCGATGAGAAAGCCATCGACATTGCGTTCTCACCCGCGGTTTACGGTTTCGGCACGTGGCAGGACCGCGTACGCCGGCTCCCGGGCGAACCGGCCGATTTCGCCAAGCTCATCCTGAGCTGGAACGGCCGGGCCGATGCCGATTCCCGTGCGGCCCTGGGCTTCTATCTCTTCAAAATGAGCCTTGGGCGAACCGGGGGTGAGGTGACGCCTCCCCCATCCCTGACGGACGTACAAATCGGCGAAGCCCTGCAGAATGCTCAGCAGAAGCTGAAGGCGGATTTCCCCCCGAATGCAACCTATGGCACCCTGTTCCGCGTTGGACGTCAGGGCGGCGACCGGACCTATCCGGTAGGCGGCGGCAATCCGCGCGGAGCGGGCATGGCTACGCCGCGGGCCATCACCTTCGTCCAGCGTGGAAAGGAATATGTCGGCGTGGCCGGGCAGTCCGCGACGCAGATCGTGATTCTGACTAAGCCTCCGCGCTCCTACATGGTCATTCCGCTCGGGGAAAGCGATCACAAAGACTCGCCGCACTGGGACGACCAGGCACAGAAGCTCTTTAGCCGCTCGCTCGTGAAATCGACGTACTTCCTCAACCGAAAGGAACTGAGCAAGCACGTCGAGCGCACCGAAAACCTGGATTACTAAACCGCTCCCTCGCGCGCCGCTTTGTGCTAATCTCGCTTACTCCGGGGAGAAATATGGTTCTGCCTCAAACATACATGGGCGCGCTGTTGCTCATGATCCTTTCGATGATCTGCTGGGGTTCGTGGGCAAACACGTACAAACTCAGCGGCAAATGGCGCTTCGAGCTTTTCTACTGGGATTACGCTATTGGCGTGCTGCTGGCCGCCATCGTCGCGGCATTTACCTTCGGCTCGCTGGGGTTTGACGGCTTTCTTTTCACAGACGACCTGATGCGCGCGGGACGGCGCAACATAGCCTACGGCGTCGGGGCCGGCGTAATCTTCAACCTGGCGAACATGCTGCTCGTCGCCGCCATCGCCGTCGCGGGAATGTCCGTTGCATTTCCCGTCGGGATCGGGCTGGCGCTCATCATCGGCGTTATCTGGAACTACTTCATCAAGCCGCAGGGCAACCCGACGCTGCTGTTCACCGGCGTAGCGATCGTGGTTGCGGCAATAGTGGTGGATGCGCTGGCGTACCGCGGCCTGGCGCTGGCCAAAGCGAAAGAGGTGATCAAGGCCGGGAAGTCGAAATCCACCGCCATCCCAAAGGTCGGCTGGAAGGGCCTCATCCTCAGCATCACGAGCGGCCTGCTCATGGGCTCGTTCTACCCGCTGGTTGAGCTCGGCAAGCAGGGCGATGCCGGCCTCGGACCTTACGCCATTGCGTTCGTCTTTGCCGTTGGGGTTTTCGCCTCGACGTTCGTGTTCAACCTGTTCTTCATGAACCTGCCAGTGCAGGGCCCGCCCGTTGAAATCCTGGACTACTTCAAGGGTAACCTCAGGCAGCACGCCTTGGGCATCCTGGGCGGCGGCATCTGGGCCTTGGGGACGATCACGAACTTCGTGGTGGCCAGCGCGCCGAACCCGCACGTCGGCCCGGCGATCAGTTATGCGCTCGGCCAGGGGGCCACGCTGATCAGCGCGCTGTGGGGCTTGCTGGTCTGGAAGGAATTTCGCGGCGCGGATGGCGCCGTCAAGGTTCAGCTTGCGCTGATGCTGGTGTTGTTCACGGCCGGCCTGACACTGATCTCGATCGCGCCGCTGTTCGCGAGGTAAACCGCTCGCTGACGGTCGCGGCTCAGTAGCGGGCTTCAGAGCCGCGACCGTAAGGGAGTGCCGCATGGGCCTGCGGCCCACCAAGGGTGATGAAAATGCACACCGGGCAGGACCGCCCAGTGGGGCAGGGCCTCGCCCTGCGGCGGGCTCCCAGCCCGCCTGCGTGGCCGGCCTGAGAGGCCGGCGCAGCCCGAGGGGCTGCCCCACTTCTCAATCAGAAGCAGTCCAGCGGTCTCGACCGATTTTCAACGGAGCGGTCCTCACCTTTGGTTGGTCGCAGGCCCATGAAGTTAGGTCAGCCCTTCTGGGCTGCCGCTGGGCTTTGCCCGCCGTGGCACATGCCTCCCGGGGACAGGTCTCCAGACCTGCCCGCCCGGCGATTTTCAACGGAGTGAGCGGCCTGGGCGCCCGATCCGGCTACTTGTTGACCTGCTCGTCCCTCTCGACTTTCCCGTCGCGGACGTGGATGATGCGGCGGGCGAACATGGCGATGTCGTGCTCGTGCGTGACCAGCACGATGGTGTTGCCCTGTTGGTGTAGCCGATCGAACAGCGCCATGATTTCGTTACCGGTCGCGGTGTCGAGGTTGCCGGTAGGCTCATCGGCCAGCAGAATCGAAGGATTGTTCACCAGCGCCCGGGCGACCGCGACGCGCTGCCGCTGTCCGCCGGACAACTCGCTTGGCTTGTGATACATACGAGCTTCCAGGTCAACCTGGCGCAAGGCCTGCTTGGCCCGTTCCATCCGCGTGTCGGCCGGGACTCCGGCATAGATCAGAGGCAGTTCGACGTTGTGCAGCGCGGTGGCACGGGGGAGCAGATTGAAGGTCTGGAAGACGAACCCGATCTCTTTGTTGCGGATGCGCGCCAGTTCATCGTCGTTCATGTCGCTGACCAGCCTGCCGTTGATGTAGTACAGGCCTTTGCTGGGCGTATCGAGGCAGCCGATCATGTTCATCAGGGTGGACTTACCGGATCCGGACGGCCCCATGATGGCAACATATTCACCCCGCCTGATCTCGATATCCACGCCCGACACGGCGTGAATCTCCTGATCGCCCATCACGTAGGTCTTCCACAGATCGTACGTGCGGATGACGATCCCGTTTCGCTTCAGTTCTTCGCCGCGCTCGATCTTTTCCTGGAGTGCTTCTGCCATTTTGATTTCTCGCCTTATTCCGTCTTCACCGGCGCTTTGACGCTGTTGTCCACCTTCACCTTCGCCTCGTTCCGCAGGGTCCGGATCACCTTGTAGCTGCCCGTGATGATCTCCTCTCCATCCTTGAGGCCGTGCAGCACTTCGATATCGGTGGCGCCCGTAATGCCCGTATCCACCTTGCGGAACTCGGCTTTCTCAGCCTTGATCACGAAGACGCCTTGCAGCTCCTCTTTCTTCGCCTTCTCGGCAGCCGGATCGGGCTTGGAGGCGGCCTGGACACCGCTCTTTCCGCCCTTGGGCTGTGCTTCGAGATCGCCTTTCTGCCGAACCGTCAACGCCTGGATCGGAATAGTAAGGACGCTCTGGCGGGTGGCTGTGGTTATCTTCGATGTGCAGGAAAGTCCGGGACGGATTTCACCCGGGGGATTGTCGAGCGCGACCACAACCTTGAAGTCCTTGGCTTCCTGGCTGGAAATGGCGCTCTGGGAGGCGGCGAGGCCCGTGGAACGGAGTATGGCCGTGTTGCCGATCTCGGTGACGTGCCCCTTGAATGTTTTGTTAGGGATAGCGTCGATTGTGATATCGGCGGCCTGGCCGAGGACCACGTTGACGATGTCGGTCTCATCCACCTTTACCTCGGCGGTGATGAGCGACATGTCGGCGATGGTCATGATGAGCGAAGCGGGCGAGTTCTGGATACCGAACACAACGGTTTCGCCGATGCGGACGGGGAGGTTCGTCACCATCCCATCCAGAGGCGAAGTGACCAGCGTGCGTGAAAGGACGTCCGACGAGCGGACCAGGTTCGCCTTCGCCAGGGACACGCGCCGCTGGGCAGCCGCCAACTGCGCGGCGGTCTGCTCGCGGATGGCCCTGGTCTGGGCAAAACGGGCCGTGGCTTCGCGCAAGGCGGCCTGGCGGGAGTCGAGCGTGGTGCGTTGCCGGTCATACTCCTGGCGGGCAACCAGCTTGTCCTTAAAGAGTTGCTCGGCCCGGGCAAAGTCAAGCTTGGATTGCTCCACGTCTGCGTTCGCGCGATCGACGCTCGCCTGCACGCTCCGCAGGTTCTCATCCGCCGCTTTGAGCGACGCTTCCGTAGCCGAAGAATCAGCCTCGGAAGAACTCAAAGAAGCCTTCTGTGCCGCCACCTCGGCTTCCGGCTGTACGGATTCCAGCTTGGCCAGTAACTGCCCTTTTCTAACCCTGTCGCCTTCCTTGACAAGGATGTCCGTAATCCGGGACGCCATCATGGCGTTCGAACCGATGTTGACGTAGTTCTTGGGCTTGATCTCGCCCGAGGCAGTGACAACGGAAGCCAGATCCTGCTTGCTTACCTTGCCTGTTTGGACGGTAACGACCCCGCGCTGGCTATACTTCGAGCCCGCGACGACTCCACCGGTCACAACGACCAGCGCGATCACGAAAATCCAAATCTTCCATTTCCGCTTCACAGAGTGCTCCCTTTTTGGGTCAGACGCCAACGGAGGGGAATTTGTTCACAGATTTCAATCCTATCACGCGAAAAAAAAGAGGGAGTGCTCCAAAAAACTGCCTGGCCACCGCTAAGCTTCCGCGAAGAAGCTGCCCATCTGCCTGAATTTCGTGTACCGCTGCTCGATCACCTCGTTCGCCGTCAGCCCGGAAAGATCGCAGAGAGTCTGGCGCAGCGCCGCACGGAGGGCTTCGGCCGCCTGGTCGGGGTTCTCGTGGGCGCCGCCGGGGGGTTCGGGGATGATGCCGTCAACCAGACCGAGTTCGAGGAGGTCCTGGGCGGTCAGCCGGAGCGCCGAGGCGGCCAGGGCGGCCTTGGAAGAGTCGCGGTAGATGATGGCGGCGCAACTTTCGGGCGAAATGACGCTGTAAACGGCATTTTCGAGCATCAAGATGCGATTTCCGACGCCCAATGCCAGAGCGCCGCCGCTTCCGCCTTCGCCGATGCAGACGACGATTACCGGACTGGCGAGCCGCGCCATCTCGCGCAGATTGTTCGCGATGGCCTCGGCCTGCCCGCGCTCCTCGGCGTCGATTCCCGGATACGCGCCCGGGGTATCGAGCAGCGTCAGAATCGGCCGGTTGAACTTCGCCGCTAATTCCATGACCCGCATAGCTTTACGGTAGCCCTCAGGCTTGGGCATGCCGAAGTTCCGGTACAGCTTCTGCTTGGTATCGCGCCCTTTCTGCTGCCCGACGACCATGAGCGGCTGTCCTTCGAAGAAGCCCATGCCGCAAACGATGGCTGGGTCGTCGCCGTACCGGCGGTCGCCGTGGATTTCCTGGAAATCCGTGAGCAGCCGCTGGATGTAGTCCAGGGAGTGCGGGCGTTTGGGGTGGCGGGCAAGCTGGACCCGCTGCCAGTGAGGGCTTGACAGCGCCGCGTCGATTGCCGCGGGTTGCTCCGGAGCCTGCGGCTGCTGCTTGTCTTCAGAGGCCATGCAACCTCTCATTATGCACCAAGAGGGCAATCGGGCCGTTGAGGCGCCAAATCGCGGGTGGGCCGGGCATGCCCGACCCCACAGGAACACGCGTCAGCAAGCGAAGGCTCAGCCCGCGAGCTTCTCGTAGGAATCGGGACCGCAGATGCGCTCGATTTCGCGGATGAACTCGCGGTCCGGCTTCACCTTGGTGGCGATATCGAGGCTGAGGGAGAAATCCCGCGAGCTTTCGAGGCGGAGGCGGACCGAGGTCTGGCCCGGTTTGCGGGCGAACAACTCATTCAGCGCGGCGGCGGCATCGTTCTCTTTGCCGAGCGACACTCGAATCGAAACCAGGCTTGGATACAGGACGCCGGCGACGTCGAGCGGAATGATGTCCTGGATGGAGACCTTGGTAGCACCGCTATCATCGGGCAGGGCAGTCGCCTTCACGAGGACGGCATTGTCCTCCACCAGGAACTGAACAAGGCGGTCGTAGTTGGTGGTGAACAGGACGGCATCGACGCTGCCGTTCAAGTCCTCCAGTTGCATTGACGCCCAGGGCTTGCCCTCTTTGTTCCGGCGGCGCTGGATCGAGGTAAGGATGCCGCAGAGCGAGACATCGACACCGCGCTCGAGGCCTTCCAGCGTGTCGCTCGCGTGAGTGGAGAGCTCGGCGACTTTCTCGCGGTACCGCTCGAGCGGGTGGCCGGTGACGTAGAACCCGAGCACTTCCTTTTCGCCCGCCAGTTTCTCCTGGTCGGGCCACTCGGGAACCTGCGGCAGGGGCCGCTCATGCGGCTGCTCGTCCAGGACTTCGCCGAACAGGCCGCCCTGCCCGCTCTGGCGGTCGCGCCAGGCCTTCTGGCCGGATTCCATGGCGCTTTCGACGGCGGCGAACAGCCGGGAGCGGACGGGCGCGAGCGAATCCAGGGCGCCGGCTTTGATGAGGCTTTCGATCATCCGCCGGTTGACCGCGCTCAGATCGACGCGCTCGCAGAAATCGTAGATCGAGGTGAACGGGCCGCCCTCACGCCGGCCCGCGATGATCGATTCGACCGCGGACTGGCCGATGCTCTTGATCGCCCCCAGGCCGAAGCGGATGGCCTCGCCGTCGGGGGTGAAGCTCCAGTCGCTCGAATTGACGTCCGGCGGGAGCACGCGGATTCCCATATCGCGGCACTCGCCGATGTACTTGACGATCTTGGCCGTGTTGCCCGTTTCCGAGGTGAGCAGCGCGGCCATGAAATCGATGGGATAGTTGGCCTTGAGGTACGCGGTGACGTACGCGAGATAGGCGTAAGCCGCCGAGTGCGACTTGTTGAAGCCGTAGCCGGCGAACTGCTCCATGAGGTCGAACAGTTTTTCGGCCTTCTTGCGCTGGTGGCCGCGTTCGAGCGCACCGCCGAGAAAACGCGCGCGCTGCTTCGCCATCTCCTCGGCCTTTTTCTTGCCCATCGCGCGGCGGAGGAGGTCCGCTTCGCCCAGTGAATAACCGGCGATGCGGTTGGCGATCTGCATCACCTGTTCCTGATAGACGATGACGCCGTAGGTCTCTTCGAGGATCTCCTTGAGTACGGGGAAGTCGTATGAGACTGGGCGGCGGCCGTGCTTGCGCTCGATGAAATCATCCACCATGCCGCCCTGTATGGGACCGGGGCGGTAGAGTGCGTTGAGAGCGCAAAGATCCTCGATGCGGCTCGGCTGGTAGCGGCGCAGAATGTCGCGCATGCCCGACGATTCGAACTGGAAGATGCCGCTGGTGAATGCCTTGGTGAAGATCTCGTAGGTCTTGGGATCGTCGAGCGGAAGGTCTTCGACGACGAGCTTGACGCCGCGGTGTTTTTCGATCAGCTCGATGGCGTCGTGGATGAGCGTGAGGGTTGTCAGCCCGAGGAAGTCCATCTTGAGAAGCGAGAGCTTCTCGAGGCCGGACATGTCGTACTGGGTGACAATTTCATCTTTGCTCGTGCGGTACAGCGGAACGAGTTCCTTGAGCGGTTGCGGGGAGATGACGACTCCGGCGGCGTGGACTCCCGCGTTGCGCGCCATGCCCTCCAGGCGCCGCGCGACTTCGAGCACGTCGCCCACGCGCGGGTCCTTCTGGCTGGCCTGCGCGAAGCCCGGCTCCATCTTGATGGCGTCGGCAAGCGAAATGTTCAAGACGCTGGGGACGAGCTTGGTGATGCGGTCCACGTCGGCGAAGCTCATGTCGAGGACGCGGCCGACGTCCTTGATGGCCGCACGTGCGCCGAGCGTGCCGATGGTGATGATCTGGGCGACCTGCTCGCGGCCGTACTTTTCGGTGACGTACTGTATGACCTCGCCGCGGCGGCGCGTGCAGAAATCGACGTCGATATCGGGCATACTGACGCGTTCCGGATTCAGGAAGCGTTCGAACAGCAGTCCGTATTCGAGCGGGTCGATATCTGTAATGCCCATGGAATAGCCCACGAGGCTGCCGGCGGCCGAACCACGGCCGGGGCCGACCGGGATGCCGCAGGATTTCGAGAAGCGGATGAAGTCCCAGACGATGAGGAAGTAGCCGGAGAACTTCATCTTCTGGATCATCTGGATTTCGCGGTCGAGGCGTTCCGCGTATTCCGGAAGGTGGTGCTTGAGGCGTCCGGCGGCACTGAGGGTTTCCAGTCGGGCGCGGCGGCGCTCGAAGCCCTGGCGGGCGACGTACTCGAAATAGGAGTCCGTCGAGTGGCCCTCGGGGACTTCGAACTTCGGGAACGGCTCCTTGACCTTTTCAAGCTTTACGTTGCAGCGCTGGGCGATTTCCCACGTGTTATCGAGCGACTCCTCGACCTCGCCGAACAACTGCATCATCTCGGGCCGGTCCTTCAGATAGAAAACCGGGTTGGGCCACTTCATGCGCGAGGGGTCGCTCATGGTCTTGCCCGTCTGGATGCAGAGCATGATCTCGTGCGGGCGGGCGTCGTCGCGGTGGAGGTAATGGGTGTCGTTGGTTGCGACGAGCGGGATGCCGGTCTCCCGGGAGAGGCGGACGATGAGCGGTAGCAGGCGCTTATCCTGCTCCAGGCCGTGGTCCTGCAATTCGAGGTAGAAGTTGCCGCGGCCGAAGATGTCTACGTAGGTGTAGGCGAGGCGGCGGGCTTCCTCGTAGCGGTCCGCGAGCAGCGTTTCGTTGACGTCTCCGCGAAGGCAGGCCGAGAGGGCGATGAGGCCCTTAGAGTGGCGCGCGAGCAGGTCCTTATCGATCCGGGGCTTGTAGTAGAAGCCTTCGAGGTAGGCGGTCGAGACGAGATCGATGAGGTTGCGGTAGCCTTCCTGATTTTCGCAGAGCAGAATCAGGTGGTTGTAGCGGTCCGAGTCCGAGCGGGTCTTGTGGCCCTGCTGAGAGACGTAGGCCTCGCATCCGATGATGGGCACAACTCCCTTGTCTCGGGCGGCGTTGTAGAAATGGACCGCGCCGAACAGGTTGCCGTGGTCGGTGAGCGCGATAGCCGGCATTTTCTGCTCGGCCACGAGGTTCACGAGCTGGTTTACCTCGCACGCTCCATCCAGCAACGAGTAATCGGAATGGCAATGGAGATGGACGAAGGGAGTGTCGGACATTTCCCGGTAAAGGGTATGGTAGCACTCCGGGCTTTGGGGGTTCTGCTGCTACGATATTGTGTTTCGGGACAGGAGCCAAGCACATGAAAGTGGTCGCCATCAACGGCAGCGCACGCAAGGACGGCAACACGGCCATTCTCCTCCGGCACGTGATGTGCGAGCTGGAGAAGGAGGGCATCGAGACGGAGCTGATCCAGATGAGCGGGGCGAAGATTCACGGGTGCCTGGCGTGCCGGACCTGCTCATCGCGCAAGGACGGGCGCTGCAGCCAGCGGGACGACATGGGGAACGAGTACATCGCGCGTATGGCGGAGGCGGACGGCATCCTGCTGGGCTCGCCGACCTACGTTACGGATGTGTCGCCGGAGATGAAGGCGCTGATCGACCGCGCATGCATGGTGGCCAAGGCGAACGGCGGGATGCTCCGGCGCAAGGTGGGCGCCGCGGTTGTGGCGGTGCGCCGCGCCGGCGCGACCCATGCGTTCGATACGCTGAACCATTTTTTCATGATCTCGGAGATGATTATTCCGGGTTCGTCGTACTGGAATGTGGCGATTGGCCGGGATATCGGGGACGTGGAGCGGGACACGGAAGGGATTGAGACCATGCATGTTCTGGGGCGGAACATGGCTTGGTTGATGAAGAAGATTCAGGGGTGAGAGGGGTCAGGCGCTCCGTCGCTCTTTATCCAACCGCTCAGCGAGGAAGATCTTTAATAGAGACTGATATGGTACGTCTCGCTTGTTGGCGAGCACTTTAAGATCCTCAATCATCGAGACTGGCAAGCGTAAGGAGATGGTGCGAAGCGTAGGCTTCAGGTTCGGGAATTTACGCTTCTCCGCCGCTTCCCAGTCGATGAACTCGGTGGAATCGTGCTCAGCCCAGAATTCTCGCTCATCGTCTTCAGAGCGAAACTTAGGGATTTCCCTCTTCGTGTTTGCCATAAATTTCCTGCTCTCTGCGATTCATGTCTCGCGCTGAGATCACGCGGATACGCTTCCGCCGTATAGTGAACGCAACGAATAGGCAACGCCCGCGGCTGGTTCTTCCAAGGGCGTAGTACCTTTTCTCACGTTGCGAGTGACGAACATCGCTGCGAACGACCAGCGGATCATTGAAGAAAACACCTTCGGCCTCCTCTGGCGCTACCTGGTGAAGATCCCAGTTCTTGTGGATATTCGCTTCGTCCCAATCGAAGCCGATGCAGTCATCCAGCGGAGATCTGCGCGGCTTCGTCACAATTCTCAGTATACGATGATCGTATACAGATGAGAATCTGAGCGTACCAAGTACGCACGGCCTCGCCAGCACGAGCGGTTCAGCGGCCCGGCAGGGGCTGAAGCCCGTACTTTGCTAGCGTTTTGCGGCACGGCTAAAGCCGTGCCCTGATACAAAGTCCTGCACAGCTTAGTCCACCGCGCGCGCCAGGGAAGGCATGAGCTTCACGGCTCGGCGTGTGTTGTAGTTCTTGCGCCAGGCTTGGTGGGCGGGGCCGCCGGGGAAGCGTTCCTTCGCTGGGTACGGATATTGGCTCATGCCGTGGAACGGGAGCGGCTCGACGGTTTGGGAGAAGGCGGTGTTCGGGTCGCCGTCCTTTGACCAGCCGTCCACTAGCAGGAGGAAATCGCGTTTCCAGCCGGCGGCCACGGGCGGAAGCGCGCGCGCGTCGAAACTGATGCGCAGTTCGTCTCCCGAACCCATGATGACGAAGCGGTCGTCGGCGGCTCGCATCAATTCGCTCACGTCGCCGTAGCGCGTGTAGAGGCCGGGGATTGGGTTCCACATCGCTTCCGGCACCCAGTGCGCGTACTGGTAAGTTTCGGGCTGCTCGCGGCGCGGGTCCAGTACGGCGCGTGAGAAGCCGCGCAGGTCGAGTTCCGCACGCGCAGGGTCGAGGGATGTCATGCGCACCCGCGGGGCGGCCGTATCTTCGCTGAGGAACACCTCGTCCCAGAAGAGGCAGGTATTCGTGACGATCCGGACCTCGCGCGAAGCGGAGAGGAACTTGCCGGTGAGGTCCACCACAATCGTCTTCGGGCCACCCGAAGGCACGCCCATGTCTTCGATCACTGTGCGCCAGCGCCCGGCGGCGTCCTTCACCTGAAGGTAGGGCATAACGAGTCCACCCTGGCTGCCCTGCGAAACCGCCATGAAGGTGCTGCCGTCGGCCCAATCGATCCAGCCGTTGAGCACCAGGATGGCGCGGTTCGCGGGCGCGGCCTGCGGGCCGAAATCGAGATCGAGCGAGTGCATTCCGGCGCGTCCGGCGTAATCGTGCCGGAAGCCGGCGGCATAGATGCGGTCGTGCCGCAGCACGTTCCGGAGCACGTCCTGACCGCGATCGTTGCTGGCGGCGCGCGGATAGATCCGGCGGCTCACGCCGAAGAGGCGGAACTCGGGGAACGGCGGCGCTTTGAATTTATCGTTCGTGAACAGCTCGACGCCCTCGGGGTGATCCACGGCGATCAGGCGGGCCTGGTCGATGTAGGAAACTTCGTGCAGTTCCTCCGTGATGCGGATTTCGTAGCGGCCATTGACAGGGACGAGCGAACCCGCGGGAAGCTGAAGGTACTCGTCGCTATCCACCGGGAAGTAACTGCCATCGCCGGAACTGGCGCCGAGCGGGGCCACGCCCAGCACGTCGCTGATGAACTGGAACTCGCGTCCGTTCCAGGCAAACACCATGGGGCAGGAGCCGGAAAGCCGGGGCGCTTCCTTGTAAGTGGCGGCGCGCGCGGCGGCTTCGTTGGGCTGGTTCTGGATGAGGCCGTTCGGCCAACTGATGCGGACGGTGTCGATTTCCCGCGCCAACCCGAGCCCGAACAACAGCGGCACGCCTTCGTAGATCTTCTTCTGATACCGATCGCCGGCCTTGACCTCGATCTCCGTGCCCGCGCCGATCTTCACGTTCTTCACGCCGGAGAGAGCGACGCGGATCCACTGGTTTTTCGTGGCGGTCTGGTTGAGGAACACGTGAACGCTGCCATCGGGTGCGACGGCGGCAAGGTCGGCGCGGCCGTCCGCGTCGAAATCGGAACCGGCCCAGGCGACGGCGGGAAGGAAGCCGGCCGGAGTATTGGCCGGGGCGAGCTTCGTGAGCCCCAGGTTGCGGTAGACGGCGCTGCCCGCGACGAGGTCGGAAATGCCGCGATTTTCGAGGTCGGCGAATTCGAACGCGCCTGCCGGTGCGGCTGGCGCGGCGGCGCGGAACTTGCCATCACGGTTGAGCGCAACGCCGGCGCCCGAGGGCGCGGTGAATGCGAGATCGATCCAGCTATCGTTATCGAGATCGACCGGGCGCAGCGACTTCGCTCCGGCCGGCAGAACCGTGAGCGGAGCCGCGGTGTAAACGCCTCGCATCTGGTCGCTGTAGAGGACGCCGGCGTGGTCCGCGTAGGAAACGGCGAGGTCGGTAGCTTTCGTATCCGGCACGACGCGCAAAGGAGCCGCCGCGATCGCACGACCTGGGGCAAAGGGGAAATGCGAGGTGTAGTCCGCGAATTTCCCGCCCTCGTTGCGCAGCAGAACGGACCTGGCTCCGAACAGGAACAGGTCGAGGTCGTAATCGTGGTCGAAGTCGATCCAGACGGCCGATTCAAAGCGTCCGGCGGGGAGGCCCGCCTCCTTCTTCTCGAAGCGGCCTTTCACGTTTTGATAGAGCAGCGGGCCGCTTTCGGTGAGGATCGAGAGGTCGGCAAGCTCGTCGTTGTCGAAGTCGCCGGCGGCGACCGAGATCACGCCCTTGAGGCCGTCAAGGCCGGAGTTCGCGACCGGTTCGGCACCCTTGCGATAAAGGCGGATGCCGTCGCGCGACCAGGCGAGGAGGTCGGACGAGCCGTCCCCGGTGGAATCGATGACGAGGAGGCCGGCGGATTTCGGATCCACGGCGCCGGCGAGCTTGCGATCCTGAAACTTGAGTGCGGCGGCGGGAGCGGTCTCGGCGGCGGGGCGCGCCTGGATGGGATCGTAGAGCTCCGCGTAGTAGCACCACTCCATATCCTCGGAGTCGTCGGCGGCCTTCTGGCGGACCTTGGCATCCTGGAACACTGCAAGGGCTTTGGCGGCTTCGTCTTCCTTACCGAGGAGCCGGTACACGTTGTAGAGCTGGAAGCGGGGAGCGACGAGTTTTGTGTCGAGCTTCGCGGCGATTTCGAACTGCCTGATCGCGTCCTGTTCCCGGCCCGTAAGGTTGTAGAGCAGGCCAAGGTTGTAGTGCGAGACCGGCTCGTCGGGAACGAGTTTCGTCATCTGCTCGAACTGGCGCACGGCTTCCGGGTAGCGCGCTTCGCGTTTGAAGGCGACGCCCAGGTTGAACCAGGTATGGGGCGGGGCGGGGTCCTGCTTCTGGGCTTTTTCCAGCTCGGCGATGGCGCCCTTCGCATCGCCGGAGCGCAGCAGGGCGAGGCCGTAGTTCAGCCGTTCGCGGAAGGAATCCGGGGCAAGGTCGAGGGCCTTTTTCAGTTCCGCGGCGGATTGAGCAACCGTGGTGGGCGTTTCAAAAAGCGCCTTGCCGAGATTGCGGTAGCGCCAGAGCAATTCCTCGTTGGAGGCGGAACCGGCAGAGCGCGGATCGGCACTCACGAGCAGAATAAGAGCCGCAACTACAGTGAGAAGCGGCGCCACGGACAGTCTGAGTTTCCGCATGACGATCTTGTTTTGCGATTGTACCGTGGCGCACGTGGGGCAGGGCGGAGGACGTCAGCGGCTCACTTCGACCTGTAGGGTGACCACGGCGTGTACGTCCACCGTTCCGGGTTCGACCGGCGTTGGCGCGGCCTCCATCCTGGCCATCATCATCATCGGGCGGACCGGTGTCTCGGCGCCGGCGTCCGCGGAGAGCACGCGAAGGATTGTTACGCCGAGTGCATTCGCGATCACTGCGGCATCGGCCCGCGCCTTCGTGGCGGCCTCGCCCAGAGCCTGGGCGTGAGCGG
This sequence comes from Acidobacteriota bacterium, assembly GCA_023436715.1. Lineage (GTDB taxonomy): Bacteria > Acidobacteriota > Terriglobia > Bryobacterales > Bryobacteraceae > Fen-330. Next base: position 49,263 of record JAEZIJ010000032.1, read on the forward strand.
CCGCGCGGTCTTTCAGTGTGTACTCGAGCCGCTGTATGTTGTTGGCGCCGGCCTGCATGGCGCCGTCGATGAGCTTGCCGACGGCCGGGAGATCGGCGGTGACGACCTCGACCGTGTTGCGGGCAGTGTAGCCGGCGATCTCGGGCGCGCCGCCGGGCTTGGGAGCCCTGTAGTTGGGTTCGAGTGTGTAATTTGTGGTGCGGATTTCGGCCTTCGGGCCGGCGATGCCGCGCAACTCGCGCAAGACCGCATCGGCGCGGGTCGCGTTCTGCGAACCCGCAGCCTGGGCGGTGGAAGCCTGCGTGACGACACCGATCTCGATCCGCGCCTGGTCCGGCCGCGCCTTCACTGTCGCTTCTCCAACCGTACGAATGGAAGGCGGCATCCTCTCGGGAGGCGCCTGGGCGAGCGCACAGCCAGTCATCAGAAGTATGGCAAAAATGGGTAATTTCATGAGTCCCTCGCTTGTTTGAGATTACAACAGTGCGACTGCACCCGCGGGGTGACGGGGCGCGTCTAACAGGCGTATGAGCAAGGACGACGTGAACCGGGACCGCCAAGCCGGTCCCGGGCCGGCGGAGGAGGCGCTCTCGAAAGCGCTGATGAAGCGCAAGGGGGGCGGAGAACCGCGCAGCGTTCTCGGATTGCTTCGGGAAATCGGCCGCACGCTGGTGGCCTACATCGGCGGGCAGATTGTGGTTTGCCTGATCCTGTCGGGGCTATACATGATCGGATTCTGGCTGCTCGGCGTTCCGCTGTGGTTCGTGGTGGCCCCGGTGTGCGGTTTCCTGAGCGTGATTCCGCACTTCGGCTCGGTGATTGCGCTATTGCTCTCCGTTGGCGTCTCCGTGATCGGCCGGATCGGTCTCGAGCGGACGTTGGGCGTGCTCGGGGTGTTCGTTGCCGTGTCAACGCTTGAAAGCTACTGGCTGACGCCTCGGATCATCGGGCGGCGGCTGCAAATCCGGCCCCTGTATGTGTTCCTTGCGGTGCTGCTCGGCGGGGCGATGTTCGGCTTCCTGGGCCTGCTGCTGGCCGTGCCGGTGCTGGCCGTTTTGATGGTGATCTACCGGTTCGCGCGGGGCGAGTCGAGGACGACCACTTCGTAGGCCCCGAGCCGCGGCAGCGTGAACGCCGTTTTGCCGTCACGTGTGGAGAGGTTGAGTTTCTCCCCGGTGCCGGCGACGGTTCCCGCCCTGAATTCTTCCGAGAGTTCGACCCTGATGTTGTTCATTGGAACGGGCTCGAACCATGCCGTCTGCGAGTGCCCCGAGAGGTTCACGAAGTGCACCAGGGTGCGGGCGCGCGCGGGTTGGCGCATCACCGTGATCTCGACTAGCGGATGAGCGTTGGTGGTGAGCTGCCGGCCGCGTGGCAGGAGGCTGTCGATGAGATCCGATACCAGCGCGGCGTGAGGCGGGGAGCTGTGCCGGTGGTAAAGCGCTCCCACCTGCCAGGGCAGCCACGCAACTCGGCCCGCGCCCAGGGCGGTGATCAGCAAGCCGGGTTTGTCCGTTTCCACTTTGTCGGTCCAGACTTTTTCCGGCGGGCCGTAGCGCGCGGGCGGAATCAGCGTAAGCGGGCTGGGGCCTTCGGTTTCCAGATACTCTCCGTCGAGGAAGACGATGTCCGTGCCTTTGAGGGACGGCAAGAGCGCGTGGTCGCGGATGCGGAAGTAAGCCGAGCGTGTGCCGGTCCAGCGGCGTACGGGCTTGGCGCCATCGGGCGCAATCACGAGATCCCATGGGCCGCGGCCGAGCGCGTCAAGATTATCGGAGACGGCGAAGGGGATGTGCCGTTCGCTCAGGATGCGGAAGAAGCCGCGGTAATCCGCCTGGCGCGCGCCCATTCCGAGCAGCAGCACGCGGGCGGCGCTCTGGTGGCCCGCGTAGAGGTCCGCGTGTTTCTTGTGCCAGTCGAAGACGGTACCCGCGGCGACGAGCGCATTGCGGTCGTCCTGATCGGGCGTACCGAGCATTGCGAACGCGGGGCCCGCGCCGTTCGCCATGTTCTGATACAGCCGCGTTCGAATCTCCGCCGGCGGCACGGTGGAGAAGCGGTACGGAATGTCCACGAAGGACATGCAAAGGTTGAAGGCCATTTTCGACGGCTGGGAATTACGCGCGCGGTTCACGTTGTCGCTCGCCGAATAGGGCCAGAGCGGCAGCGGGCGATCGACCGCGGTGTTCGATTCCGACATGATGCCATCGACGTGCTGCTCGATGTACGTCAGGAAGGCGGCGCGGGGCCGCTTGCGATGAATGAGTTCGGCGATGCTCGCCGCCACCTCGTTTTTCGCCGCTTCCATGAACTCGCGGTATTCGGCGCCGGGCGATTCAGGCAGGGGCCGGTGGTAGCGGGCTTCGAAGCGCGCGCGGCAGGCGTCGCAGCGGCACAGGCCCATGGGGTTGCCGCTGTAATCCGCGCTCGGATTGCCGAACATGTTGAAGAACAGGCCGTCCACGTGGTAGCGTTCGATGGCTTCGGAAAGTATGGCGAGCGCGTGCCCGCGGTAGTAGCCTCCGTTGATGCAGGTGGCGTAGGTGCCGTTGTAGACGACCGGATCGCCGTTCGAACGCTTGAAGAACCACTCGGGGTGCGCGTCGTAGACCGCCTTCTGAGTCTTGCTGAGATCGAAGCGGCCGATGACGCGGATACCGCGGGCGTGGGCTTCGCGCAGCACGTCGCCGAACAGATCGCGGCCGGGCGGCAGGAACGGGCTGGGATAGTGGAACTGGGTCTTCGTCGGGTAATACGCGGTGATGCCGCCCATTCCGAACAGGAGGGCATTGGCTCCGAGGCCGGAGACCTGTTCGACGAGCCGGGCGGGGTCGAGTGCGGCGTCGGTCTCGCGCAGGTTGGTCTGCACGAGGCGGACGGGTTCGTCCATCCACCACCTGGGCTGTGCGGCGCACGGCAGCACGGCGGCTGCCAGGAGGACGGCGGCGGTCCTGAGTCTTCCGTTCAGCACTGGGATATCATACTTCGCTTGGGGTACGATGTAGGGCGGAGATGCGGAGAATGGGGAAGTTCCTGGAAGCGGCGGCTGCCGTCGGACTGTGCGCCATAGCTGTGGGTTGCTCGCCTCGAAGCACGTCCGAAGCGAACTTGAAAATGTACGCCATGGGAGAGCGGGCGCAGGCAGGTGCGCTGATTTACACCGTCACCGAGGCGGAGTGGCTGGACCGGTTGGGCGAGGAGCCAAACGTGCGTATTCCGGCGAACAAGTTCCTGGCTCTTGAGGTTTCGGTGACCAACAGCGGCGCGTCGACCTCAGCCATCCCGCTGCTCAGCCTGGTGGATGCGCGGGGCCAGCGGTATCAGGAACAGACGAACGGGGAGGGCCTGGCGGAGTGGCTGGGCTTTCTGCGACGGTTGAAGCCGGCCGAAACCGAGCATGGGCGCGTGCTATTCGACGTTCCACCAGCGGGCTACCGGCTGCGCGTGGTCAATGATGCTGAACCGGAAAACGAACGCGCGGCCCTGGTGGACATTCCTCTGCAACTCGGGCCGGCGATCCCGCAACCCGTGTTGAAATAGCTCAAAATGGTACAGGGCTCAGCCCTGCTGAAGTTATGTTGTCCGTAATGGTTGTTTCGCTCGCTTTCCTGGCGGGCGCCAAGCCGCTCTCGATCGTCACACCGACGCTTCACCAGTACGAAGATGGCCCGCAGATCGGCGCCGCCGCGGGATTTAATACCGGCGAGACCGTGTTCCTGAAGTTCAGAGTCGCGGGATATCAGGTCTCCCCGGATGCCAAAGTCGATCTCGTGTGCCGGATGGAAGCGTTGGATCCCGACGGAATCCCGATCGCGGAGCCGGCGCGGCAGGAAGTGAAGGCTACGCTCGCCGCGGAGGACAAGGACTGGCTTCCCGTCGTCCGGCAGAGCTTTCTCATCCCGCCGCTTGCGCTATCTGGCGCATACCGGATCGCGGTCACCGTGGAGGATAAACTCGCCTCCCGCGAAGCGAAGACCACAATCGAGTTTCCCGTCCGCGGAAGAAAAGTGGAACCGAGCGAGACGATCACCGCCCGGAACTTCAGGTTTTTCCGTTCGGAGGAAGAGAGCGCGCAGCTTGTTACGCCGGTGTATCGCCGCGGCGAGAGCGTGTGGGTACGGTTCGACATCGTGGGCTACAAGCTGGGAGAAAAGAACCGCATGGACGTTTCCTATGGCGTCTCGGTGATCGGCCCGGCCGGGAACACGATGTATTCGCAGCCGGACGCCGCCACCGAGCAAGGGGAATCGTTCTACCCGAAGAAGTATCTTCCGGGCGCGTTCAGCCTCAACCTGGACAACAAAGTGCGCCCGGGAACGTATGCGATCGTGCTGAGCCTGCGGGACGAAGTGGGCAACCAGATGGTGGAATCGAAGCACGAGTTCACCGTCGGCGCGCCGCAATAAGGAGTGGCACAGGCCGCCCGGACTGTGCCACACTCCGCCCTCATTCCTTCACGTATTTATCGAACCAGGAGATCATCTCGTACAGCGTGTGCTCGATGGATTCGCGGGCCGCGTAGCCGTGAGATTCGTACGGCAGCATCACCAGCCGGACGTTGCCGCCGTTTCCGCGGATCGCCTGGTACATGCGCTCGGATTGAATCGGGAATGTGCCCGAGTTGTTGTCGGCCTCTCCGTGGATAAGCAGAATCGGTTCCTTCAGCTTGTCGGCGTACATAAACGGGGACATCTTGAGATAGATGCCGGAGGCCTCCCACAACGTGCGGCGCTCGCTCTGAAAACCGAACGGAGTGAGCGTGCGATTGTACGCGCCGCTGCGGGCGATGCCGGCGCGGAACAGATCGCTGTGCGCGAGCAGGTTGGCAGTCATGAATGCCCCGTAGCTGTGGCCTCCCACGCCGACGCGGGCGGGGTCGGTCACACCCATCTCCGCTGCCTTGTCGATGGCGGCTTTCGCGCTGGCAACCACCTGCTCGATGTACGTGTTGTTCGCGGTTTTGAAGTCGCCGACCACGGGCATGGTGGCGCTATCGAGCACCGCGTATCCGCGCAGCAGGAAGAACAGGTGGGACATGCCGGCGATCCTGGTGAAGCGCTGGTCGGAACCGGCGACCTGGCCGGCCGTAGCGGGGTCGTTGTATTCGAGCGGATACGCCCAGACGACGGTCGGCAGGCGGGTGCCCTGCTTGTAGCCGGGCGGCAGGTAGAGCGTGAAGGATAGCTCGACGCCGTCGGGCCGCTTGTATTTCACGAGTTGCTTGGTAATGCCGCGGAGTTGGGGTGTGGGGTCCGGGAAACTGGTCACCGCCGTGGGCTGCGCATCCGAGCCCAGCGTGCGCACGAAGTAGTTCGGCGGATCTTTCGGGGACTCGCGGACGGTGAGGATCTTTCCCGCCGCGGCGTCGAGCACGGCCTCGACGTCTTCGTACTCGCCGGACCCTGAGCGGAAGAGCCGTTCGGATTCGAGCGTCTTCAGGCTCAGGCGATCGAGGAACGGCCGGTCGCCTTGGGGAGAAGACCCCTGGCCGGCGAGGTAGATAGACTCGCCGTTCTGAAGCAGCACACGGTGGCCGTTGGGCAAGGTGCGCAGGACCGGCGCGCCGGGGTCCCTGTAGCGGTCGCGCGTGTCGCGGCTCGAGATGACGCGGGCGGGCTCGGAGGGCCGGTCGGCGTTAATCATGAGCAGGCGCACCCAGCGGCGGGCGCGCTCGTAATCGCGGACGAGGGCCAGCCCGTCCTTCTCCCCCCACTGTAGGCTCACCAGCCGCTGCTCGGTCTTCACTACCTCGGCCGGCGACCCGGAAAACGGCGCCTTGAGCGTCAGCAGGCGGTCGCGGAAGGGGACATCCACCTTGGGGTCGCCCTTGTCGAGAGCCTCCACCCAGACCAGCGTGGCCGGTTCGGTCGGGCGCCAGGTGCAATCGCGCGGGCCGGTGGGCACGCCATCGACGGGAACCGAATCGGCCAGCGGCAGGCTGGCGACCTTATAGACCACCTTGCCCGCGCGATCCCAGACCTCGACGTCCTTGGGGAACGACTCGCTCGCGTAGAGATAGGAATACGGCCGGTGGATGCGGGTCACGAGCAGGTGCTTGCCGCCGGGGGCGGGAGAGGCGGTCTCGAAGACGGCTGGTTTGCCCACTGGCGTGGCCGCGCCGGTCCCGCTGTCTACGAATGCGAGTTGAGAGCCGGCGTAATAATCGAACAAGTCTTCGTCGTGCGGGTTCTTCAGGAGGTCCTGCAACGTCCAGACCGGCGCGCCCTTGCCGTAGCTCTCCTGAACTACGGGGCCGGCCGGCGCGCGCGACCCGGCGGGCGCCTTGCCGCGTGCGGCTGGGATGAGTTGCACGAGCAGAGTGCGGCTGTCCGGCATCCACCGGATTGCGTCTCCCAGCACGGTGTTGAGCCGCAGCGTCCCGCGCCGGCCGGCTTTGGCCGTGGCGGCATCAGCGACCCACAACTCGGCGCCTCCCGGTGCAACGACGGGGAACGCGAATCGCTTCCCGTCCGGGCTGAATACGGGCCTGCCCGACTGGGTGCCCGCGGGCAGCGCGACCTTCACCGGCGCTCCTCCCACGATCTTCTGCACGGCAAGCGACACGATGGTGCGCGCCCCGTGCGGCCCGTTGGTGATCGGGTTGATCCGCTCGCCTGCCAGGCGCAGCATGGGCTGAGCGACGTCGGAGATCGGCGGATAGCGCATCGGCTCCGCTAGCAGCATGGTATCCCTTGTGGGGCTCACAATGGCGGCCGGGGTAGCGGGCGCGTGGAGGACGTCCAGTATCTCTTTGGGCGGCTTCCGATATGGTTCCGCGGCAAAACAGGAACCGGCGAGAAGCGAGAACAGCAACGAGCAGACAAGGCGCATAAGGCGTTATTCTACACTGCCCTTGCCGAAAAGCTGTGCTGATGACATAATGAACTTTCCCCGCGTCCCGCTGGTCCGTACCCGTTGTGTGCCCTCCCTTTCAGGTTCTTCGCTCTTCGACCGGCGTCAACCAAACTCGTAAAAGGATTACGAAATGTCGAAGATCGGAAAATTCCTGGTAATTTCAACATTCCTTGTGGCGCTGGCGACGCACGCGGCCGGCGCTTCCCTTGTGTGCATGCCGGCGGGTGCGTCGCCTTTCGTGCGCTCGGAGGGCTTGGCGGAGCAGATGGGCGACGTCGTTCTGAACTGCACGGGCGGAACGCCCGGCGGCACTCTCCGCGGCGCGCTTTTGGTATTCCTCTCCGTCCCGATTACGAATCGCGTCTCGACCACAGGTGTGGCGGATGCGGTGCTGACGGTAGATAACGGCAGCGGCCCGAGCTCGGCCGGAGCCGTCCCGACGCTGATCGGGAACGGCATTACTTTCGCCGGGATCAATGCGACTCTGTCGCCCACCGGCTCGATCTCATTGCGGGTCGGCAATCTGCGCGGAGCCGTTGCGTCCCAGGGCGTGGACAACACCACCCCGGTGAAGGCAGCGCTCGGGAGCATGGGCGGCGACTTGATGTTCACCGAGACTCAGGTGATGGTGGGCATGCCCAGCCGGTCGCTACTGGTGGGCGCCGGAGCCGCCAATATCAACTGCTACTCTTCGCCGACGCCGGCGGAGATTTCCATGCCGGGCCTGATTGCCGCCAAGACGCGGTCAGGAAGCACCCGGCTCACTCAAGGGTTCAACGGCGCCTTCCAGAAGCGTGGTCCCGGCGCAGACACCGGCACGCGGTTTATTGTCAGGTACTCCGGTTTCCCGGCCGGCGCACGGGTCTTCGTGCCAGATGTGATTGTGGGTTCCGATGCCGGCACGCCCACCGGCGGCGGCGACCTGGCGTTCGAACGCTCAGCCGGCGCGTACACTCCGGTAGCGGCCGGTTCGCTGCTGCTGGCCCGCGTTGACGGCGCGGAGGCGAACGTCGCGGGCGGAGCGCCCGTTTACACGCCGGCGGCTCCTGGCTCCGGAACCGTGGCGCCCGCCGGCGCGGCGGAGGTTCCGCTCGTGGGCGGAGCGGGGCAGGTCGTCTTCGAAGTGGTGGATGCTAACCCGACGACCCGGGCGACGGCCGAAATCCCGACATTCATGGCCATTCCGTACCTGGGAGGCAGCGACGTTCCGGTGGCGAAGCAATCCGTAATGCTGGGACCGGTTTCAACGGTTGCGCAGGCGACCGGGAAGGACCCCTTGCCACGGTTCCTGGCGTTAGTGCCGCCGGCCGATTGCCAGTCCGGTGGAGAGTGCGCGGCGCTCTTCCCCAAGCTGAGCGTAAAGGCTTCGCCGTTCGAGTACACGGCCGAGAGCGGCGGGGCGGAAAAGGGCGACTGGTTCGTCATCGTCAACGATGGCGGCGGATCGCTCTCGTACACCATGTCGGTCACTTACCAGACAGGTTCGGGATGGGTCCGGTTCCGCCACGATCCGCAGGGTAATGCGTGGATCTGGGCGTCGCCCAAGAACCTTGCGCCCGGCGTGTACGAGGCCACGCTGCACATCGATGCCGGAACCTACGCGGGCACAGTGGATCTGCCAGTGAAGCTGACGGTTACCGCGCCCAGGCCGCCCGGACCGAAGGTGGATAGCGTCAGTCACTCGGCGACCTACGCGGCGGGTCCGGTGGCTCCGGGTTCGATCGCGATGGTTAAAGGGAGCAACCTGGCGGGGACTTCGGTAACGGCGACGTTCGACGGGTTGGCGTCGACGCTGTTCTACGTCAGCGACACGCAGATCAACCTGCTCGTCCCGGCTGAGCTGGGAGCGCAGGCTTCGGCGCGGTTGGCGATTACGGTGGACGGGGCCGCGAGCGCGCCGGTGACGGTGGCGCTGGCTGGTGTCAGCCCGGGGATCTTCCCGCACGGCATCCTGAACCAGGACTACTCGGTCAACAGCGCGACGAATCCCGCGGAGGTGGGCAGCGTAGTCGTCATCTTCGCGACCGGGCTGCCGGTGACGCCGGGGACGATTACGGCGAAGCTCCACGATCGCGAGATCGCGATGCCGGATTACGCCGGACCGGCTCCCACGCTCACGGGCATGGAGCAGGTGAACATCCGCGTACCGGCGGACCTGCCCGCGATGACCACCGAAGTGGTGCTCTGCGGGCTGAACGCCACCACCGGCCAGCGGGTGTGCAGCCCGCCGGCCAAGATTACCCTGCGGCAATAGCGGGAACGGGGGCGGGCTTCCGCCCGCCCCTTTCACGGCGTCACGTAGAGGTACGACGGTTCGCTGGGGTAGAGATTAATGAAAAGCGGGATGTAGTACTTGTTGCCAAGCAAGTTGTTGGCAGACTCAGGCAAGCGGAAGTTGATCTGGGAAATGCCGCACACGAGGGCGGGTGAAGCCTGACGACCCGGACGGGTTTAGCGGATTGATCGCGCCATCCACGCACTCGCCGCTGGATGGAGTGGTGTAGACGGCCACAATCGTACCCAGCCGCGCGGGATTCGACGGCGAGTTCTTGCTGCCGTCCTGGTTCAGCGCGGCTGCGCTTCCATCGGCGTTCTTGAAGATTTCGCGAAAGCACAGACCATCCCGGGCAGCGTTTTTCCCCACGGAAATGAAGTCATATTCACCTCTTTGAGCGATTTCTCACGTTGATATTGGGGCTTTTCACCCAAACGCGGTTCGCCGCCTGCGGGAGGGCGGTGATGGGGGTCCTTTCCCCTCGATAAGTTACAGGAAATGTGAAAGTAAAGCAAGGGCTGGCAAGAGGCGTGCAGGATGAGCTGATGTTCGCTCGGAGTCCGTATCGGACCTAACCGTCCTATAATAAATGTTCTATCTCGCTTCCACATCGTGGGGCGGACGCACGTTCTGCGCCACCGAAGGAATATTCCAGAGGAAGATCGAAACCCAATGACAAGACCAAAAGTAACCATCGACGGGAATGAGGCGGCGGCTTACTCGGCGTACCACGTGAGTGAGGTCTGCGCTATCTACCCGATTACCCCTTCGTCCCCGATGGGCGAGTGGTCGGACGAGTGGTCCGCCAAGGGAAAACCGAACATCTGGGGTACCGTCCCCACGGTTGTTGAGATGCAGAGCGAGGGTGGCGCCGCTGGTGCGCTGCACGGAGCTTTGCAGGCCGGCGCTCTGGGAGCTACGTTCACGGCATCCCAGGGTCTGCTGTTGATGATCCCCAACATGTACAAGATCGCCGGGGAACTCACGTCGGCAGTGATCCACGTTACGGCCCGCACGGTAGCGGCGCACGCGCTGTCGATTTTCGGCGACCACGGCGACGTGATGGCTACGCGGCAGACGGGCTTTGCGCTGCTGGCATCGAACTCCGTGCAGGAAGCGATGGATCTGGCGCTCGTGGCGCACGCAGCCACGCTCGAAGCGCGGGTGCCGTTCCTCCACTTCTTCGACGGATTCCGCACTTCGCACGAAGTCGACAAGGTCGAGCAACTCAGCTTCGACGACATGCGGGCGATGATCGATGGCGACCTGGTGCGCGCGCACCGCGCCCGGTGCATGACCCCGGACCGCCCGGTGCTGCGTGGGACGGCGCAGAACCCGGACGTGTTCTTCCAGGCGCGCGAGACCGTCAATCCCTTCTACCTGGCCTGCCCCGCCATCGTGCAGAACGTGATGGATAAGTTCGCCAAGGTGGCCGGACGCCAGTACAAGCTGTTCGAATACGTGGGCGCCCCGGATGCCGAGCGGGTCATCGTGATGATGGGCTCCGGCGCCCAAGCCGCCCAGGAAACGGTGGAGTATCTGAACGCGCAGGGCGAGAAGGTAGGCGTCCTGAAGGTCAGGTTGTTCCGGCCGTTCTCGGTGGAGCACTTCATTGGCGCTCTGCCTTCCACGGTGAAGAGCATTGCCGTTCTGGACCGCACGAAGGAACCGGGTGCCGCGGGCGAGCCGCTGTACAGCGACGTCATTACCGCGATCGCGGAAGCGGTCAGCGCGGGCACCGCGCCGTTCAAGGCGTTCCCGAAGATTATCAGCGGACGCTACGGGCTCTCCTCGAAGGAATTCACTCCGGCGATGGTGAAGGCCGTGTTCGACGAGGTGGCGAAGCCGAACTCGAAGAACCACTTCACGGTGGGCATCGTCGATGACGTCACCAACACGAGCATCGAGTACGACGAGTCGTTCTCGACCGAAGACCCGAAGACGGTCCGGGCGCTGTTCTACGGCCTGGGTTCGGACGGCACGGTGGGCGCGAACAAGAACTCGGTGAAGATCATCGGCGAGGACACCGACAACTACGCCCAGGGCTACTTCGTATACGACTCGAAGAAGGCGGGCGCGATCACGATTTCGCACCTGCGCTTCGGCCCCAAGCCTATCCGCTCCACGTACCTCATTAGCAAGGCGAGCTTCGTCGCCTGCCACCAGTTCTCGTTCCTCGAGCAGTACGACATGCTGAAGTCGGCCGACCCGGGCGCGGTGTTCCTGCTGAACAGCCTGTTCGGTCCGGACGAGGTCTGGGACCACCTGCCGCGCAAGGTGCAGCGGCAGATCATCGACAAGAAGATTAAGTTCTACGTCATCGACGGCTACAAGGTTGCGGAAGAGACCGGGATGGGCAGGCGCATCAACACCATCATGCAGACCTGCTTCTTCGCGATCAGCGGCATTCTTCCGAAGGACGAGGCTATCGAGGCGATCAAGAAGGCGATCAAGAAGACCTACAGCAAGCGCGGCGAGGCGGTGGTTCAGAAGAACTACGCGGCCGTGGATGCGGCGCTCGATCACATGTACGAAGTGAAGGTGCCCTCCGCGGTTACCAGCACCTTCGACATGCGGCCCCCGGTGCCGGCGGAAGCTCCGGAGTTCGTGCAGAAGGTGACGGCCGCCATCGTGGCCGGCAACGGCGACTCGCTCCCGGTGAGCGCGTTCCCGCCCGACGGCACGTTCCCGACCGCCACTTCGCAGTGGGAGCGGCGGAACATCGCCCTTGAAATCCCGGTGTGGGACGAGGCGCTCTGCATACAGTGCGGTAAGTGCGTCATGGTGTGCCCGCACGCCACCATCCGCGCGAAGGTCTACGACGGCGCCCTGCTCGAAAAGGCTCCGGCAACGTTCAAGTCCTCCCCGGCCCGCTGGCGCGAGTTCAAGGACATGAAGTACACGCTGCAAGTCGCTCCGGAAGATTGCACCGGATGCGCGCTGTGCGTGGAAGTCTGCCCGGCGAAGAGCAAGACGGAAGTCAAGCACAAGGCCATCAACATGGAACCCCAGCCGGCCCTGCGCGAATCCGAGCGCGTGAACTGGGAGTTCTTCAAGGCGCTGCCGGATACCGACCGCAAGGTGCTCAACCTGGCGCAGGTGAAGGATTCGCAGTTGCTCCAGCCGCTGTTCGAGTTCTCGGGCGCGTGCGCGGGCTGCGGCGAAACGCCCTACATCAAGCTGATGAGCCAGCTTTTCGGCGACCGCGCCATCTGCGGCAACGCTACCGGCTGCTCGTCGATTTACGGCGGCAACCTGCCGACCACTCCCTACGCCGTCAATAACGACGGGCGTGGACCGGCGTGGTCCAACTCCCTGTTCGAGGACAATGCCGAGTTCGCGCTGGGCATGAGGGTCTCGATCAACCAGCAGAACAAGTACGCGAAGGAGCTGGTCCAGAAACTCTCTTCGGTGATCGGCGACGAGCTGGCGACAGCGCTGCTCAATGCGGATCAGAGCGGCGAGAAGGGCCTCGAGGAACAGCGCCAGCGCGTGGCTATCCTCAAGCAGAAGCTCGCGGGCCTCAACACGGCCGAAGCGAAGGACCTCGCGGCCATAGCCGACATGCTGGTGAAGAAGAGCGTGTGGGCGATCGGCGGCGACGGTTGGGCGTACGACATCGGCTACGGCGGCCTGGACCATGTGCTCGCTTCCGGCGAGAACGTGAACATCCTGGTGCTCGACACCGAGGTGTACTCCAACACGGGCGGCCAGATGTCCAAGGCCACCCCGCTCGGCGCGGTGGCGAAGTTCGCCTTCGGCGGCAAGCCGCGGCCGAAGAAGGACCTCGCGATGATGGCCATGAGCTACGGCAGCGTCTACGTGGCGCGCGTGGCGTTCGGCTCGAACGACATGCAGACCATCAAGGCGTTTCTCGAAGCCGAAGCGTATGACGGGCCGTCGCTCATCATCTGCTACTCCCATTGCATCGCGCACGGCTACGACCTGATTCACGGGCTCGACCAGCAGAAGGCGGCGGTGCAGAGCGGCTACTGGCCGTTGATGCGCTACAACCCCGACCTGATCAAACAGGGCAAGAACCCGATGCAACTGGATTCGAGAACGCCTACTGTGGCGCTCGACAAGTACATCTACAACGAGACGCGCTATTCGATGCTGCGGCACAGCCAGCCGGAGATCGCGAAGGAGCTCTACGGACTGGCGGAAGCGGACGTGAAGAGGCGCTTTAAGCTGTACGAGTACATGGGCGCGATGCCGGGCAACGGCAGCGACGCCGAGGCAGACGCCAAGCCGGCACCGGCCGGAACCAAGGAGGAGACAAAGTAATGGACCTCTCGACAAAGTACCTTGGACTGAACCTGAAGAATCCCCTGGTGGTCTCGGCCACGCCGTTGACCGAGGACATCGGCAACATCAAAAAGATGGAAGATGCCGGTGCGGCGGCGGTGGTGATGCACTCGCTGTTCGAAGAGCAGATCGCACTGGAGAGCATGGAGCTTGACAGGCATCTGTCAAGCGGGGCGGAGAGCTACGCAGAGTCGCTCTCCTACTTCCCCGACCTTGCCAGCTACAAGATTGGGCCGGAGGCGTACCTGGAACAGATCGGCAAGGCCAAGGCGGCGGTAAAGATTCCGGTCATCGCCAGCCTGAACGGCACGTCGTCCGGCGGCTGGACCCGCTACGCGAAGAAGATGGAGGAAGCCGGCGCGGACGCGCTCGAGCTGAACATCTACACGATCCCGACCAGCCTGGATGTCAGCGGCCAGCAGGTCGAGGACGCCCACGTAAAGCTGGTGAGGGAAGTGAAAGCCAGCGTGGGGATTCCGGTGGCCGTGAAGCTCGGGCCGTACTTCACCGCGATGGCGAACGTGGCACAGCGGATGGAGCAGGCCGGCGCGAACGGACTCGTGCTCTTCAACCGCTTCTACCAGCCCGATTTCGACCTCGAAGCGCTCGAGATCGTTCCCAGCCTGCAACTGAGCAACTCATACGAGTTGCTGACGCGGCTGCACTGGGTGGCGATCCTCTCGGGCCGGGTGAAGACGGACCTGGCGGTCACGGGCGGCGTTCACACCTCCTACGACGTGCTGAAGGCGATGATGGCCGGCGCACAGGTGGTCGAGATGGCTTCGGCCGTCCTGAAGAAGGGCATCGACTACCTCAAGACGGTCCAATCGGAACTCGTCACGTGGATGGAGGAGCACGAATACGAATCGATCAAGCAGATGCAGGGCAGCATGAGCCAGCGCTCCGTGGCCGATCCGAATTCGTTCCTCCGTGCGAATTACCTGAAGGTCCTCAGCTCCTACGCGCTGAGGTAAGTAAGTCATCCGGGCGGAGGCGCGGTCTGGGGCCGCGACTCCGCCCTTTTTGTTTCTCCTTGCACTCCCGAACAATTCGGATATACTGGTCCGCAAATGTTGAAGAGGTTTGGGATTGCCGCGGCTGTGGCAGCCTGCGCCCTTGCTGCCGATACGAATTACTCCACTGCACCTGACCACGAACTCCTCGCCCACTATCAGCAATTGCGTACCGTGGGTCTGGATTCGAACCGCTCGTTCGTTCTCGAAAACGTGACGTTCGAATCGACGGACGGCACTTTCCACTTCAAGGATGGAAATCTGTATTTGCTTGCGCCCGTCGGCGGGCGTGCGGCAGGCGCGGTGTTTATTGGCGACGCCAGTTTCTCGCTCAAACCGCGCAGCGAAATCGAGCGCAACCAACTCCGGCGGTTTACCGACGGACAACCCGAGTTGGAAGAGCCGTTCAAGGAACTCGTGCTGATAGCCACCGACCAGACGCTCGAGACCCTCACGGCCGGACGGAGCGCGCGGGCCGTGGCGGTTCCCCCGAGAGCCGCGGGCCTGCTCGATGACTTCCGCAAGATGTTTCGCGAGACGCTTCGGACGAACATCGAGGCGCGTGTGGTGGCCGGTTTCTGTTCGCCAAGGGAGCGCCTCCTGGTCGCCGACATCCACGGGCAGAAGCGCGGGCGCTTCCTGTTTGTCATCGACACGCAAAGCGAGGATGAGGTGCAACTGCTGCGCTCGGCCGGCCGGAATAACTTCGACGTCTGGGCCTCAGCCCACCTGCCGGGCGGCGCCGGCCTGGCCGAGCGTGCGCTGGTAGATACCGCGGTTTCGAAAATCGACGTCGTGCTCGAAAGGAACGGCAAGCTCAGCGCATCCGCGGAAATCGAGTTTGCGTCGCTGGCCGCCGGGGCGCGCCTTTTGAACGTCCGGCTCGCCCCCACATTGCGCGTTTCGAAGATCGCGGCTGAAGCAGTTGATCTGAAATTCATCCAGGAAGACAAGAAAAAGGACGCCGACCTATGGGTAATTCTTCCGAAGCCCACTGAAAAAGGCCAAAAGTGCGCCTGGAAAGTGGAGTACGCCGGAGATGAGGTGGTGGAGAGCGCGGGATCGGGGAACTTCTACGTCGGCAGCAGGACTAGCTGGTACCCGAAGCTCGACACCCCTGGCCACCCGTTCACGGATCGCGCGGTCTACCAACTCAAGTTTCAATCGCCCAAGGAGTTCATGCTTGTCGCAACGGGCAAGCTTGTACGGCGCTCCACCGAGGGGAAACTCGCCGTTTCCGAGTGGAACACGGAAATTCCGTACCCGGTAGCCGGCTTTAACTATGGAAAGTTCAAGGCGAAGTCGGCCACCGACGGCGGCACCGAGATCACCGTGTATACGAACGAGGGGCTGAACAATGAATTGCGCGAGATGCAAATGATCGCGGAAGACAGGGAATCCGCACAGAAATACGGAATTTCCGGGTCGATCAGCACCGCGGGCATGGCAAACTCCGCTCTCACGGAAGCGATCAACTCCGTTCGAACCTTTACGCGCTTTTTCGGCCCGCTGCCGTTCCCGGCGCTGTCAATCAGCCAGCAGCCGGCCAGCAACTACGGGCAAAGTTGGCCGACGCTGATCTTCATGCCCTACACGGCGTTTCTCGATTCCACGGTTCGCAACCAGTGGGGCATCAGCCACCGCAAGTCCGCGCGGCAGTTCCTCGACGAGGTGGGGCCGCACGAGATGGCGCACCAGTGGTGGGGGCACCTGGTCGGAAACAGGACCTACCACGACGAGTGGCTGTCGGAGGGGTTCGCGGACTACTCGGCTGGAGTGTACCTCCAGGTGACCGGCGGCGACGCCAAGTTCCGAACGTACCTCGAGGCACAGAAGGAAGCAATCACCAGCCCGCTGCGGGATTCCTTTGTGCGCGCCTCGGATGCCGGCCCCATCTGGCTCGGCAGGCGCCTGAGCACCGATAAGCACCCTGATGCCTATTCACGGCTCGTGTATGCCAAAGGCGCTTACGTGCTGCACATGCTTCGGATGATGCTCCTGAATTTCTCGACCCGGGACGACTCGCGGTTTATCGCGATGATGCGCGATTTCGTCTCCACGTACCGCGGCCGGGACGCGTCCACAGAGGACTTCAAGGCCATCGTGGACAAGCACTTCAGCGGCGATATGTCGTGGTTCTTCGACCAGTGGGTTTACGGCACGGAGTACCCCAAACTCACCGTTCAATACAGCCTCACGCCGAATGAGAAAGGGGTTACGTTCCACGGCACGATTACGCAGACCGGCGTTTCCAAGGGATTCCGGACAATACTGCCGTTCGTGGCGTCCATTGGCAAGGGTGTAGTGTCCGGCAAGCTTCGCGTTGAAGGCGAATCGACACCGTTCTCAATTCCACTGCCCGCGGCGCCGGACAAGGTCGAATTCAATACGCTCTACGGAGCGCTCTGCGATCTCGATGTGAAGAAGCTCTAGATTGCGTTTTGCGATTGGCGCGGCGCGTACTCCGGCCACGGACGACGCATGCGTCGCCCCTACATGGATGCTTCCTGTAGGGGCCGGGGATGGCCGGCCCGCTCCCCGCTGCGAAACCTTTCAAGCCCAATTTGCAACCTAATCCCGCCTTTTTAGCGTCGGACGGCCGCTATCCCGGGTGTCGTCATCGCCGCTCGAGGATGTGTGCCACAGAGTCGGCCGGTTCATGTCCTTGTAGTCGGCCTTGCGGCGGTTTTCGATTCGATCGAGTCTTGCCTTGATCTTCTGGAATTCCGAGGTGTCGACGACGTACTGCGGCTGGGGCTTCAGGTCCTGCTGGATTTCCTTCTGCGCGGCCTGAATGCGTTTGCCCGTCATGGGGTGGCTCGAAAAGATGCTGGAGATGGTCCCGGGTTTCTTTTTCTCCATCGCCTGAATCTTCTCGAAGAAGTTCACGAACGAAGTCGGGTCGTAGCCCGCTTTGTACATGTACTGAAGCCCGAGCATATCCGCCTCCCGCTCAAAGCCGCGCGAGAACTTGAGGAACCCGAGCGGAATGGCGAGACTGGCGGCCTGACGGGCGGCATACCCGGCCCAACCGCCCATGAAAATGAGCGGGATGCTGCCGTAATTGACGAGGTCGCCGCGCGTTGCTTGGCGTGTTCCGTGGCGGGCGGCCACATGTGCGATCTCATGCGCCATCACACCTGCGAGTTCGGCCTCGTTGTCCGCTTTGAGGAGCAGGCCCGAGTTCACGAAGAAGAAGCCGCCCGGCAGGGCGAACGCGTTCACCTCTTCGGACTCGATGACCTTGATCGTAAACGGTACCTTTGCGTCGGAATTGCGGACCAGATTCTGGCCGAGACGATTGACGTACTCGCAGATCACCGGATCGTCGAGGAGCTTCGCCTCGCGCTCCACCTCCTGCGCCGCCTCCTTTCCGATAGCAATCTCCTTCTGAATCGAATAGAAGTTGATCCCCTTCCCGACATCGCGCTTCCCGATCGTCTCGGGATCGTTCTTGTCGTTCGATGCGGGAAAAGCGGGCACGGCCAGAACTACGGCCAGAACCCAACCCAGCACTGTTTGCTTGTTTTTTGTTCCCATTCCCAGCCCCGGCTTCTGTCTACATATATGCGCCTGGGCAGTTCAGGGTTTCCCCGCGTAGACCGTCGCGCGGGGGCGGGAGCGGAAAGTGCAGTCAGAGCAAAGTGATGCGGAAATTGAGAAATGCTATGCGGCTTTGGAGACTCGCTTGCTCTTCCGCCCGAGCGGGAAGACGTCGGTCCGGGTGCGCAGCGATCCCATGCGGCTGCGGAGCCGCCTTCGCAACAGGGTCTTCGCCCGGTGCAGGCGGGTCTTCACGCACTCGTGGCTGATTCCAAGCCTGAGCGCGACCGTCTCGGAATCCACCTCGTCCACTTCGCGCATCCGGAAAACAACCCGGTACTTCTCTGGAAGCGCCCGCAACGAGGATTGAAGAAGCCCGCGCATTTCCCCCCGTAGCGCTTCCTGCTCCGGATTCCGGGCGCCCGAAATCAGGACCACGCTGGCTCCACCATCCGCCGGCGGAGCATCCAGAGTCACGGAGGGCTTGCGCGCGCGACGGCGCATCAAAGCCTCATTCATGACGATCCTGGTGAGCCAGGTCAGAAAGCTGGAACGCCCGGCAAACTGATCGAGGCGCGCCAGGACGTGCAGATGGGCTTCCTGGACGGCGTCTTCGGCATCGGCCTCGCTCTGAAGGATGCGGGAGGCTACCGAGTGCAGCCGCCGGTTGTGCCTGACCATCAGGACGCCGTATAACCCCGTCTCTCCCGCGCGTACGCGTTCAACCAGGTGTTCGTCTGAAGCAGTGAGTGTCGAAGCCGGTGCGATCATGTCACAAGGCTTTGAGCAAATCGCAGACCAACCTATCCGAAAAGACAAATCCTTTAACATGAGTTATATGCGTGCCTGTGGGCGCCGGGGCTGTGCGGGGACCTGCAACGGTGTGATGAATTTTCCGACGCTCGGGCTTTTGGGGGGATTGAACGGCGCGGGAAGGTCCGCTCCCTCGTGTTGCGGCTCGGTTTGATGCCGTTGCCGAGCAGCGGCCGCAAGGGAGCGGTTAAGCTAGCTAGACGAGTTCCAATTCGATGCGCTTCTTAGCGGGATCGAGGCCTGCGATACGGAAGCTCCGGACCTGCCCCGGCCGCATCGGTTCGCCAATGGACTCGGAGTTCAACGACTTCCCCTGCTTCCACTTCGCGGCCAGCATCGCAGACAGCGACGAAACGTCAGTACTTGCCGGAGCGGCCTGTTCGCGGCTCTTGCCGGCGTCCTTGGGCAGCGGGCAGGATACCTTCAGGCCCTCTCCCAGTTCAACCTCGGCTTCAGTCTTTCCGACCCTGATCACGCGGCCGGTGACGACGTCGCCGGCCTTGTGCTCCGCGATGTACTCGTCGGTCGAAGTCGGCTGGAGCTGTTTCATGCCGAGGCGAATCCTGCGCCTTTCGCGGTCGGCTTCGAGCACAACCGCTTTCACGACCTGACCCACCTTCAGCACATCCTGCGGATGCTCGATTCGCTTTTCCGCGGTGATGTCGCCGACGTGAATCATGCCCTCGATGCCTTCGCCGAGGTCGACAAAAGCGCCAAACTTGGCCATATTGAGGACCTTTCCCTCAATGATGGTGCCGGCGGTGTACTTCTTGACGGCTTCGTCCCACGGATCGCCCAGGGCCTGTTTCAAGCCCAGGCCGATCTTGCGGTCCGCTCCGTTCACGTTCAGGAC
The DNA here is from genome assembly GCA_023436715.1 of Acidobacteriota bacterium. Taxonomy (GTDB): domain Bacteria; phylum Acidobacteriota; class Terriglobia; order Bryobacterales; family Bryobacteraceae; genus Fen-330. Next base: position 68,923 of record JAEZIJ010000032.1, read on the forward strand.
GACGGCCTCGACCAGTTCGCCGGGCTTTACGATGTCCTTCGGCTTTACCGGCTTCTTCGACCAGGTGAGGTCGAACAGCCGGATCAGGCCCTCAACGCCGGGTTCGAGCTCGACAAACGCGCCGAAATCCACAACCCGCGTCACCTTGCCGCGCACGCGCTCGCCAACGACGTACTTCGTGTCGGCCAGCGACCAGGGGTCCGGCTGCAGTTGCTTCGTCCCCAGGGAGATGCGGCGGCTCTTGCGGTCGATCTTGAGGATCTTGACCTCGACGGACTCGCCGGCCGACAGCACGTCGGCGGGCTTGCCGACGCGGCCCCACGAGATGTCGGCCACGTGCAGCAGGCCGTCCACGCCGCCTAGATCGACAAACGCTCCGAAGTCGGTCAGCGTCCGCACGGTCCCACGGACGACGGCGCCTTCCTGGAGCGCGGCGAAGCTCTCCTCGCGCGCTTTGGCCTCTTCTTCTTCAAGAACGGTGCGGCGGTCCACCACCACATCCTCGTCGGCGACGTCGAGCTTGATGATCTTGCAGGTGATGTCCTGCCCGACCAGTTGCTCGAGTTCTGCCGTCTCCCGGACGCCGCTGCGCGAGGCGGGCATGAACGCCCGCACGCCCACGTCCACCGAAAGGCCGCCCTTGACGACTCCTGTGACGACTCCGGCGATGGTGCGCTTCTCGGCGAACGCGCTCTCCAGCGAGGACCAGTCCTTCGGACGCTCCACCTTGATCTTTGAGAGCAGGTAGTAGCCGTCGGAGCCGCGACCCTTTATGGTCACGATGACCTGGTCGCCCTCCTTCACGTCCGGATTGCCGGAGGGATCGCGGAACTCCGCAACCGGAATGGTGCCTTCCGTCTTAAATCCGATATCGACGAAGACGAATTCCGATGAGACCGCAACCACCGTTCCCTGGCGGCTTTCGGTTCGGCCTTCCGAAGCCCGGCGCTGCGACTCCTCGAACTCGGAAAGGATGTCTCCGAAAGATTCTCCAGCGGGTGCGCCATCCTGGCGGGACGGCTGGTCGTTTTCTGTTTCACCGATTCGCGTCTCGCCGGCGGCTGCAAGTCCTCGCGATTCGCGCTCGGGATCGGTCTGGGTGAATTCGGGGTAACTCATGGTGGGACGAATTTACATTTTGGCACAAATTCAGACCTCGAATCACAAGCCCCTGCTAAGATGACTCCGTGGCGGGCTGGAAAATCAGAATTCAGGATCTGGTCTGGCTGGCGCTGTTCGCCATCGTCGCCGCCGCCGGGCCCGAACGGGATGCGCACTTCGTTGCCGCGCTCTTCCTGCTGGCGCTGTTCCAGGTCGTCGAGCCGAAGATCCCGGCGCTTACGACAAGGCGCGGGAGCATCGCCGCCAACCTCTTGAAGCTTGCGCTGGGCTATCTCATCATCCTGGATTCGGGCGGGATCACAAGCAGCTATTACTGGATCCTGCTGATTCCCGTGGTCTCGGCCGCCACTACACTGGGCGTTGGGGGAACGGTCTTCTTTACCGTGCTGGCGTGCGCCACCTACCTTCTTTTCCTGCTCAGGGTGGACTGGAACCGGTATACCCTTCCCGCCGACCAGATTTCGGAGCTCAGCCTGAGGCTCACCTTCCTGGCGGTGATCGGTTACCTCACGCAGAGGCTGGCCGAAGCCAACCGCGTGGAAGCGAGGCGGGCGCAGGCGGTAGCCGACCAACTTGCCGAGGCCAACATCAACCTCCAGGAGGCCGAAGCCGCCGTGCGGCGGTCGGAACGGCTGGCGGCCCTCGGGCAGTTGTCGGCAGGCCTGGCGCACGAACTGCGCAACCCACTGGGAACCATGCGGGGCTCCGCCGAGATGCTCGTGAAGAGCCTGCCGGAGGGCAACGAGATTGCTTCCGAACTCGCCGGGTTTATTTCCGCCGAGGTGGACCGCATCAATTCGCTGGTCACGCGCTTCCTCGAGTTCGCGCGGCCGCTCGAACTGAAGCTGCAGAAGGCGGAACTGACGGAAACCTGCGATCGCGCGGTTGCTCAGTTGCAACGCGACCGCGCCGGCGGAGAAGTGACGATCTACAAGAACTATTCGCCCGATGTCCGGCCGTTCGAGTTCGACTCCGAGCTGATGGAGCGCGTTGTCTATAACCTGATTCTGAATGCCGCACAGGCCACGCCGGCCGGCGGGGTCGTGACGATGAAGACGCGCCTCGTGGACGGCATGGTGGAGATCTCCGTTATCGACCGGGGCCAGGGCGTCGATCCCAAGCAGATGGAAAACATCTTCAACCCATTCTTCACGACGAAGAAAGACGGGATCGGGCTCGGGCTGGCCATCGTTTCCAAGATTGTGGACCTCCACGGCGGTAAAATAACCGTCGAAAGCGAGCAGGGAAAAGGCAGCGTGTTTCGCGTGTTCCTGCCTTTCGTGTAGCAATGAAAAACCGCATCCTGATTGTCGAGGACGAAGAGAAGCTCCGCCGCGTGCTTGAGCTTCAGTTGCGCTCGGCCGATTTTGAAGTCGATAAGGCCGGCTCGGCCGAAGAGGCGCTGAAGGTGGCCGACCGGGCTGACCTCGTGCTTACGGATCTGCGGCTGCCCGGAATGAGCGGCCTCGAAATGCTCGCCGTCATCCGGCGCCAGAACACGCGCACGCCGATCGTCGTGATGACCGCGTTCGGCACGGTGGAAACCGCCGTCGAGGCGATGAAAGCGGGCGCGGCGGATTTCCTGCTGAAGCCGTTCTCGCTGGACCACCTGACCACGGTCATCCGCAAGGCGCTCGACCTTCGTGCGCTTCAGGACGAGAACCGCAAACTCCGCGAGGAGCTTGGACACAGGTACGAGTTCGACAACATCATCGGGCGCAGCCCCTTGATGCAGGAGATTTTCGCCACCGTGGACCGGGTGGCCCCGACGCGGGCGACCGTGCTCCTGGCCGGCGAAAGTGGCGTGGGGAAAGACCTGATCGCGCGCGCGATCCATTATCATTCGCCGCGGCACGACCGGCCGTTCGTAAAGATCAACTGCACCGCCATCCCCGAAAATCTCATGGAGAGCGAGCTGTTCGGCTATGAGAAGGGCGCCTTTACCGGCGCGAACAACCCCAAGCCGGGCAAGTTCGAGCAGGCCGACACGGGGACGGCGTTCCTGGACGAAATCGGCGACGTGCCGGCCAACATCCAGGTGAAGCTGCTGCGCGTGTTGCAGGAGCGGGAATTCGAACGGCTCGGCAGCAACAAGACGCGGCACATCGACGTTCGCATCGTCGCGGCGACCAACCAGGACCTGCGCGCCGCGCTCGAGCAGGGAACCTTCCGCGAGGACCTCTACTACAGGCTGAACGTCGTGCCGATCAACATGCCGCCGCTGCGCGCGCGGCCCGAGGACATTCCGTTTCTGGCCGAGCACTTCGTGCGGAAGCTCGCCAAGGCGAACGGCAGCCGCGTGGAATCGATTAGCGAAGCGGCGATCGAGAAACTGCTCGGGTACCACTGGCCGGGCAATGTGCGGGAATTGGAGAACGTCATCGAGCGGAGCATCGTGCTGTGTTCAGGCGAGCGGTTGGACGCAGCCGATATCCGGCTCGATACCGCACCGCGCGCGGTGCGCCAGACCACGGATGACTTCCTGCCGGAAGGCATGACGCTCGACGAGTACGAGCGGGCGATTATCCGCGAGGCGCTGCGGCGCGCGGAAGGCAACAAGAGCCAGGCCGCGCGGCTGCTCGGGCTGACGCGCAACGCGCTCCGGTATCGCCTATCGCAGATGGGGATGGAGAAAGAAGCGGGCGGCGCGGAGTAGCAGCATGGGCTTTGTATCAGAAGTGGAAGTCCGCGAGGCGCCGCGGCGCGCGGAAGGCGACAAGAGCCAGGCCGCGCGGCTGCTTGGCTGACGCGCAACGCGCTCCGGTTCACGGGCTTTGTATCAGGGCACGGCTTCAGCCGTGCCGCAAAAGGCCAGCAAACCGCGGGCTTTAGCCCCTGCCGAGCGTATCGCGCACCCCGCTGATGGCAGGGGCCGCGCAGCCGCTACCTCTCCCTGCTACAATGGCTTGTTTTAACGGCGGGCACGGCTGTTAACCTGCTGAAGGAGGGTTTCGTAGTGCGAGTGGTCGAAATGATTCTGCGCATCTTCAGCTTTATCTTTCAAGGTCTGGTGATAGTGTTCATCCTTGCGGCATCGGTCCTGGCCTGGACGAGCGGCAGCACACTGGAAGTCGGGTTTCTGCCGTGGACGGGCACAGCGCTGATGGGCTGGATGTTCTTTTCCGGGCTGGCGGGCGCCATTGTGGGCCTGCTGGCGCTCAAGCGGATTGTGCCGGTGCTGTTCCTGCTCTGGAACGTTGTCGTGCTGATCATGCTGGTGAAGGGCTTCTTCTTCAGTTCCTATGGCTACGGCCTGGGCGGAGGGAGCGTCTCGACAGCGGTGTATTACACGATCGCGGCGATTGTGGCCGCCGTGGGCAGTTGGTTCCAGATGCGGCCGGCTGCCGCCGAGGTTCGGCGCCGCCAGGCAGCGCTGGCCTGACGCTCGCGTCCGGTTCAGCGTCGTGAAAACACTTCTCCTGGCGCTGTCGCTGCTGGCGCTACCGGTTGTTCTGCCGGCGCAGGAGCGCTACCCGCGCCATAATTTCACGTTCGGATTGGGCGCCGCGCAGCCGCGGGCCGATCTGAAAAACCTGTTTCAGGACCGGCCGGTTCTCACGGCCGGCTACGGATACCGGTTCCAGCGGTATTTCCAGGCGGACTTCGGGTTCGATACCGTTTTCGGCGCGGCCGATGTGCACGACTATCTGAATACGGGCTTCGGGCCCCTGCGCATCAAGGACTACCAGTTCTTTGTTCCGTTCGGAGGGCGCGCCATACTGCCCATTGCCGGAGGCCGGTTGCTGCTCTCGGGAGGCGGGGGTGGCGCATACATGCGGTACACCGAACTCCTGCGCCAGCCGAGCCAATACTGGAACATCGACTGCCCGGTTTGCACTTCGCGCAACGGCTGGGGCTACTATGCGCTGGTAGACGTCAGCGCCGCTCTCGACCGGGGACAGCATTTCCGCATTGGCGTCGTGTCAAAAGTGTATCGGGGGCACACGGACGGCGATCCGCTGGCCGCAGTCCCGGGGGTCCGCACAACGGACCACTGGGTGAACATCATGGGCCAGTTCGGGTTCAGTTTTTAGAGCTTAGGGTAGTGGCTTGCTGTCTGCGGCAGGAGAGCCGGAGAGTCTGTCAATAGCGAGGCTCCTATTTCCGTTGCTGGCCCCGGTGTTTGGATACATCCATTTCGCAACGACGATAAACAGGCCGATCACGTTAATTGTGGTGGAAGAGATGAACGCAATCAGGACCTTGTCAGACAGGAAGAATGATGTTGACGCAGTGCCGCCGAAGCCCGTCAGAAACACCGAAATCGCCACACATCCCAACCACGCCAGAACGAGCGTGAAGATCCGTTGCGCATAATCCAGCCGCATCCTGTGAAGGTCATTCGCTTCACGTTGCAGGCGAGCAAGTTCGGTGATCTCGTAATGCGCGCGGTGATCCTCAAGCGTCTTGCCGAGATCGGCCTGCTCCTCTGCTTCGGGCGAATCAGCGGGCGGAGGAGGTTCAAGCTTTGCAGCCTTAACGAGCAGGGAATCGGCAACTTCCGGAGCGGAACTCAATTCTGATCGACCCGGTGAACCAGACGATGATAGTATTCCTGGATGTCTTCAAGCTGGATGACGCCAAACTTGTTTTCCATCCAAGTCTTGAACCAGGGAGTCCCTTCTCTATGGGTGAGGGCGGAAAGCTGGCCTCCCGTGTAGTTGCCATACGCCTTCCACACTCCAGTCAGCACCTCGTGTTCTCTGCTGTCGGGATCTATGCTCTCGTCAGACGGGGATGGGACGTTTTCCATGACGATGCCGGACCCATACTTCCGAAGGTCTTTGTAAAGCTTTGGCACCACTGGCCCCCACTGCCAGGCATGGGTATTGTGGTAATACATCGGACGGTCAAGCAGCGCCAGACAATAGCCCTGTGCAAGGAACACAAGCTTCTGCACCTGCATGTTCGTCAGATTCCTCTCCTCGGACCGGGCAAGGCGCAGAAACTCATTTGCGACGACCTGTGACGATACTGCCACGTCCAGCATTATATCGTACATTCCGGGAACTTTTTCGACAGGAATTTCCACAGGAGGGGCACCGGTTTGGTCGCAGGTCTGATCGAGTCGATCAGCGCCTCACAACCATCGCCGGCGATGTCTACTTGATCTCGCCGCTGTTGGCGTTGGCAGGCTCGGCGCCCCAGTTCTCGCGAATAATCATCGTCTGGTCCGAGAAGAACGTGCGGCGGCCGGTGCTGTTGAACGTTTCCGGGTTAGCGTTGATGCCGTATCCTCCGGGACCCCCCTGGAGGATGAACTGGTATCCGCTCTTCTTACCTTTGGCGAAGTCGCCCGGGATGAGGCCGGCGCCGGCCGGTCCTTCCTGACCGCTGGTCGGCGGCCCGAGTTCCTCGAGCTTCGTTGCGTAGCGGCCGAACTGGGAATAATACTGCGCCTGAGCGGTGTGCAGGGTCTGAATCTGCCGGATGGCGGCGGTCTCCTGTGTCTGCATGCGCGCCTTGTCCAATCGCGGAATCGCGACGGCCGCGATGATCAGCACGATCGCGACCACGATCAGCATTTCGATCAGCGTGAACCCACGGCGATTCCTGAACGAATCCCGCTTTTTCATGCACATCCTCCCGACACTCAACATTGCAGAGTACACCTTATATGTTAATTGACGCCGAGCGGAGCGGATTCGTGCAAAGGATTATCGTGCGCTGCTGCGTGAATTTGCCGTAGCCGCGCCAGGACGGCGCCGAGGCGGTTGAGCGGCAGCGAATTGGGTCCGTCGGAGAGGGCTTTCTCCGGGGCATCGTGGACTTCAACGAAAAGCGCATCCACGCCCACGGCTACGGCCGCGCGCGAGAGCGGTTCGATGAATTGAGCCTGCCCGCTAGAGGCCGTCCCCGCCCCGCCGGGCAATTGCACGCTATGCGTGGCATCGAACACGACGGGGAAACCGAACTCCCGCATGATTGCCAGGCCCCGCATGTCCACAACCAGGTTGTTGTACCCGAACGTGGTGCCGCGCTCGGTGAGCAGAATCCGTGTGTTGCCTGTGGAAGCGACTTTTTCCGCCGCCTGCCGGAAATCCTGGGGGGAAAGGAACTGGCCCTTTTTTATGTTGACGACGCGTCCGGTCCGCCCCGCTTCGAGCAGCAGGTCCGTCTGGCGGCAGAGAAAGGCCGGGATCTGAATGATATCCGCGACCTCGGCCGCCGGCCCGGCCTGGCCGGGTTCGTGGATATCCGTGAGTACCGGATAACCCGCCGCCCGCACGCCGCCCAGGATGCGCAGGCCCTCTTTCAGACCCGGCCCGCGGTACGCCGTCACGCTGGTGCGGTTCGCCTTATCGAACGAGGCTTTAAAGACGAACGGACCGGCAATTTTGGCAATTTCCGCCGCCATGAACTGCACGTGCTCTTCGCTTTCGATTACGCAGGGCCCGGCGATGAGCGCCAGCGGATTCCCGGCCCCGAACGCGATGCCGTCGAGCGCGACCGGAGTCATCGCCGTTCCACAGCAACGGGCTCGTGCTGCCCGGCGCCAAGTTTGGACTGCCGGAACTCGTGTGCAGCGCCGATAAATGCGCGGAACAGGGGGTGCGGCTCGAGCGGCTTGGACTTGAACTCGGGGTGGAACTGGCAGCCCAGGCCCCAGGGATGGTCCGGGTATTCGCAGATCTCGACGTAGATGCCGTCGGGCGTTTCGCCCGTGATGCGCAGACCGTGCTCTTTGAGCACGCGTTCGTAGTCGCGGTTGAACTCGTAACGGTGGCGGTGGCGTTCGCCGATCTCGCGAACACCGTAGGCCCGGTGCGCGAAGCTGCCTTCGGCCAGATTGCAGGGATAGGCGCCCAGGCGCATGGTGCCGCCAAGCTCGTCCACGCCCTTCAATTCGCGCAACTTATAGATCACGCGGTGGGGCGCGGTCTGGTTGAATTCGGTGGAATCGGCCTGTTCGAGCCCGCAGACGTTGCGCGCGTACTCGATCACCATGGTCTGCATTCCCAGGCAGATGCCGAAATAAGGCACCTTCCGCTCACGGGCGAAGCGGATCGCCTGAATCATGCCTTCGATGCCGCGCTTGCCGAAGCCGCCGGGCACCAGGATGCCATCGAAGGCCGCGAGTTGATCGATTGCGCCCGGAGCCAGCAGCCTTTCGGAGTCGATCCACTCGATTTTCACCTTCAGGTTGTGAGCCAGGCCGCCGTGGAGCAGGGCTTCTTTGAGGCTCTTGTAGGAATCCTCGTACTCCGTGTACTTGCCGACCAGGCCGATTCGAACTTCGCCGATGGGGTTACGGAGGCGATCCAGCATCGCGTTCCAGAGGTCCAGGTTCCGGGGCGCGGCCTTGATGCGGAGCGCTTCGAGAATGCTCTCGTCCACTCCCTGCTCCGCGAATACGGGCGGAAGCTCGTAGACCGACGCAACGTCGCGCGCGCTGATCACATTTTCCACGTCCACGTCGCAGAACAGCGCGATTTTTTCCTTCATTTCGGTGGAGAGGAAATGATCGGTGCGGCAGAGCAGCAGGTCGGGCTGGATACCTATGGCGCGCAGTTCCTTCACGCTGTGCTGGGTGGGCTTCGTCTTCAGCTCACCCGCCGCGGCAATCCACGGAACAAGAGTTACGTGGACAAAGATCGTGTTGTCGCGCCCTTCCTCATGGCGCATCTGGCGGATGGCTTCGAGAAACGGCAGCGATTCGATGTCGCCCACCGTGCCGCCGATTTCGACGATTACGACGTCAACCCCGTTCGAGACGCGCCGGATGGCTGCTTTGATCTCGTTGGTGACGTGCGGGATCACCTGGACGGTCTTGCCGAGATAGTCCCCGCGGCGCTCCTTCGTGATGATCTGCTCATAAATGCGGCCGGACGTGAGATTGTTGCTCTGGGTGAGCTGGGCGTGTGTGAACCGCTCGTAGTGGCCGAGATCGAGATCGGTTTCCGCCCCGTCGTCGGTGACGAAGACTTCGCCGTGCTGGAGCGGACTCATCGTTCCGGGGTCCACGTTCAGATAGGGATCCAGCTTCTGGAGGCTCACCCGGAGCCCGCGGCTTTCGAGCAGGCAGCCGATCGAGGATGCGGCAATTCCCTTTCCGAGGGAAGAAACCACGCCGCCGGTCACAAATATGTACTTAGCCATCGTGTTTATCGAATGCGTTTACCTTTGAGGAAACCGTGCCGCCGGCCTCGAACAGCCGGGCCACTCGCTCCAGGTCGGCGGGAGTGTCTACTCCGAGCGACTCGTAATCTGTCTCGACCACGCGGATCTTGTACCCGTTCTCCAGCGCCCGCAACTGCTCCAGGCGTTCGGCGAGTTCGAGGGGACCGACAGGCAAGTCGGAATAGGCGAGCAGGAAATCGCGCCGGTATACGTAGAGCCCTATGTGTTTATAATGTGCCGCGCCAGTGTTGTCACGGAGATAGGGAATCATGGAACGAGAGAAATAGATTGCGTTATCCGCCCTGTCGCTGACGACTTTCACGACATTTGGATTCGTCAATTCGTCCGGAATCTCGATGAGTTTCTTGAGGGTCGCCATCGGGATATCCGGATCGGCGTGCAGGGCCAGCACGGCGGCATCGATCGCGCCGGGGTCGATGAGCGGCTCGTCTCCCTGAATGTTCACGACGATCCCGGCGCCGTCAGCGGAAGCGACTTCCGCAACGCGGTCTGTTCCCGAAGCATGGTCGGAACGCGTCATGCGGACGGTGGCGCCGAATCGGCGCGCCTCGGCCGCGATGCGGTCATCGTCGGTTGCGATCACTATGCTGGTCAGATAGCGTGCCTGGCTCGCTCTTTCCCAGACATGCTGCAGCATGGATTTACCGGCGAGCAGGGCGAGAGGTTTCCCGGGAAAACGAGAGGAAGCAAATCGGGCCGGAACGACCCCCAAAATCCTACCGGGCACGTTCGATGATAGCATAGGCTGCCCCCGGAGCGCGCCTGAAAACGCACCGAAAACGCAGTGCCGGGAAAGAAGCTGTCCCGTTCAGCGTGATATACTTGGATCGTCGCAGCCGGGGCGTAGGGGGAGAGCGAGTGATGGTTGCGCAGCTCGTGAAGTTGAAGAGTATTTTTGTAGTTTTTGCAGTCTGTGCTTTTCTGTGGGCCGGTCCGGCTTTGCCAGGACAGGACAAACAGGAACAGCAAAACCCGAGTACCGCCGAACCTCCTCCGCGAGTATCGATCACGCCGCGGCCGTCCAAACCTGCTGCAGAAGAAGAAGCCGGCGTGGACTCGCCCAGGCCCCGCAGCCTGCGGGTGGACACCACGGTTGTTCAGATTCCGGTCACCGTCACAGATCCCCTGAACCGCTTCGTCACCGGCCTCGAAAGAGAGCATTTCCGGCTTTTTGAAGACAAAGTCGAGCAGAAGCTCACATATTTCTCCAGCGAAGACGCCCCGGTCACGGTCGGAATTGTTTTCGACACCAGCGGCAGCATGGGCTCCAAGCTGCAGAAATCCAGGCAGGCCGTAGCCCAATTGATGAAAACGGCAAACCCGGAAGACGAGTTTTTCCTGGTCCAGTTCAACGACAGGCCGGAGCTTGCCGTCGGTTTCACGAGGGAGTCCGAGGAAATCCAGAATCGCCTCACCTTCGTGCAGTCCAAAGGACGGACCGCGTTGCTCGACGGCATCTATCTGGCCATCAACCAGATGAAGAAAGACCCGCAGCGTAATCCGCGGAAAGCGCTGGTGGTCATCTCCGACGGCGGCGACAACAGCAGTCGCTACACGGAAAGCGAGATCAGGAACCTGGTGCGCGAAGCGGACGTCCAGATTTATGCGATCGGCATTTTCGAGCCCATCGGCGCCCGGGGGCGGACTCCGGAAGAACTGGCGGGACCGAGCCTGCTCTCGGAGGTCGCCGAGCAGACCGGAGGGCGGAGTTTCGCCGTGGATAACCTGAACGAACTGCCCGACGTCGCTGCCAAGATCGGGATCGAGTTACACAACCAGTACGTACTCGGGTATGCTCCTTCGAACCGCGAAAAGGACGGCAAGTACCGCCGCATCCAGGTGAAACTGGTGCAGCCTCGCGGGCTGCCTCCGTTGCGCGCTTTCTGGCGGCTCGGATACTATGCACCTACGCAGTAAATGCTTGTTTTTTTCGGCTGTAGCGGCCTTGACCATTGCCGTGTGCGCGCAGGAGGGCCCGACCTTTACCGCGGACACGCGGCTTGTGGTGCTGCATGCCACGGTCGTCGACAGGCACGGCAAACTGCTCACGAACCTTGACCGCAAAGCCTTTCACATCTTCGAGGACGGAGTCGAGCAGCCGCTGAAGGTTTTCCGGCGCGAGGACGTTCCCTTGTCGATGGGGATCGTGGTCGATAACAGCGGCAGCATGCGCGACAAACGGCGCAAGGTCGAGGACGCAGCCATGGCGCTCGTCAAGGCCTCGAACCCGCAGGATGAGGTGTTCGTCGTAAACTTCAACGACGAAGCCTATCTCGACGTGGATTTTACCTCCGACTTGAAGAAACTCGAGGAAGGCGTGGCCCGGATCGATTCGCGCGGCGGCACCGCGATGCGCGACGCGATCGACCTCGCGATGGATCACTTGAAGAAGGCCAAGCGCGACAAAAAGGTGCTCGTCGTGGTTACGGACGGCAACGACAATGCCAGTGAGGTCTCCCTCGAACGGCTGATTCAGAAGGCGCAGCAGAAGGAAATCGGCGTCTATACGATCGGCCTGCTCAATGAAGAGGAGCACCGCGAAGCAAGGCGGGCCAAGCGGGCGCTCGACTCGATTACCGAAGCCACCGGCGGCCAGGCTTCTTACCCGAAGGACGTTGACGACGTAGGGAAGTTCACTCTGGAAGTGGCCCACGAGATCCGCAACCAATACACCCTCGCTTACAGCCCGATGAAGCCGGAACTCGATGGCACCTTCCGCCAGATCAAGGTCACGGTCAACGGAGGCGGCAAGCCTACCGTGAGGACGCGGACCGGCTATTACGCCTCGCCCGAGCTTGCCAAAGCCAAGCCCGGCGCGGCCGACTGATCCAGTCCGGTGCTCCCCTGATAAAATAGTGCGGTGGTACGCGTTTACAAGGCCATCGTGTTCTCGATCCTGGCCGTTGGGTTCGGCTGGGCGCAGGAAGACGCCGATGCGGTGTTTCGGACCGATACCCGTCTGGTGGTCCTGCATGCCACGGTGGCGGATAAGAACGGCAAACTTCTCACCACTCTTCCCAGAACGGCCTTCCGCACGTTCGAAGACGGCGTAGCGCAGCAGATCAAAGTGTTTCGCCGCGAGGACGTTCCCGTGTCGATGGGTCTGGTTATCGATAACAGCGGCAGCATGCGCGAAAAGCGCCGCAAGGTGGAGGCGGCGGCCATGGCGCTCGTGAAGGCGTCGAATTCCGACGACGAGGTGTTCATCGTTAACTTCAACGACGAACCCTACCAGGACGTGCCGTTCACGAACAACCTGAAGCGGATGGAGGAAGGACTCGCCCGCATCGACTCCCGCGGCGGGACCGCCATGCGCGACTCGATTCTCGCCGCGATCGGCTACGCAAAGTCCAAGGGGCGCCACGAGAAGAAGGTGATCGTGGCCATTACGGACGGCAATGACAATATGAGCGAGGTGGGCCTGGACCGGCTGGTCCAGGAAGCGCAGCGGCAGGAAGTTCTGGTATACGCCATCGGCCTCTTTGCGGAAGAGAAAGGGGGCGAGGCACGCAAAGCTCAACGCGCGATCTCTGCGATTACAAAGGCCACCGGCGGGCAGGCTTACTATCCCAAGGAAGTAGACCAGGTGGGGAGTGTGGCCCTCCAGGTGGCCCACGATATCCGCAACCAGTACATCATCGCCTACTCGCCAACGAACCAGGCGTTGGACGGCAGCTTCCGCCAGATCCGGCTTCAGGTGGATGGTCCGGGCCGGCCGGTTGCACGAACCCGCACCGGCTATTACGCCACCGCGACAAAGTAGACCGGGCAAAGCACGGTACTGAACCGCGAGCGTAAGCGAGTGGTCCCGCGGCCTTGATACGGTCGCGATTACCGGTCAGAGCGTCTGCGTGACTTTGCTCAGCGTGCGCGGTTGGTCGGGGTTCAGTCCCTTTTCCGCAGCCAGGCTCGCGGCAAACAGCTGGGCCGGGACGATGTAGGGAATGAGTGTGTAAAGCTCCTCCGGTTCCACGCCGGGGCGCGTGAGTTTTGCCGGAATGATAATCGAGCGCCCAGGGAGCGCAGCGGCAGCGCGGTTGCTGCGGTCGGTGATGGTGAGCGTTTCCGCCTTGAGCTGGTAAAGGCGGTCCAGAAACTCACGCGTGGAGGGCCAGGTCACTCCCGCCGGGGCGAAGGTGAATATCGGAAACGAACGCTCAACCATTGCAATGGGGCCGTGCAGGAAGTCCGCGGATGAAAACCCTTCGGCCACAACGTAACACGTCTCTTTCAGTTTGAGACCGAACTCAAGAGCGTTGGCGTAACTCAGACCGCGGCCGACGACTACGGCGTGGTCCATAAAGCAGTACCGCTGTGCGATCTCCGCAACACGGGGTTCCAGGGCGAGCGCCGCGTTCGTCCATTCCGGTACGCGCCGCAGGTCATCGAGCCGAATTCGACCGCCGAGCGCATAGGCCAGCAGGTAAAACATCATGAGCTGGCCGGTGTAGGTTTTCGTGGCGGCAACACTTTCCTCCCTTCCCGCCCGAACCAGGAAAGGAAACTCGGCGAGCCGCGCGAGTGTGCTGCGCGGTTCGTTTGTAATGCCCACGGTCAGCGCGCCCTGCTGACGCCCGCGCTCGAGCACCAGGTTCGTATCCGTGGATTCTCCGGACTGCGAGATCGCCACCTGCAAGACATCACGCAAATCCAGACCGCCGCCGTACAGTGTGAAGACGGACGGCGCGGCGAGCGAGACCGGGATGCCCGTGGTGATTTCGAGCAGGTACCTTCCGAACTGCGCCGCGTTGTCGGATGTGCCGCGGGCTGCCAGAACGATCAGCCGCGGCCGCCTGGACTCGACCCTCGCACGGAATCGTTCTATGGCCTTCAGCTGCGCCGCAAGCGTCCGTTCAAGCGCGGACGGCTGCTGCCGGATTTCCTCGAGCATTTTGGACATTGTTGATCTTTTAGCACAAAAGACAGAACCGTATCAGGGCACGGCTTCAGGTTGTGGTGCAGAGCGCTACGATCGCAGGGCCTTAGCCGGCTTTAGCCCCCGGGCATGGCGCTAACAGGGGCTAAAGCCCGTGGCTTGGCAAGGGCTTGCGGCACGCCTAAAGCCGCGCCCTGATACAAGGCCTCAAGCCACGGACTTCCACTTGCCTGAAGCCGTGCCCTGATACAATGCCCCAAGCCACGGACTTCCACTTGCCTAAAGCCGTGCCCTGATACAAGGCCTCAAGCCACGGACTTCCACTTGCCTAAAGCCGTGCCCTGATACAAGGCTCAAGCCACGGACTTCCACGTCCTAGCTGTCGCACGGTTACAGCGGGATTTTGAGCCGGCCCTCCGGCCCGATCGACCAGGCGCGGACCGGGGCGGCCTGGGAAGGAGGCAGGCTCAGCAATTCCGGCTTGATCAGCAGGATAACCTCGGTCGATTGCTTCTGAATGTCGTTCTTGCGGAACAGTTGGCCGATCACGGGCAGCGTGGAAACCCCTGCCAGCCCGGAGATGGTTTTCGCCTCGCTGTTGCTCATCAGGCCGGCCACAATCGCCCACTCGCCCGTTTTCAGGCGCACCTTGGAATCGAGTTTTCTCGTGGAAATGACGGGTATTCCGTTGATGCTCTGTCCTGCCAGGACCTTGAATTCGGCGTTGAGGTCCAGCGACATCTCCTCCATCCCGTTGACGTGAGGAGTGACTTTCAGCAGCAGCCCAAGATCCTCAAAAGAGAACGTGGGGGGCACGAGACTGAACCCGAGAAAACCGGCGGTCGGGATGGGGTACTTGTCCCCGACGTGGAACGTGGCCGCCGAGCCGTCGGCCGTACGGACTTCGCTCTCCAGCAGATTCTTGCCGGACGACTTCGTCATGGTGGCAAAAGCTTGTGCGTCGCCGATACCCACACCGAACAGGCTCGACCCGAGCGCCACTCTGGCGAGGCTGGTGAGCGCGCTCACTGTCCCGCCGGTTCCGACGAAGAGAATCGGCAGGCTGTTCGGCAGCAGCATGCCGTATGTGAGCAGGCTGCTCCGGTCCACCTCGAGGAAGCGCATCTCAATGGAGACCTGGGCCCGGCTCCGCGACAACTGCTCGAAAAGAGCCTGGGCGGGGCGGACCTTCGAGATGCGATCCTTGATCAGCACCATCTGCCGGCCGGCATCGACCGCGAACTTCTGAATTTCCATCGTCTGCTGGACGGAGCGCGCCAGTTCCGTCGCTTCCTGCGGCGTCACAGCATCCGGAATCGGGATCGAGATAGCGATGGTAGGCTCCGACTCCGCCCGCTTCTGAGGAGTGTCCTTGACCACCATAAACAAGCGGTCGCCAAGCGGGACGACGAAGGATGCCGTAGCCGCCTGGAGCGCCTGGACGGCAAGGCGGAAGTCGGCGTCGTCGAGCGCGATTCGCAGTTCCGGTCCCGGTTGGTAGTCGCTGTCGAAAACCGTTTGGAGCCCGTACAGCTTGGCTACCTGCTCGAAGAGCGACCTGGCGTTGCCGCGCAGATTAAGGTTGTTTCGCTCGGGACGGGGCTTCAATTCGGGAGGCGGACGCAGGCGACGGACCTCGGCCAGGTCGTCCGCCGTAATCTGTTCGGAAAAGCCCGCGAGCGGCTTGAGCGGCTCCAGTTCGACTTCGCCGTTCTCGGACACCTTCGGCATCACGCGGGCTTTGAGCGCGGCGCGCGTGCGGAGCGCCTCACTGCGGGCCCAGTACTCTTTGTGGGCCGGGTCCTTGGCCGCAGCCTGGGCGTACAGGACATAGGCGCGCACCACGTCGCCCTGGCGTTCCGCTTTCTGCCCTTCTTTGAACAACTTGGCGGCACTCGGCTCGCCCGCCGAGACGCTCAGCGCAATCACCAGACACACCGCCACTGCTCGTGAACAGGTCACCAGAGAAGATATGACGGCGAGAGCTGGCCATGCGTGCAGGTCTGGACGTTGACGAATAGAAGCATGGACGCGGCGGCGAAAATGGACTAGCATCATGAAGAAACCGCTATGGTCACTTTTGCCTCAACCCGATCCGCGTATTGCCCTCCGCCTCCCGAGCTGCTGGCGGATTTGGACCTCCCGCACGGCCTGATCGTCGATCTGGTGCTGCGGCGGACGTTCACCGCCGGCCAGACGACGCTCGAAGCGCTGAGCGGGGCACTGAAGCTCTCGCCCCTGATTATGGAGGCGGTTTTCCGGGAACTGCGCTCGCAGCAGTTGATCGAAGTCAAAGGAATGGTGGGCAACGACTACAGCTTCGTGCTTACGCAAGCCGGACGGTCGCTTGCCAGCGAGCGTTTCCAGATATGCCGTTACGCGGGCGCGGCCCCGGTTTCAATCAAGCAGTACCACAAGGCAACGAAGATCCAGTCCGCAAAGGTGCGAGTGGACCGGCGTACCCTGAAGCAGGCGCTTTCGGATATGGTCCTGCCCGACCGGCTCCTCGACCAACTCGGCCCGGCAATCATCTCGCAGAGCTCGATCTTCCTCTACGGACCGACCGGAGGCGGCAAGACCAGCCTGGCCGAACGCATGCTTCGCGTCTACCAGGACGCCATTCTGATCCCGTACGCTGTCGAGGTGGACGGGCAGATCATTCAGCTATACGATCCCGTGGTGCATGAGGCTATCGAGGGAAGCGACCAGGAGTTGGACCCGCGCTGGGTCCTTTGCCGGCGGCCGTGTGTCGTAGCCGGCGGCGAACTTGCGCCGAGCATGCTCGAACTGCGGCTCGACGAAGCCACGGGGATCTATGCCGCGCCGTTACAGATGAAGGCGAATAATGGCGTGCTGGTGATCGACGACTTCGGCCGGCAGCTCATGGCGCCCCGCGAACTGCTGAACCGCTGGATCGTTCCGCTCGACCGGCGAATCGATTACCTGGCGCTGCGGTATGGCGTGAAGTTCCAGATTCCGTTCGAGATGCTGGTCGTCTTTGCGACGAACCTCGACCCGCGTGAACTGGCGGACGAGGCGTTCATGCGCCGGCTTCACAACAAGGTTTATGTCGAGGCGGTTGAGCCGCAGTTGTTCGATGAAATCTTCCGCCGGGTGGCCACGGCGCGGAACATCCCCTTCGAGCCGGACAGCGCGGACTACCTGCGGAAGCTGTGCTTCCGCGAGGGCAGTATGGAACTGCGGGCCTGCTATCCGGCAGACATCTGCGACATCCTGGTCTCAATCGCGAACTACGAAGGCCGGCCCGCGCGCATGGCCAAAGCCGACCTTGAGCGGGCGGTATCGCTGTATTTCGCTCAGACATAGGCTAAACCGCTCTCCCGAAAATCGCCGGGCGTGCGCCCGCGAAACCGCGAAACCGCTGCCCTGAACAGTCGAGCGATTGCGAGTGGGGCAGCCCCTCGGGCTGCGCCGGCCTCTCAGGCCGGCCAAGCTGGGCGGGCTGGGAGCCCGCCGCAGGGCACGGCCCTGCCCCACTGTGCTGGATCGCCTCCATCGC
>JAEZIJ010000107.1 GCA_023436715.1 Acidobacteriota bacterium
TGACTCCGCCTGTGTGGGTTTCGACTGCTTGAGATTCGACTTGAGCATTGAACATGAAATCCTTCTCCGCCCTCGACAGTAATTAACAGCGGGGAAGGTGTCTCAGTCATGTTGGCACAGAGGGAAGCCGTGCCCCGATACAATGCCCACCAACTGAGCTGCCAATCGAATTCTCAAGCCTGGAACTTTCGGAATCCGTCGCAGGGAATTTTTTCCGCCCGGCTACTCCACCCCCACTCTGGGCAGATCGCAGGCGGCAGTCTCTGACCCCATTTTCCGCAACCTCCCATCCGTCGCGTGATGGCTGACTAATTGCTTCTAACAATGTCGGCGAAGAGGAGGAAGCGAGATGATAACTCTGAACAGAGGGGCTTTCCTGCTCGCCGGCATTCTGGCATTTGCGCCGGCGGGGATGGCCCAGGACAAGAACGTAACTGAGGTGGACAACCGCCTGAATACTGCAACTGCGGTGTTTGACGAAATGATGGGTACGCCTGCCACGGGAATTCCGCCGAGCCTGCTCGCAAAATCACAATGCGTCGTCACGATTCCGCACATGAAAAAGGGCGCGTTCATCGTCGGCGTCAGTCACGGCGCGGGATTTGCGTCCTGCCGGACCACTTCGGGCTGGTCGGCGCCGTCCCCGATTTCGCTCTCAGGCGGCAGCCTCGGAGCGCAGATCGGCGGGCAGGAAACCGACATCGTTATGTTGTTCATGAGCCCGACGGCGCGCAATCAACTGCTCTCGAGCGGTTTCAAGCTGGGAGCCGGCACGTCCGTGCAAGCCGGGCCTACTGGAGCCGGTGCTCAGACACCCCGGAACGCCGACGTGTACACTTATGTGCGGAAGAACGGAGCTTTCGCCGGTGCGTCGATCAGCGGTTCGAACTTGGGTCAGGACAAGGACGCCACGAAAGCTCTCTATGGCGCCGAAATTCCCCAAGCCAACATCCTCCAGGGTGGAGTGCGGGTTCCTCCCGCGGCGCAGCAATACGTCTACGCCCTGAACCGGCATACATACGCAGCGGCCCGCGGTTGACTGGACTGTGACTTAAGTCATATTCTCCGGCCGCCCCTTGCTGCCATCCTGATCCCGAGACAGACCTATGAAGAAACTGTGGGTGAGTTTTGGGATCGTTCTTGTAATTTCGTTCAGCATACTGGGCTGGATCGGCACGCGCATCTATCAGGAGATGCCGCCGATCCCCGACCGCGTGCTGACCACCGCCGGTGACACAGTGGTCCCGAGCGGAGACATTGGCCGGGGCCAGAATGTATGGCAGTCCCTCGGCGGCATGGAGGTCGGCTCCATCTGGGGGCACGGGAGCTACGTCGCCCCGGACTGGACCGCCGACTGGCTCCACCGCGAAGCCATTTTCGTCCTCAACGAATGGGCATCGAAGGAATTCGGCAAGCAGTACGACAGCCTTTCCGCTGAAGACCAGGCGAAGCTGCGCGGCCGCCTGCAAGAGATGTATCGCACGAACACGTACGATGCGGCGGCCAACGTCGTCAGGGTTGAACCCGTGCGCGCCCGGGCGTTTGAGGCCAACCTGGCGCACTACTCCGATGTGTTCATGAACGGGGATACGGCCTCGGCCATCCCCGCCGGCGCGGTGAAAGATCCCGAGCGCATGCGGCAGTTCGCGTCCTTCGTCTTCTGGACGGCCTGGACCTCGGCCACGAACCGCCCCGGCGACACCCTTTCCTACACCCACAACTGGCCGCACGAACCGCTCGTCGGCAACCGCCCGACGGGCGAAAGCGTGATCTGGACCGGCGTCAGCATCATCATGCTGCTCGCGGGCATCTGCGCCATGGTCTGGTGGTACGCGGCCCAGAAGAAGGAAGACGACACCGGCCAGATTCCGAAATTAGATCCCCTGGGAAGCTGGCGCGCCACGCCGTCGCAGCGAGCCACGCTGAAGTATTTCCAAGTGGTTGCGGCCCTCATTCTGACGCAGATCGGCGTGGGTATCGTCACCGCGCACTACGGCGTCGAGGGCGGCGGCTTCTACGGTCTGCCTATCGCGAAATGGCTTCCATACAGCGTCTCTCGAACCTGGCACGTTCAGACCGGCATCTTCTGGATCGCCACGGCCTGGCTCGCCGCCGGGCTGTTCATCGGGCCTCTGGTCAGCGGCTTCGAGCCGAAGTTCCAGCGCCTCGGCGTCAACGTCCTGTTCCTCGCGCTGCTGGTGATCGTGGCCGGCTCGCTGACGGGCGAGTGGCTCAGCATACAGAACAAGCTCTCCGATGCCGCGTCGTTCATGTGGGGGCACCAGGGATACGAATACGTCGATTTGGGGCGAGCCTGGCAAGTACTGCTGCTCGTTGGCCTGTTCATCTGGCTGTTCCTCGTGATCCGGTCCGTGAGGCCGGCGCTGAAGAACCCCGGCGATCAGCGGCAGTTGCTTTGGCTGTTTCTGGTCTCGGCCGGCGCCATCGGCCTCTTCTACGGCGCCGGCCTGGCCTGGGGCCAGCACACGCACCTCTCGATGGTCGAGTACTGGCGCTGGTGGGTGGTTCACCTCTGGGTTGAGGGCTTCTTCGAAGTCTTCGCCACCGTCGTGATCGCGTTCTTCTTCGCGCGTCTGAACCTGATCCGCCCGGCGTTCGCCGCCAAGGCCGCGCTCCTCTCGGCGACCATTTTCCTTGCGGGCGGCATTATCGGAACCTGCCACCACCTGTACTTCTCCGGCACGCCGACCGTAGCGCTCGCCTGGGGCTCGGTGTTCAGCGCGCTTGAAGTGGTGCCGCTCACGATGGTGGCCTTCGGCGCCATCGACGACCTCCGCCGCGGCAAGCTCACCGTCTGGGCACAACGATACAAGTGGCCCATCTACTTCTTCGTCGCGGTGGCGTTCTGGAACATGGTGGGCGCCGGGCTGTTCGGCTTCATGATCAACCCACCCATCGCGCTGTACTTCATGCAGGGCCTGAACACCACGCCGGTACACGGCCACGCCGCGCTGTTCGGCGTCTACGGGATGCTGGGCATCGGTCTGATGCTGGTCTGCCTCCGCGCGCTGGTGCCGGACCTTGAATGGAAAGAGCGAAGGCTGAAGTTCGCCTTCTGGTCGATGAACATCGGGCTGTTTTTGATGTGCGTGGGCAGCCTGCTGCCGGTCGGCCTGATGCAGACCTGGGCGTCGGTGGATACCGGCTACTGGTACGCGCGGAGCCACGAGTTCCTGGGTACGCCGCTCATGCAGACACTGCGCTGGCTGAGGGCTCCGGGCGACTCCATTTTCGCCCTGGGCGCGCTCGTCCTGGTCGTCTTTGTGCTGTCGATCCGCCCGGCCCGGACGCGAACCGGCGAAGAGCGACCGGTCGAGGCTCGCGACGTCGCTACCGGCCTTCTTCAATAGTGAGGAACTGCTCGGCCTTTATGTCCTTGAGCGTTTGCACGGTCCTGCTCGGCCACTTGATTTCGAGTTCCCTGATTCGGGTTTCCGGACCAAGGCCGAAATGGACCCGCTTGTCGCTCGAGGACATAAAGCCGACGTAGATGTCCTTCCAGCCGTCGTTGTTGTAATCGATGAAACCGTTGCTCTGTTCGAGATATAGGAGAACTACGACTTCGGCGCGATATCGGTGAAGGTGGGGCGCTCCGCAAGCCCCTGTTAAGCCGTGGGCTTCATCCCCTGTCTATGCCGATCCGGTCCGGACATTGGCTTTGTATCAGGGCACGGCTTCAGCCGCGCCGCAAGCCCCTGCCAAGCCACGGCCTTCATCCCCTGTCTATGCCGATCCGGACCGGACATGAGCTTTGTATCAGGGCACGGCTTCAGCCGTGCCGCAAGCCCCTGCCAAGCCATGGGCTTCAGCCTCTGTCTATGCGGATCCGGTCCGGACACGGGCTTTGTATCAGGGCACGGCTTCAGCCGCGCCGCCAAACGCCAGCAAGCCACGGCCTTCA
>JAEZIJ010000126.1 GCA_023436715.1 Acidobacteriota bacterium
TAATGAGAGAGATGAAGGTAACCGTGACAGGGGTGGTGACGACGACGATGATGACGATAGAAGAGATCGAGAAGATCAGAACGATGATGATCGAAGAGATCGTGACGACAATGACAGAAGGGACCGAGACGATCGGGACGATGACCGAAGGGATCGGGATGACAGAGACGATGATGACGACAGGCGGGATCGAGACGACGATGGTGACCGAAGAGACCGTGATGACAGGGATGACGACGACGATGACGATGACTAATAACGGTATTCTTAACGTACCCTGATTACATCAGGAAGGGCTCCCCCTTGAAAACCCTTCCGACTCTTTAGCCCACCGGTTGCTGACGGTGGGCTAATTTTTATAGGTCACTAGTGATATAATTTTGGACAGAGGGAATACAGAATATATGCGCATACTGAATGAACAACAAGAAAACTTGCTCAAAGATGAACGCCAACTCCTAAATGATTTGCGGGTTGCCCTTGTGCAGATAGGAACCAGCCCTGAAGATCAACAGACGCTAGCGGATTCGATCCAACAGTTGGAAGAAATTTTCCTGCTGGTAGTTGTGGGAGAATTCAACGCCGGAAAGAGTGCGTTTATCAATGCGCTGCTCGGACAGAAGCTGCTCAAAGAAGGCGTAACGCCGACAACCACGCAGATTAATGTGCTTCACTTTGGTGAAGCTCACGAACGGCGTGTGATCAGCGAGAATCTGCACGAGGTGCTTTTGCCTGCGCCGCTGCTGCAAGAGATCAGCATTGTCGATACGCCTGGAACCAATGCAGTTATCCGAGAACACGAGCAGATCACCTCTGAGTTTGTGCCGCGTTCAGACCTGGTGTTGTTTATCACCTCATCTGACCGGCCGTTCACGGAAAGCGAGAATACCTTCTTGAAGCGTATTCGCGATTGGGGCAAGAAGGTGGTAATCGTCATTAACAAAGTAGATATCCTGCAAAATGATGAGGACTTGCAGCAGGTGATCGATTTTGTTGCCAATAATGCCCGTGATTTGCTCGGTATCCGACCTGACATCTTCCCCATCAGCGCACGGAAAGCCCTGCGCGCTAAAATGGGCGAACCTGACTTGTGGTCTGAAAGCCGCTTTGACGTGCTGGAAAAATATATCCAGGATACACTGGATGAAAAGAGCCGCATTCAACTAAAGCTGCTCAACCCGCTGGGTGTGGGCAGGCATCTTGTCACGCGCTATATCAATCTCACAAATGACCGGCTCGAACTGCTCCGTGAAGATTTCACCATGCTGGAAGATGTTGATGCCCAGCTCCGTGTCTACCGTGACGATATGCGGCGCGATTTTCAATACCGCATGTCGGATATCGAGAACATCCTGTTTGAGATGGAGCAGCGAGGCGATGCGTTCTTTGAAGACACATTCCGCCTGGCGCGGGTTTTGGATCTGCTCAACAAGAACCGCGTCAAGCAAGACTTTGAGCAAAATGTAATTGCGGATGTGCCTGAACAGATTGAGCGAAAAGTCAACGAAATGATCGACTGGATCGTGGAAGCGAACTTGCGCCAGTGGCAGGCTGTCAACGAGCACCTTGCGGAGCGCCGCCGCGAGCACGAAGCACGGATCGTGGGAGACAATGTCGGCACCTTCCAATTCGACCGGGAACGCCTGATTGACTCGGTTGCCCAGGAAGCGCGGCATGTTGTCGACACCTACGACGAGGAGCGCGAAGCCCTCAAAATCGCTCAAGGCGCGCAGGACGCAGTCGCCGCCTCAGCAGCGATTGAGGTTAGCGCGATCGGTTTAGGTGCGATTGTCACCGCGCTAGCTACCACAGCCGCCGCCGATGTGACAGGTATACTGGTTGCCAGTCTTGTGGCTGCGTTGGGATTATTCGTGATCCCTGCCAGACGGCGTCAGGCGAAGAATGAAATGAACCAGAAGATCACCGAACTGCGCGAAAAATTAGCCAAATCGCTAAAGACGCAGTTCGAGCGTGAGATCGACCGCTCGCTGGAAGATATCAACAAGGCTATTGCGCCGTATACGCGCTTTGTACGGGCCGAACGATCCAAGCTTGAGGAGACGCAGGGCAAGCTGGTCAAGATCAACACCGAAATGGAACGTATCAAAGACCGTATCGAGACGCTGTGAGCCGGTTTTAGCCTTCCAGGGCTTCTTTTTCTTTCTTCTCCTGCTTGCCGCGGTCGTCCGAATTGAGGATACGCTTGCGGATGCGGTATGCCTGCGGAGTGACCTCTAACAGCTCATCTTCGGCCAGGTATTCAATGGCCTCGTCCAGGCTCATCTGGCGCGGAGGGGATAAGCGCACTTCGATATCTTTGTTTGACTGGCGCATATTGGTGAGGTGTTTTTTCTTGCAAACATTCACCAGCAGGTCCATTGGACGCAGGGTCTCACCGACAACCATGCCTTCATACACCTCAACACCGGGGCCTACAAACAGCGTTCCGCGTTCTTCCGCATTCTTCAGGCCGAAATTGGTCGTTGTCCCTGCCTCGAATGCGACAATAGAACTGGTCGCGCGGGAAGAAATAGTCCCGGCAAGTGGATGATAACCGTGGAACAGGGTATTCATCACGCCCATACCGCGCGTGGATGTCAGGAACTGGTAGCGGAAACCTAACAAACCGCGGGTTGGCACCACATACGTGAGGTGGACGGTGTTATCAGGATTGTTGGTCATATCGAGCATCTTACCGCGCCGGCTGCCCAGCATTTCGACAACCGTTCCGACCGTTTCCGGGCTGGTTTCGATATGCACTTCCTCGTACGGCTCTAACAGCTCGCCATCGTCACCACGCCGGAAGATAGCTTCGGGACGCGAAACCTGCAGCTCATAGCCTTCGCGGCGCATGTTTTCAATCAAAATCGCCAGGTGAAGTTCTCCACGACCCGACACCAGGAAGGTATCGGCGCTCTCGGTTTCTTCCACCCGAAGCGCCACGTTGTTGCGCAGCTCTTCAAATAGGCGCTCGCGCAGTTTACGCGAGGTGCTCCATTTGCCCTCTTTCCCAGAGAAGGGCGAGGTATTGACGCCAAAAGTCATGCGGACTGTGGGTGACTCCACCTCGATGGGCGGAAGCCGGATCGGGTTTTCGGGGTCAGCTAATGTTTCACCGATGTTAATTCCTTCAAGACCTGCCAGCGAAACAATTTCACCAGCGCGCGCAGTCTCCACCTCAACGCGTTCCAATCCCTTGTACACGTACAGGTAGCGCGCCCGGTCGGGAACAATTTCTTCGTTAAGCTTGATCCGAGCGAGGTTCTGCCCGGCATGGATTGTTCCGGCGAAAACGCGTCCAATTGCGGTAACGCCTCGGTAATCGTCATAGCCCAAATTCGTGACCAGCAGCTGCAGAGGGGCGTCCGGATCTACTTTCGGGGCCGGGATATGATTGATGATGGCTTCAAACAAGGGCTGCAAATTTGGCGACATCTGCTCGGTCAGCCCGGCCTGGCCGGTTAGCCCGTTTGTGTAAATGATTGGGAAATCTGCTTGCTCTTCGGACGCACCAAGCTCAATGAACAGGTCGAAGGTGAGATTTACGGCACGGGTCGGATCGGCGTCTTTGCGGTCCATTTTATTGATAACGACAATGGCCCGGTGGCCCATTGAAAGGGCTTTCTTGAGAACGAAACGCGTCTGCGGCATGGGGCCTTCGGCGGCATCGACCAGCAGCAGCACACCGTCCACCATGTTGAGCACCCGCTCAACCTCACCGCCGAAATCGGCATGGCCGGGCGTGTCAACAATGTTGATTTTTACCAACGCTTTGTCGGCTGGATTCGGGATGATGATGGCCGTATTTTTAGCCAGAATGGTAATACCGCGCTCTCGTTCAAGCGCATTTGAGTCCATAACACGCTCGACTACGTGTTGATTTTCACGGAAAACGCGTGCCTGACGCAGCATTCCATCTACCAGGGTTGTTTTACCGTGGTCTACGTGAGCGATAATCGCAATATTGCGGAGATCCGATCGTTCTATGAACATACCAATACCTTCTTTGAACAAAGAGCACAGAAAAATAGAGCGCTAGCAGCACTGCCTGAGTCATCAAGCGCACGCTCGAATTTTTTGAGAAAAAGAAATCCCGGACAGCAACCGGGATCGCTCCAAAACGGAAATGTATTTTAACATTTTGTTGGTCGTTTGTGAAGAGGAAGGCGGTTTATAATGAAAAAAAGATTATTGTTCAGGAGATTCTATGACCCTACCTTCCTTAGGTCTGGCCCTCAGTGGCGGCGGTATTCGCGGTCTTGTACATATTGGCGTATTAAAGTCACTGGAGCGAGCCGGAATTCCAATCAGCTGCATCAGCGGGACCAGCATGGGCGGGATCATCGCGGCGGCATACGCCTGCGGGATTCCACTGGCACAGATTGAGGAGAAAGCGTTATGCCTGGCATCACGACGGCAGGTTATCCGGCTGCTGGACGTCACCGGACCGCGGCGTGGTTTCCTTAGTGCGCATCGAATCCGTGACTTTCTCACCGACTTTTTTCTCGACCGTACCTTTGAAACGCTGAAAATGCCTTTAGCGATTCCTGCCGTAGATCTCAATCAAGGCCGCGAGGTTGTCTTTACCGAAGGCCTGTTATTCCCGGTGGTAATGGCGACGATGGCTGTTCCGGGATTGTTTCCGCCGGTAAAGATTGGTCCCTATAGGCTTGTCGACGGCGGCGTGTTGAACAATTTGCCAATCGATTTGGTACAAGGTCTAGGC
>JAEZIJ010000214.1 GCA_023436715.1 Acidobacteriota bacterium
TGGCCCGTGCTAAAAACCGCGGGTTCGTGTAGGGGCGGGGCATGCCGGGCCCGCTCGGACACCACATCCGCCGTTGCTCCACATTCTTGTCGCACACCCTTCCACCAGCCCCACTATCGCCCAGGGAGTGTAATATGGGTGCTGTAAAGAAGCACAGGAGGAAGCCGAAGTTGCCTGCCAGCAGCGCTGCAAAGCCCAGGAAAATCGTTGTGAATTTCCCTGAGCCGCTGTTCCGCGAGACGGAAAATGCCGTTGCGGAACTCTCGACGACCCGAAGCGACTTTGTCCGCATGGCCGTAGACTCGCAGTTCAGCCTCGACCTCTGAACTTCAGTCCCTCGCTATCACACTGCTTCACTGCTTCACTCCGCCATCGCCTGAAACCGTCTCCCCCGCCTTCGGGAACCATCCGTGCCCTCGCAACACAACACCCTTCCCCCTCTACGACATCGCGCTCTGAATTTACGCGCGCCCATCCTGTGTGGTACGCTTCGAATCAGACTCCGGCACGCGCGCTATCTTTTTCTGGAACCGTCCGACTGTGGTAGCTCAAGGCACGCAACAAAAGGAGCGATAAAGGATTCAATGAACGTTCGTTCCCTCTTCAGTTTGTTCTCCTCAGACCTCGCCATCGATCTGGGGACCGCCAACACCCTTGTTTACGCCAAAGGCAAAGGTATCGTGGTGAACGAGCCCTCCATCGTCGCGATCAACAAGAACACCGGTGAGGTGGAAGCCGTCGGGAAAGAGGCCAAGGAGATGCTCGGCCGCACCCCGGGCAACATCGTGGCGATCCGGCCCATGAAGGACGGCGTTATCGCCGATTTCAAAGTCACCGAGCGCATGCTGAACTACTTCATTCAGAAGGCGCACGGACGGAAAATGCTCGTGCATCCCCGCATCGTCATCGGCGTTCCGTGCGAAATTACGCAGGTGGAAAAGCGCGCCGTCGTCGATTCGGCGTACCGCGCCAAGGCCAGTGAAGTTCACCTCGTCGAACAGGCCATGGTGGCGGCTATCGGCGCCGGTCTCCCCATCACCGAGCCTTGCGGCAACATGATCGTCGATATCGGCGGCGGCACCACCGACGTTGCGGTCATCTCCCTCTCCGGCATCGTTTACTCCCGTTCGGTCCGCGTCGCGGGCAACGAGATGGACGACGCCATCATGCAGTACCTCAAGCGCAAGTACAACCTGCTGATCGGCGAGCGCACCGCCGAACAGATCAAAATCCAGATCGGCTCCGCCTATCCGCTCGACCGCCCGCTCACCATGGAGATCAAGGGCCGCAACCTCATCGAAGGCGTTCCCAAAACGATTACCATCGATGACAGCGAGATCCGCGAGGCCCTCTCCGAGTGCGTCGCCACCATCATGAATGCTATCCGCGTCGCCCTGGAGCGCACCCCGCCCGAACTCAGCGCCGACATCAGTGACCGAGGCATCGTTCTCACCGGCGGCGGCGCCCTGATTAAGAATCTCGACCGCCGCATTCGCGAGGAAACCGGCCTGCCCGTCTCCATTGCCGAAGACCCGCTCGCTTCCGTCGTCCTCGGCACCGGAAAAATGCTGACCGACTTCAAACTGCTACGCAAAATCTCCATAGAATAGTAAGTGGCCCCGGGGTCGAATGGACTCGCTGATTAACCGGTACCGCAACGTTACGGTGCTGTTGCTGGTCATCTGCGCGCAGTTAATCCTGCTCGCCTACCAGGTGAAAAGCAATCAGGACGTGAGGTTGATCCGCGTCTGGTCGGTTACGGCGGTAACGCCGCTTGCGCGCGTCATCGAGGGAGTGCGTGGCGGGACGGTCGGCGTCCTGGAAAATTACGTCCTGCTCCACAACCTGCGCGACGAAAACCGGGACATGAAAAAAGAGCTTGGGCGGCTCAAAATCGAAAATCAATACCTCAAATCGGAACTCGAAACAGCCGACCGCGTGAAGGCGCTGAGCGCCTTTCAGTCGCGCAGTCCGTCGCGCATGGCGCCGTCCCGCGTCATCGGCACCGGAACGGGCGCCAACTCGCGCGTCGTCTTCATCGACCGCGGCTCGCGTGGCGGCGTGACGCGCGGAATGGCTGTCATCACGCCGGATGGCATCGTCGGCAAGGTCATCGCGGCCTACCCCACCGCGTCCCAGGTCCTACTGATCACCGACCCTACTTTCGCAGCCGGAGTGATCTCGCAAAAACACCGCATCCACGGAATGGTCCGCGGGCTTGGCTACAGCACGTGCCAGGTCGATTACATCCAGAACGAGGAACGCGTGGACGCCGGCGAGCAGTTCTTCACCGCAGGCGACGACGGCGTGTTTCCGAAAGGCTTGCCCGTCGGCGCGGTCACGGTGGTCCGCCAGGGCACGCCGTTCAAGCAGGTTTTCCTTACGCCGAGCGGTCTCCAGCGCGGCACGGAAGAAGTGCTCGTAGTGCTTGAAGGCGCTCACCAGCCCATCCCGGAACCGCAGATGGCCAGCACGGAGATGCACCTTCAGCCGCCTCCCGCATCCGCTGAACCGGCTACGGCGCAGCCCTCCCAACCGGCCGCATCCGGTACCGACGCGGACAAGCTCCGCCAGCGGTACGAGCGCATCGGCGAGGCCCAGGGTCACGCCTTCGGCCAGGGCTTGCCCGGCTCGAGGGCTCCGAATTTCAATCTCGACCCGGACGCCGCCCGCCCATCCCCGAAACCGCCTGCAACCGCCGGCGCGCAGCCCACCGCCGCACCCGCGAACCCCCCGGCCAGTGGTGCCGCCCAACCGCCCGTAACCGGCGCCGCGCCGGCCGCCAGCGCGGCAAAGCCGCTCACGGCGACTCCGAAGCCGCCACAAGCCACTCAGCCCCCCGCTGCGACGGCGAAGCCTCCGGCCACCGAGGCCCAGCCATGAGCGACGTCTCCGACCTTCGCCTCATCACCAGCGCGCGCGAGACTCGCGTCGCGAGCTTCCGCCGCTGGGGCCTCATTGCCGTCCCTCTTGCCGCCATCCTGTTCCAGGTCTACGTCCCGCTCTTTTTCCAGTTCTTCCAGTTCCTTGAGATGCCGCTGCTCGTCACCGTTTACTTCTCGCTGATGCGGCGGAGCCAGGTGGCTGGAACGTTCATTGGCGCCGCGATCGGGCTGGTTCAGGATTCCCTTTCCCACCAGCCGCTCGGCATGTTCGGCATCGTCAAGACCCTGGTCGGCTACTTCGCCGCTTCCGTCGGGATGCGGTTCGACGTCGAGCACGTCGTCATCCGCTTCCTGTTGTGCTTTTTCTTCTCCGGCTTCCACCAGTTTTTCTACTGGGTGCTTGCCCGCGCGCTGCTCGGGCAGATTGTCCCTATCGACGTCCAGCAGACCTTCTTCATCGCTCTATTAAATGCGGCGGTCGGCATCTCTCTTTTCCATTTTTTGGATAAACTGAAGGAGAGGACCTAGGGCCTCGAAGCTGGTGAGCCTTCCCTTGCCCGAACACAACGACGACCAGTTCTCCTCAAAATCGGTCATCCGCGATGACACAAAGTTTGCCGCGGGCAAAATAGCCTTTTTTCAATACCTTGCGATCACCGTCTTCCTGTTCCTGATTGCCGGGTTCTGGAGTCTTCAGGTCCGCGACCCCGAAATCTACACCGAGGCCGCCGACCGCAACCGGATCAAGTCCCAGCCCATTCTGGCACCCCGGGGCAAGATACTGGACCGCGACGGCCGCGTCATCGTCGATAACAGGTCGTCTTACAGTCTGCTTCTCTCTCGCGAACACCTGAAACCCGATCACGTCCGCTCCATCGCGCTCGGCCTGGGCATGGACTATGACAATCTCGAGTCCCGCATCGAACGGTTCCGCACCCGCCCCAAGTACGAGAGCATCATCATCAAGAGCGAACTGACTCCCGGCGAGGTGTCCTTCGTTGAGGCCCACCGCGACCCGGAGACCTTCCCGGAAATGGAACTGATCCGCGCCCAGCGCCGCCTCTACCCTACCGGCGGGCTGGCCGCTCACGTCATCGGGTACGTGGGCGAGATCAGCGAGAACGAGTTGAACGACCCGCAGTTCATTCACTACGACCAGGGCGCGATCATCGGCAAGGCAGGGCTGGAGCGCGAGTACAACGACCGGCTGATGGGTGTGGACGGCCAGCGCCAGGTAGTGGTGGACAACCGCGGCCAGGTCCGCAACGTCCTCGGCGTCAAGGAAGCAACGCCGGGCAAGAACCTCCAGTTGACCCTCGACCTCGATCTGCAGGTGGTCGGCGAACTCGCGATGGGGAACCATACCGGTTCGGTGGTCGCGCTCGACCCGCGCAACGGCGAAGTGCTTGCGATGGTGTCGACGCCGGCCTACGACCCCAACAAGTTCGCCGGCCGGATCCGGTCTTCGGACTGGAAGGAACTGGTCTCCAACCCGGCCAACCCGCTCCTCAACCGGGCCATCCAGGCGCAATTCGCCCCGGGGTCCACGTTCAAGCCGATTGTGGCGCTGGCCGGTCTCGAACAGGGCGCGATTACCGACGACTACCATGTCCGCTGCCCGGGCGGCGCAACCTTCTACGGCCGGTACTTCAAATGCTGGGAGAAGGGCGGACACGGCACGGTGGATCTGCACAAAGGCATCGTCCAGTCCTGCGACGTGTTCTTCTATAACGTCGGCAACCGTCTGGGCGTCGACACCATCGCCAAGTACGCCGAAATGTCCGGTCTCGGCAGGAAAACGGGGATCGACCTGCCGAACGAGATGCCGGGCGTGGTGCCTTCCACGGAATGGAAGATGCGCACTCGGCGGGAGAAATGGTACGCCGGTGAGACGATCTCGGTGTCGATCGGCCAGGGCGCCCTGACCGTGACGCCCCTCCAGCTTGCGTCGTCTATCGGCGGCCTCGCGATGGGCGGCGTGTGGCACAAGCCTCACCTCGTGAAGAACCTGGACAAGCCCGAGAAGCCGCATATCGCGAAGATCGACCCGGCCGACGCGCAGAAGGTGGTGGCCGGCATGTACGGCGTGGTGAATGAGGGCGGCGGCACGGGCGGACGGGCGCGTCTTCCTTCCGTGAGCGTGTGCGGCAAGACCGGGTCGGCGCAGCGCGTCTCGAATGAGAATGCCAAGGGCGGCGTTGGCCGCTCGCTGAAGGATAACGCCTGGTTTGTGGCGTTCGCGCCGTGCGAGGCGCCCGAGATCGCGGTTTCGGTACTGGTGGAAGGCGGCGAGCACGGCTGGCTCGCTGCCCCGATCGCCCGCGACATCATTAAGGTCTATTTCGACAAGAAAGCCCGGCACGATCAGCAGAACTTCGTGGCGGACCTGAAGCGATCCCAACCGCAGTTCGGCCCTGTTCCGCCGCAGGCTCCCCAGGCGAATATGCCATGACCAGGCACCACACTTTATGACTAGCTACCGCTCAGTTCGCGATCTCGACTGGTCCCTGCTGGTCATCACACTGCTGATCTGCGGGTTGGGCGTCCTTCAGATCTATAGCGCCACCCGGGACACCGTCTGGGAAGATGCCTGGTGGAAGCAGATCATGTGGGTCGGGATCGGCCTCGGGCTGACGTTGATTGTTGCGCAGATCGACTACCACACGCTGCTGAGCAAGGCGTTCGTCTTTTACGGCCTGTCGCTTGCGAGTCTCTGCCTGGTGTTGGCCATAGGACGCACCGTGTTCGGTTCGCGGCGCTGGATCGCGCTCCCGGGCTTCCACCTGCAAATATCGGAATTCGTCAAATTGGTGATAATATTGCTAATAGCCCGGTATTTGACCGAACTGAAAACCGATCGGGTGGAAGGTCGCGATCTGCTGAAAGTGGGAGGCTTAGTAGCCGTACCCATGCTGCTGGTAATGAAGCAGCCCGACTTGGGAACTTCGCTGACCTATCTGCCGATCCTGGCGATCGGGGTCCTGCTCGCCGGCCTGCGCTGGCAATATCTGGTTACTATTGGCATCATTCTCGTGTTGGTTTTGCCAGTAGGTTGGCATTTCGTCCTGAAGGATTATCAGAAGGCACGCCTGGTGACGTTCCTTGATCCCGACCAGGATCCGCAGGGCTCGGGTTATCAGGCGATTCAGTCGAAGATTGCGGTAGGCGCCGGGGGAATGTGGGGTCGGGGAGTGACGAAGGGCACGCAGACGCAGCTCCGGTTCCTTCCGGTCCCCCACACGGATTTCATTTTCTCTGCGTTTGCCGAAGAGCACGGCTTCGTGGGAGTCGTGGTCATGCTAGGGTTGTATTTCGTTTTGTTTATGCAGATTGTGCAGAACGCGCAGATGGCCCCGGACCGTTCCGGCATGTACATCTGTATGGGGGTCTGCGCGCTGCTGCTGTTCCATATTCTGGTGAATATAGGAATGGTTGTGGGCCGCATGCCGGTAACCGGTATTCCTTTACCGTTGATGAGCTACGGCGGCTCTAACACTCTGTCGTTTTTTGTGATGCTGGGCCTGGTCAACAGTGTCAGGCTCTGGCGATTTGTGAGCTGAAGCGGCCGAACGTGGTTCGCCGAAGGATCGAGGTTTTTTTTCGCGAGTTTGGTTCGATAGCAGTACGGAAACGCCGCGTGCAGTGCGGGGCGGGCTTCGAGGCTCGTCCGGCCGGCCGGCTTTCCCGGTTTCGGGTGATGTAGAGGTCAAGAAACTCCGTCCCCGGAGCCCAACAAGATTACTGAAAGAATGTAAGAGCCATTCGCCGGGCGTTTATCCGCCGGCGGGTGCATCGGACTTATCGCAAGCCTTGGTCCCGTCGAGCAGCCACGCTCATGGTCGTGAGCGGAGTTACTCATGGGAAAAGAGCTGGTGATTTCAGCAACCCGCCACGAGAACAAGGTGGCGGTCCTAGAAGACGACCAACTGGTCGAGATCTATTTCCAACGCGCCAACGAGTATTCGCTGGCCGGGAGTATCCATAAAGGGCGTGTGACGCGCGTGCTTCCGGGCATGCAGTCTGCCTTCGTGGATATCGGGCTGGAACGCGATGCGTTCCTTTACGTTTCGGACTTCTTCGAAGACAACGAGGAGTACGACCGGATCGCGGGCGCCGCGGAAGAGAAGGTGCTGCGAGCCGAGAAGAACGCCGCGCCCGCGGCGGCCGAGCGCGCCGCCGTGGTGCAGCCGGCCGAAGCGGCGGCGCCCGTCGCGCCTCCGGCCGAGCGTCCGGAAGAAGGCGATGGCCGTGACCGCAAGGGGCGCCGTTCGCGCCGGCGCCGCGCACGTGGACGGGGTTTCCCCGAATCCAAGTATGCTGCCGACGTAGGCGCGCCGCGGCGCGAGCCCGCCGAACAGGCCACGGAACCCGCACAGCCGGCGGCTTCTTCCGAAGAGCAGGACTTTGCCGTCCTGCCCGGCGAGACCCTTGCCAAATACCGGAACTCCAATGAGGAGGACGAGCCGCGTGAAGCGGAATCCGTATCCGGCGACGTGGAACCGGCCGCTGAGGAACCCGAACAACTGACGGAAGACGAGGTGGCGGCTGCCGACCCCACCCTGGCAATGGCTCCCCCGACCGCCGAAGAGGCCGCTCCGGAAGAGGAAGCGGCTCCGGACCAGGAGCCTGCACCTGAACTTGCCAGCCCCGAGCCGGTGATCGAGGATGTTCCCGGCACGGAAGCCGAAGCCGAGGCGGAGGCCGGACCGGAATCGGAAGTGGTGGTGGAAGCCGAGGAAGAGAGCGAGGAGGTCGCGCTCGTTACCGAGATTCCGGACGAGGCTATTCCGGAGGAGACGGCGCACGAAGCGGAAGCGGCTCCGGGAGTGGAAGGCGAGCCTTCGGCTTCCGCTGAGATCGAGCCCGCGCGGATGCCAGTGAGCCTCACGGCCACGCTGCGCGAACAGGGCTACCGCTACCCGCACCGGGTTTCCCGCCGTACGCGCCGCAAGGCGCGGGGCAGCGCTTTCCCGGAGGCCGGCGAAGAGCGAACCGAGACCCGCGAGGCGCCGGCGCGCGGCGCCGAAGTGGAAGCCGCACCGGGAGAAAAGACGAACGGCCAGGACCGGCACGAGCGCACCGAACGCCCGCCTCAGCCCTCTATCAGCGAACTGCTGAAGGAGGGACAGGAAATCCTGGTCCAGATCGCCAAAGAGCCGCTGGGACAGAAGGGCGCGCGCATCACGTCCCATATCGCGCTGCCTGGGCGCTACGTCGTTTACATGCCGACCGTCGAGCACCTGGGCGTTTCCCGGAAGATCGCCTCCGACGAGGAACGGCTCCGGCTGAAGCGCATCCTTCAGAACCATCGCACCGGCGTTCCCGGCGGCTACATCGTCCGCACGGCCGGCGAGGGCAAGAGCGAGGATGAGATCGCCGCCGACATGCGGTTCCTGTACAACCTCTGGCTCGATATCCGGCAGAAGGCCGAGGCGCGCAAGGCGCCCGCCCTCATCCACCATGACCTGGACCTGGTGAGCCGGATTCTGCGCGACCAGATTTCCGAGCAGTTCAAAACGATCTGGGCGGACAACGAGGAAATCTACGAGAGCGTGCTGCGGTTCATCGAGAGGTTCCAGCCGAACGCGGTGAGCCGCGTGAAGCTGTACACGCGGGATGCGCCGGTCTTCGACGCCTTCAAGATCAGCTCGGAACTCGAAAAGGCGCTGCGTCCGAAAGTCTGGCTGAAGTCGGGCGGCTACATCGTAATCAACCAGACCGAGGCGCTGGTGGCGATCGATGTCAACACGGGCAAGTTCGTCGGCAAGTCGAACCGCCTGGAGGACACCATCGTCAAGACCAACCTGGAGGCGGTGAAGGAGATCGTGCGCCAGGTGAGGCTGCGCGATTTGGGCGGCATCATCGTGGTGGACTTCATCGACATGGACGAGCGCAAGAACCGCCAGAAGGTGATGCAGGCGCTCGAAGAGACGATGCGGGCCGACCGGGCGCCGAACAAGATCCTGCAGTTCAACGATTTCGGCCTGGTGGCGATCACGCGCAAGCGCGTGAAGCAAAGCCTGGAGCGGACGCTGTGCGCGCCGTGCCCGTACTGCGAGGGCGCGGGCTACGTGAAGAGCGTGCAGACGGTGGTCGGGGAGATTATCCAGGAAGCGCATAAGGTCGCCCGCGCCATCGAGGGTTCCGACGTGACGCTGCGAGTGAACCCGGATGTGGCCCGGCTGCTCAAGGCGAGCGACAACAACTACCTCGAGGAACTCGAGGAGGTGTTGGGCAAACCGGTGCTGGTCGTCAGCGATTCCGCGCTTCAGCAGGAAAAATTCGACCTCGTATAAGGGAACAGGAGCGACATCTTGCTTCGTAGGGGGCTACAATAGGCCGGATGGCGCTCCGATTTCTGTTCCTTGCGGCCGCATTCGCGGGCGGCGCATGGGCGCAGCTTCAGGTCTTCTCCGAATTCCAGCGGATCGATCCGTTCTGCTCGGTGGTGGCGGCGGACAAGGCTGAGCGGCCTCGCGAAGTTCTGTCGCCGGCGCTTGCCCGCAACGGCTACGCGACCTTCCAGATGGTGATCTCCGTTCCGGAGGGCCGGGAGTACACTCTGTTCATCGCGCAGAACCCGGAGAACGCGGTCCGCGTGGCCGCGTACAGGCCCGCTTGGGTCAAGCGCGGCGATGCGTACATTCCCGATGCCCTCGATCCCCTCAAGATCAGCGAAACGGGCGAGGTTCTGGACGACCCGGCCGCTCGCATTCCGGGGCAGACCTGCCGCGTGCTCTGGCTGGACCTGTGGGTGCCTCCCGATGCGCAGGTGCGCCGGACGCGGCTGGAGGTGCAACTGAACGCCGGGTCGCAGTGGGTGATCTATCCGATGGAGCTGAGAATCTCGCATCTGGTGGTGCCCGCACAGCAGGGTCCGCTCGAGCAGTTGGCGGCGCCGGAAGCGCCCGCTTCGGACACGGCGGCGAGGGTGATGCGCTCTTACGTCTGCGGGGTTTCGGCGGGGACGAGCGACGAAGGGCCGTTGACGGTCCGGCGGCTGATCAGGCGCAACGCACGGCAGGATGTGGCGCTCGCGCGCTCGCTCGAGCAGAACGCCGGGAAGGCAGCGATTACGGGAGAGTTGCTGGATGCCGCGGGCGCGTCCGACCGCGCGAAGTGGTGTGAGGCACCAACCGGCCCCCGGCACATGGGCGCCGAGTGGTATCTGCGAGTGCGGGATTTCCTGCTGCGTTCGAACGCGATCAAGCCCGCCGGCCTTCACAAGCCAACCATCGCCCTCAAGCCAATCCACTGAAGATGCTGGTATCCTAGTGAAAGCCGCGCGACAAAGCACCTTCGCGGAGAGATGGCCGAGCGGTTGAAGGCGCACGCTTGGAAAGCGTGTATACGGGTAACCGTATCGAGGGTTCGAATCCCTCTCTCTCCGCCACGTAACGCATTTTATTTTCAATAACTTCCAAATACTCTAGCAGAATTGCGATAGAATCGTTCCTCTGTGCGCGATCTATACGTCAGACATCGACCCCGTTGCCGCTTCGCTCGGCCCGACTACAAAGATCCCAAAGGTCGTCCTGCTCGCCAGATCTTCTCGTGCGGCTGGGGGATCATGCTGCCCGCGTGAGTTGCAGGACGTTCGGTAGAATTCAATGTGTTAGCATGTTGTTTCCTCCGGCTTCCCGAGGAGGAATCCAGACAGCGCAAGACGAGACTCGATGAGTGGGATTCCCGCTGGAAACTTCCTCAGGGCAATTTACCTTCAGGCCGCGGCATCGCCGGGCAGGGTTGCTCTCCTCACAACGGGGCACGGCATTTTCACCTATGAGCGCCTGTGCGCCGAGGCTCTGGAAGTCGGCGGGCGCCTGGCCGGCGCGGGGCTGAACCGTGGCCATGTCGTGGCGGCGCTAGCGGAAGGGGCCGATCTCCTGCGCATCTGTCTGGGAGCTTGCGGTGTCTCGACCTTCGCGCCGGTGAACCCGACCTGGCCGCAAGGCGAGCTGGAAGCACTGCTTTCAAGGCTTCGCCCCTCGGCGATCGTGTGCTCCGATTCATACCCCGCTGCGACTGCCGCAGCTCGCGCGCTGGGCGTACCGATTCTCGAAAAAGAAGATCTGCTGTCCAGTACCTCCGAATGCGCCTGTGCCGCAAATAGCCCTCAGGGGATTATTGGATCCGATCCGGGGTTTCTGCTCCACACATCGGCGACCACGGGCACGGCGAAACTGGTCTGCCTGACGCACGCCAATTTCGTCGCCATGGCTATGAACAGTGTGCGGGCGCTCGGGTTGACCGCTGCGGACCGCCTGCTCAGCCTAATGCCGCTCTTTCATTTGCAGGGTATCCAGTCCGCGCTGCAACAACTGATGGTCGGCGGAAGCGTGGTGTGTGCCGGCTCGGCAGCCGGGCAGGTGCCCGGCTGGATACGGGAGTTCCGCCCTACGTGGTACACAGCGGGACCTGCGCTACACCGCGCTATCCTTTCCGTCCTGCGAGAGCCAGGTAGAGCTTCCGACATCGGCGGCCTGCGCCTGGTCCGGTCCATCGGTGCTCCCCTCGCGCCGGAGTTGCTGGCCGAACTGGAGGAAGTTCTGCGGGTGCCGGTTCTGGAGGGCTACCGACTGACGGAAACGGGCGCAGTGACAAGTAACCCCTTGCCGCCGGGACCTCGAAAACCCGGCTCGGTCGGCATCTCGATCGGCCCCGAAGTAGGCATCCTGGACGAGCAAGGGAAGGTTTCAATAGGAACGGGTAGGGGAGAGATCGTCGTCCGCGGTCCATCCGTGTTTTCGGGCTATCGCGGTGATCCGCGGGCAACCGAGGCGGCATTTCATGCGGGCTGGTTTCGTACCGGAGACCTGGGGAGCTTCGATTCCGACGGTTATCTTTACGTGACCGGGCGGATCAAGGAGATGATCAACCGCGGAGGAGAGAAGATCCTGCCCGGTGAAATCGATGAGGTCCTCGCCGGTCACCCTGGCGTCAAGGAAGCTGCGGCTCTTGGAGTCCCGCACCCCACGCTAGGGGAGGACATCGCCGTGGCAGTGGTGCCGCATGCAGGAGCGGACCTCAGCACCCCCGAACTTCGGAGGTATGCGGCAGCCCGCCTCGCCGCATTCAAGGTTCCCCGGCGCTTTATGATTGTGGATGCGATTCCCCGGAGCGCAACAGGGAAGCCGCAGCGGCACGCGCTGGCGGAACGCGCCCGCAACTCGATCGCCGCCCGGAGCACGCCAAGCTTCAGCGGAGAACTACAAATCCGAGTCGCCGATTGCTGGGCCGACATCCTGAAGGTCCGCGATTTTGGACCGGAGGACGATTTCTTCAGCCTGGGCGACTCTCTGGGTGCGAAGCTGATGTTGACCCAACTCGAAGAGGAATTCGGAGCGATTATTGATGAGGCGGAGTTTCTGGCCGACCCCACCATCGCGACGCTTACACGCCTGATCGAGGCGGGAGAGAAAGACTGCGGGCCGGATACCGGCAAGCGCACCGGATTGATCACCATTCAGCCGCACGGAAAGAAGGCTCCGCTATTTCTCATTCCGGATGCGTCCTTGGATGCGTTCTATTTGCGTCACCTCGCCGCCTGCTTCGCGCCAGAGCGTCCGTTTCATGTTCTTCGCGATATCGAAGCGGACGGCGCAGATCGCAGCGTGGAGGCAACCGCCGCGCGCTTCGCGGGTCTGCTGCGGGCCGTGCACGCAAACGGGCGATACGTGATCGGCGGTCATTGCTATGGAGGCATCGTCGCCTTCGAACTAGCCCGCCAACTGGCCGCGGGCGGAACGCAAGCGAGCTTACTTGTTCTATTCGATACGCCTACCCCGGGATATCCCAAGGTGTTGCGCAATTGGAGACGGTACTGCCGGCACTTGCTCGGTGTAACCCGAAAAGATGCCGTCGAGCATCTGCGCTTCCTGGGTCGGTTAGTCCGGCAAAGATTCGAAATGCGGATGTCGCGCGCTCGCCGGCCTGCGCCGACCGAGGAGTTCGAGCCCACTCCGTCGAACATCGCCGCCGCGCGCGCCTATCTGCCAAGAATGTACCAGGGGAAGGTGCACGCGATTCTAGCGGCCGGCGAACATCCCAGTACGCGCGTGCTGGAGGATTCGCGCCTGGGATGGCGCGACTTCGCGGCGGGTGGCATCGAGTTCTCGACGACTCCTGGAACACATCACACGATGTTTCAGAAACCGCACGTGGAGGCCCTCGGAGATCGCCTTTCCAGGCTTTTGGAAACCGCAGAAGTCTGAGAGCTGCGGGTTCCGCTGTTTTGAGTGGCGTTTTGGTATTGGTGGGGCAGTCCGGACTCCGCGGTAAAGCCGCCAATGGGCACAGTCTGTGTCGGCTCGAAGCGGACTGTTCGGGCCGACGGGTTGATCAGACCGCCGTATCGGCTTACCGCAGCGCCATGCAGGCACACTTCCACAATCCGGGCGGCGCCCGGCCCGCCAGGAACAAGGATGCCCTACGAGGAGTCCGCTTCACGTGTCCGGCTGGACCGCAGAGGTGATAGCTCGCGAGGCACGATCAGCTCGACCACGTCGACTACCGCAGCGCCGTCCGTCCGCCGGCCGGGATTCCTAGTACCGTCCCGGAGCGCCTTTAGCTAAAATAGCGCGACGCTTGCGGCGATCACGGATGACCGGCCTGCTGATCGAGAGTCGGTTTAGAATTTCATAAAAAGCAATCCCAAAAAGGTTCCCTACAGAAGTTGCGCGGCAGGATCAGTGCATCTGAACGTCCGGGGGACGTGTCGTGGATCGCGTTCCCAGCGCGTCCAAGCGATTCGAGAGCAAGGGCAAGGGAGTAACTAGGGGTCAACGCTTTTCCACGTCGAAAATGCGTGGTTTCGTCAGCCGACAAGAACTGTAGCAGATTTGCTGGCCAAAGCTGCTGAAAGTTCGATTTTGCTACAGTCTGCAAATCATACGCATCACAAGATCAATAACTTACGTGTATTCAGGACATTTCGAGCAAGCTAATCCCTCTCTCTCCGCCAGATTTGCGGATACTTCCGACCCTAACGGTGTTCTCCAACCGATTGCGTTGAGAACGTCACGTAAGGGAATACTTCGGGGATGTGCGAATCGTAGTGGCCGTGGCGATTCCAGGTCCAGCCGTCGCAGGGATCGAGCAGTTCGCCGTTCCTGCCGGTCTTCTCGAAGCGGCTGCAGTCGATCCGCCAGACATCGCCGTCCTTTGGAGGCAGTGAGCGCCCGTCACGCAACAGCTCCAGCCCCTTCCACGGAAATGCGAGTTCGGCGGTCCAGCCACGATCTTTCTTTTCGCGCCGGTTCACCACTCCGTCCACGTACACGGCCGAACGCAAACCCGGGTAGTCCCAATCCAAGAAGCCCCACCGCTCGCCGCGCTCGTGGACGTGGCCGCCCACTCCATCCAACACCATTGTCCGCTGAGTGGCGGGATCGAACTCGGGCCTCCCGAAGTACTTCGAGCCCGGCAGAAAGCGATCCTTCCAAATCCAGAAAACCTCATATACCGTGTTGAGCGCATTGATCTCGAACTCGTAGTAGGCATCCTGGCCGGCGATGAACAGTTCGAGATCGTTCTCTTCCCAGATCTTCGAGTCACGCTCGGTGAGTGTGCCCCACACGTCGGTCTCTTCCGCCCAGAATCCGAAATAGAGATTCTCGTCGTCCCATAGCAGGGCCACGCGCGTGTCAAACCAGGCCGGCCGGCCCGTCACGATGTCGACAAAGGCCGTCGACCTGGGCGCAGCCAACCACGACGGCTCATCGAGCTTTCCATCTATCGAAAGAGGCCCTTTTGCACGGTAACAGGTGTAACGCGCAGGTGTAGGAGACATTAGTTCTTGTCCACCGGACGGAAATTCGACCCGAACGCCTTCCAGCGCTGCTCCTGAACCCGGATGCGGCTCCTGAACTCCTCGAAGCCGGCCTTCCGCGCGAGGGGTGTCCACGCCACCTCTGCGATTGCCGCCAGCCGGGGGAACGCCATGTACTCCATGTGCCGCGGCCCGTCCATGTACTCCGTCCAGATGTTCCCCTGCGTCCCGAGAACGTGCCTGGCCTCGCCGGACGCGAAGTCTTTCGGAACCGGATCGTACGAGTAGACTTTCTCGAGCGGCAGGAATCCGCCGATCGCCAGCGGCTCCTTTTGCTTGTCCCCCTGGTATTGATTCAGGTAGATGTAGTCGTTCGGAGTCATGACCACGTCGTGCCCCGCCTTCGCCGCGGCGATGCCGCCTTCGATTCCCCGCCACGACATGACAGTCGCGCCCTGCGCCAGCCCGCCCTCGAGAATCTCATCCCAGCCCACGAGCCTTCGCCCGTTCGCGGAGAGGAACTTGTCCATGCGGCCGACGAACCAGCTCTGCATCTGCTCCTCGTCTTTCAGCCCCAACTGCTTCATCAGCGCTTGCAGTTCGGGGCTGGCTTTCCACTCGTCCTTCGGCACCTCGTCTCCGCCGATGTGGATGAACTTGCCGGGAAAGAGTTCCATCACCTCGGTCAGGACGTCCTGTAGAAACGTGATGGTGGTTTCGCGGGGGCTGAAGATGCTCGGGAAGACGCCCCAGTACGTCCCGACTTCGATCGGCTTCCCGGTGTTACCGAGTTCCGGATACGCAGCGATCGCCGCCGTCGCATGCCCTGGCATCTCGATCTCCGGCACCACGGTGATGAACCGGTCCGCTGCATACGCCACGATGTCGCGGATGTCCTGCTGGGTATAGAACCCGCCGTGCGGTTTGCCGTCGAATTCCTTCGATTCCATTTCGTGGCCGATCCGCGTCTGTTTCCGCCAGGCCCCGATTTCGGTCAGCTTGGGGTACTTGCGGATCTGGATGCGCCAGCCCTGGTCGTCGGTCAGGTGGAAGTGGAAGGTATTCATCTTCTGCATGGCCAGCAGATCGATGAACCGCAGCACGGCATCCTTGGGCATGAAGTGCCGCACCACGTCGAGCATCGCGCC
This sequence comes from Acidobacteriota bacterium, assembly GCA_023436715.1. GTDB lineage: Bacteria > Acidobacteriota > Terriglobia > Bryobacterales > Bryobacteraceae > Fen-330. Next base: position 15,804 of record JAEZIJ010000214.1, read on the forward strand.
GCGCCAAACGAACCGCGGCGAATCCTCGATCTTCACGGCAGGCACGGTCCAGCGAACCCCGGCCTGGGCTTGCTTGGAATACACCGCGGGCGGCAGCAACTGCCGGAGCGACAGCGTGCCGTAGAACACGCCCGCGGGCTTCGGCGCGCGTATGCTGACTTCCCTGGACGTCACTGTCAGGAGATAGCCCTCGTCTCCGAGGCGCGTCAGGGATGGGTCGATAGCCAGCGAGATCCCCCCGGCTGCCGGAGCCTCCGACACCCGCAGCGTGAACCCTGTGGCCGGCGCCAGCGAATCGGCCAGTATTCTGCCTACCCGGGCCGTCGCCCGGTCAGTCGTAATGACGGTCGCGGGTTTCAAGGTGAAAACCCCGCTGCCTGTCGTCAGGGTGACCGGCTTCGGGATGATTGCGACGGCCGGCGTGGAATCGGCGGCGAGGGCGCCGGCGGCCAGACTGCCTAACAGAAAAATTACCGATCTCATGGTGATTGCCCTCTCTCGGACGGCTTGCTTACGCGCGCGGCTCAGCAGAGATTCCGAGCCGCGGCCGTAAGGGAGCGGTGAATCTCCGTCTTGAGCTTGTCTACAAAACCCGTGACGTAGCGTGGCACGTCCAGCTTTGGATCTTCGACCAGCGGTGTGAGATCCATGGCAAAGGCGAGCGCCGTCTCCGCGTCCGTTGCATGTGAGGCGAAGTAGGTTGCATTCGCGAGGCGGCGCCCGGCCGTGGCGAGGTCGTAGCGCTTGCCCCCGCCGATCTGTGAATCAAAGACCCCCAGGACGGCCGCGGCGACGTTCGGGTACGCCGATACCGGCAGGCACTGCTTGTCTTCGTCCGGAAGCCAGTCGAGATTCCGCCAGACTTCGCAGCCGTAGACTTTCCGCGGGCGAATTTCGGGCGGCAACCGCCTCAGCGCGGCGATGGCGGCGAGGCTCGCCGCGACGTGAGTGGCGTGCTTGTCCGCGAGATTGTGCAGATATACAACCCGCGGCTGCGCGACGCGGAAGATCGCCTCGAGGTCGCCGATGACGGCGTCTCTGGCTGCATCCTTGACTTCGGCGCTCGTGTATCCGAGCTGCAACTGGCACGAATAGCCGCCTACCTGCGCGGCCTTGCGTTGCTCCTCCACGCGGATGCGCTGCATCTGCTCGTCGGTGTAGGCCCCGTAGATGCCGGAGCGCGGGCTGCCCGCGCCATTGGTGACCACGACGCCGGTGAACCACCGGTCTTCGCGCCCGAAGCACTCGGCGATGCCGTGGTACGCCATGATCTCGATATCGTCCTGGTGCGCGCTGACGCAGAGGTGAGTCGTACGGGCCAGCGCCGCTTTCGGTTCGCCGCCTCCGGGGACGAACACATCCACCCGGGGGCCGTTATTCAACATTTCGCTCAACACTCATCTCCTCCCATCCGCCGCCGGCAGGCTGGCCGCCGCCACCGCCTGTCCGTGGCGTTTCTCTTTTTCGTCCGGCAGGTGCCACCGCACCGCTTCGGCTACCTGCGGGAACTCGTCCCTGAGGACCTGTTGCGCGGTGGACAGCAAAAGGTCTCCGCCCGTTCCGGTCATCACGCGCCCGAGCACCAGAAGGTGCCGGAGATCGTAGAACCCGGCGTACTGGGCTACAGCATATCCGAAGTAGACGCCGATCGTTTCGTAGATTTGCGCGGCGCGGGGATCTCCCGCGGCCATCAGGTCCTGGACTGTGACGAGCCTTTCGGCCAGCGGCATGCCCTCGGGCACGCTGATCCGGGCCGCTGGCAGGAGGCGGCTCACCGCCTGCTGCGAAAAATACTGCGCGCCCACGCCGTGATCGAGCGACCATTCATCCTGGGGGCCGCGTTCGCGGTAATCCACGGGGACGAAGGCGAGTTCGTTCAGCCACCCTGTGATGTTGCCCTCCGCGTTCACATACCCGCCCGCCTGGCTGGTGCCCATGGAGACGCCCAGCACCGCGCCATCGCCGAGCGTCATGGAGCCCGCAAGCGCGGTCACCTCGCCGTCATTAACCACGACGAAGGGGATGCCGTGCCATGCGCGCTGCAACTCGAAGAAGAGCCGGGTCACGCGCGCATCAAAGCACTCGCGCGGGATTCCGCGGAAGAGCGACGCGACGCGAATCTCGTTGTTCAGATAAATGCCCGCGGCACTCCCGCCGATGGCGTCCACGCGCGACATGTGGGCAGCGGCGCGCCGGAGCGAGTCCTGTATCCCGTCGAAGTGGTACTGGGGGTCTGTCTGGAAATACGGGTCCCAGGCGATCTCTTCGGAGTAGACGACCTCTCCGTCCACCACGGCGGCGCACTTGCGATCGCTTCCGCCGAGATCGAAGCCGATGCGGCAACCGTCGAGGTGGCGGCCGAGCGGCAGGCCCGTTTCCCGCGCTTCGGGCGCCTGTTCGTAGCAGACGCTGGTGACCTCCATGGGTTTTCCGTAGACGCGGTCGCCCATGAACTGATAGTCGAAGGCGCGCGGTCCGGACGGGGAGTAGACTGCCCGGATGTGTTGAGCGATGGCCGGATCTCCGGCGATGGTGATTCCGTTGCCGCCGCGTTGCCACAGCAGGAACTTCACCAGGCGCTCCACGTACCGGCAGTTGAGTGCCGCGCCCTCGCCTTCGTGACGAAACACAATTGTGTGGTAGGTCGAGACGGACCCGTCTGGCCGCGTGAGCGCGACGGCGAGCCTCTCCGCCGAGCCACTGGCCTGGGCGGCGGCGCGGAAATCCCGATTCCACAGCGATGCCGCGACGAAGCCGGGGTCCAGCGGGGGACGTCGTTTCGCGGTTACTTGAATAGGCATTCGTCCAATCTCCTTGCTAGTCTACGACCGCGTTCCAGCCGCGGCGCGAAAGGTCCCAGTATATGACCGCGCCCCCGGCGAGCCCGATCACGGTCAGCAGCAGTCCCAAAACCAGATCGCCAAGCAGCAGTTTCCCCGTTCCGAAAAGGACTCCGTAGATGAGAACGCAGCCGCAGAGCCAGTCGAGAAGATTACGCCCGTTGCCGGTCTTTGCCGGAACTTCCGGCGCGAACTTCGCCACCGGTCCCCAACCCGCCGATCCAGGCCGTGTGCGCTTGTAGAACGCAACCAGCGTTTCGGTCTTTTCGGGCGCGGTGAGGAACGTCACGGCCAGCCACACCACCGTGGTGATCCCGACTGTGATCAGCATCAGCCACGCGAACTGAACCGGGTTGTCGCTATCAAGACCGAAAGCGGTTTGCAGGATCGTGGAGACGGCGAAGGCCGAGATCATGGCCGAAACCTCGCTCCACGCATTGATCCGCCACCAGAACCAGCGCAGCAGGAGGACGCTGCCCGTGCCCGCGCCGGTGGCGATCAGCAGCTTCCACGCGCCGCTGATCGAATTCATGTAGAACGTCAGGACCGCCGACACCAGAGTCAGCAGCACCGTCATCCACTTCGAGACCGAAACGTAGTGCCTGCCATCCGCATCCGGCCGCAGGAAGCGGCGGTAGAAATCGTTGACGATGTAGCTGGCCCCCCAATTGAGCTGTGTCGCGACGGTGGACATGTAAGCCGCCGCGAACGCCGCCACCATAAGCCCGCGCAGCGAAGGCGGCAGGTGGTCGATCATTACCCGGATGTAGCCCGTCTCCGGATCCTGCAGGCCGGGGTAGAGCACAAGGGACGCCAGTGCCACCAGAATCCATGGCCAGGGCCGGATGGCGAAATGGGCGATGTTGAACCATAGCGTAGCGAGCAGGGAGTGCTTCTCGTCGCGCGCGCAAAACATGCGCTGGGCGACATACCCTCCGCCGCCGGGCTCGGCGCCCGGGTACCAGGTGGCCCACCAGTTCACGGATATGTAGACCAGGAACGTGATCATCGGCATCCAGGGGGAGTTGAGATCGGGAACGAAGCTCAGCACCGATCCGCTTGAGCCCGGGACCGCCCCGCGGGCATGGTCGAGAGCGCCTAGTTTGAGTTTCAGCGAATCCATGCCCCCGACCGCGTGAACCGCGGCGACAGCCAGGACGATCACCATCGCCATCTTGATGACGAACTGGAAAACGTCGGTTACCAGCACGCCCCACAATCCGGACATCGTGGAGATCAGCGACGTGACGGCGATGATGCCGAGCACGATAAGGATGGCCGTGATCCGGTTCACGTTCAGGATCAGCATGAGGATCTTGACCATGGCCAGGTTCACCCATCCGAGGATGATGCAGTTGATCGGGATACCCAGGTAGAGCGCCCGGAAACCACGCAGGAAAGCGGCAGGCCGCCCCGAGTAGCGGATCTCGGCGAATTCGATGTCCGTCATCACGCCGGCGCGCCGCCAGAGGCGGGCGTAGAAGAACACAGTCAGCATCCCGCTGGCGACGAAGTTCCACCACAGCCAATTGCCGGCGATGCCGCCGCGGGCGACCATGCCGGTGACGGCTAGCGGCGTGTCGGCCGCGAAAGTGGTCGCCACCATCGACGTGCCCGCCAGCCACCAGGGCACGTCGCGGCCGGACAGGAAGAACTCATCCACACTCTTGCCGGCGCGCGAGCGATAGTAGAAGCCGATCGCCGCGTTGGCTGCGAAGTAGAGCGCGATGATGGTCCAGTCGAGAAGTGTAAGCTGCAACGGAAATCCTTTGCCAGCGGTCCGGCTACATGGTTCGTGTCACTTTCTGTAGTCCGCGAGGCGCATCCGGATCGAGGTGCTTCACCTGGGCCAGCGAGGCCGCGAACAGTTGCGCCGGCAGAATGTATGGGATCGTCGAATAGAGGTCCGCCGGTTCGTCCTTCGATGCCGTGCGGGACAGCGGGAGGACGAAGGTCGAAGCCGCGGCCTGAAACGAGGACTGGCTTCCGCGGTCCGTGAAAACCACGGTCTCCGCGCCGGATTTGCGAAGGCGCTCAAACAGAGCGCAGGTGGATTCCGCCGTCACGCCCGCTGGAGCGAACAGAAAAACGGGGAATGAGGGTCCAACCATGGCGATGGGGCCGTGCAGAAAGTCCGCTCCGGAAAAGCGGTCCGCGACCACCTGGCAGGTCTCCATCAGCTTCAGGGCGAACTCGAAAGCGTTGCAGTACTGCAGGCCGCGTCCCACCACGACTGCGCGTTCCATGAACCGGAGGCGCTCCGCCTTCCCGGCGACCGCTTGCTCGAGACCCAGCGCCTCTTGCGCCCACTCGGGGATGCGCCTGAGGCTCTCCAGCTTGACCCGTCCTCCCAGCGCATGAGCCAGCAGATAAAGCACGGCGATCTGGCCGGTGTAGGTCTTAGTCGCGGCCACGCTCTGCTCCCGTCCCGCACGCACCAACAGCGGGCAGTCCACCAGTTTCGCCATCGTGCTGGCGGCCTCATTCGTGATTCCGGCTGTGAGGGCGCCGCGCTCCTTCGCGCACTCGAGAACGCGGTTGATATCGATCGACTCGCCGGACTGGGAGATCCCGATCACCAGCACGTCGGAAAGGTCCACCGCGGCGTCGTACAGGGTGAATACCGACGGCGCCGCCAGGGAAGTAGGGATGCCGAGCGTTATCTCGAAGAGATAGCGGCCGAACTGCGCGGCGTTATCGGAGGTGCCGCGCGCGGCGAGAAGGATCATCCGGGGTTTCCAGCCCTTGAGGCGGCGGGAGAGTTTCGCCGTTGCCTTGATTCCCGACTGCAGGGTCCGTTCCAGCGCTTCCGGTTGTTGCCGGATTTCCTCCAGCATCTTTGATGTTCTCGACATGATAGTGGTCTTGTAGATCATCGGGCGGAGCGCATCCGCCGGGAAGCACGAACGGGTTGCAGTGCCCGTTACAACGCGTTGTAACGGTCAACAACATTCTTTAATTGCAATGATTGAGTGGCGCAACGTCCTTGCCGGGCGTTAGACTCAACTTGAACATATGGATCACCCGACGCCGGCCGAGATTGCGGAACAGGCCGGGCGCATCGCCGCCAGCAAAGGCTTCGTTAGTTCCGATCCGGCCCGGAATCTACTGCTGTATCTTGCGGACCATGGACTGCGGCACCCTCAGCAGCCCGTGAAGGAATTCACGCTGGCCACCGAGGCTCTGGGCAAAGGGCCTGACTACGATCCCCGCTCGGACTCCGCTGTTCGGGTGGTAGCCAGCCGCCTGCGCGCGAAACTGGCCGAGTACTACACCGGCGAGGGTTTGCGAGATCCGATATCGATCACTCTGCCGAAGGGCACGTACGCGTTGGCGGGAAGCTATCGCGCCGGGGATTCCGCTATCCGGGTGGAAGCGCCCAACGCGCAGGGCGGGATTCGACGTCCGGCCCGCATTATCGGACCGGTGCTGCTGGTGCTCGCCGGAGCGCTGTTGGGCGGTCTCGTAACGTTCCTTATTGCGGGCCGCCCCTCACGAAACGCGGTTCCCGCGCCTCTACGGGTTTTCTGGCGCCATTTCACTGAAGGAGAGCCGCCGATCATCGTCTATTCGAACCCGAAGTTCGTGGGCTCGCCCAGGACGGGCTTGAGGCTGTGGGCTCCGGGGATGAAGGCCGGTGATCCGGTGAATGGGCTTTATACGGGCATTGGCGAGGTGCTGGCCGTGCGGGACATTTCGCGCCAGTTGAGCGCGTTGGGCAAAGAGGCGCAGGTGAAACGGGCGCAGTTGTTCACCTGGGACGATGCCCGTTCCCGCGATCTCGTCTTTGCGGGCGGACAGGAGCAGAATTTCCCGATGTCCCAGTTGCCGCCGCTTGAGAAGTTCAACCTGAAGCCGGATTCGGTGGAACCGTTTCTGGATCGGGGCGCGGTTCGCAACGAGAAACCGGCGCCCGGCGAGGAGCCGTATTATTTCGCCGGTTCCGACCTGGACAACGGAGTGGAGTATGCCATTGCCGCCCTCACCGAGGGCGTGACTCCAAACAGGCGCGTCCTGGTACTCGCCGGCATTCACACTCACGGAACCGAAGGCGCTGCGGCCTTCGTATGCAGCGCCGACCATATGAGCGAACTGTTGCGCCGCTTGCGGGTGGGCGACGACGGAGACGTCCCTCCGTTCGAAGCACTGCTGGAAGTCCGTGTTCGCGGCGGAGCGCCGCTCGCTCCGAAGGCGCTGATCGTCCACCGGCGCGGAAGTGTGAAATAGGCGCTTGAGCTTGACAGGAGACCTCGCCTGTCCCTATACTCGGCCCTCGAACTTCTAAAATGAACCGGCGAACCTTTTGCTCCCTCCCGCTCGGGATGCGCCCGCTCGCTGCCCGGACTGGCGCGCCCGCGCTCGCAACAGCGCAGGCCACAAGCTCGAAGCCCCCGGCCCCCTACGGCGCACTGCCTTCAGAGCGCCAACTCCAGTGGCACGAAATGGAGGTCTATGCCTTCCTTCATTTCACGACGACCACGTTCACGGACAAGGAATGGGGCTACGGCGACGAGGATCCGAACATCTTCAATCCGGCGGCGTTCGACGCCGATGCCATAGTGCGGGCACTCAAAGACGGCGGGATGAGAGGCGTCATCCTCACATGCAAGCATCACGACGGGTTCTGCCTCTGGCCGACGAAAACCACCGAGCACAGCGTCCGCAAGAGCAGTTGGCGAGGCGGAAAGGGCGACGTGGTCAAAGAGGTCTCGGATGCCGCGCGCCGGCACGGCCTCAAGTTCGGCGTGTATCTCTCGCCGTGGGATCGCAACCACCCGCTATACGGCAGGCGGGAGTACATCGGTATCTATCGCGATCAACTGCGCGAACTGCTCACCGGATACGGTCCGATCTTCGAAGTCTGGCACGATGGCGCGAACGGCGGCGACGGCTATTACGGCGGCGCGCGGGAGATGCGGCGCATCGACAGAGGGACCTATTACGATTGGCCGAAAACGTGGGAACTCACGCGCTCGCTCCAACCCGGCGCGGTGATCTTCAGCGACGTCGGGCCGGATGTCCGTTGGGTGGGGAACGAGAAGGGCTTCGCGAACGAGACTTGCTGGGCCACTTACGAACCGAAGGGCGAGGATGGCGGACCGGCCGCGCCCGGCACCTCGCGCACAAGCGAGGGGATGACGGGCCACCGCAACGCCGCCCGCTGGCTGCCGGCCGAGTGCGACGTTTCGATTCGTCCCGGCTGGTTCTGGCACGCCAAGGAGAACTCGCGGGTGAAGACGCCGGCGCAGCTTTTCGATCTCTACTGCAAGTCGGTGGGGCGCGGCGCGAGTTTTCTGCTGAATGTTCCACCCGACAGGCGCGGGCTGCTGGACGAACCGGACGTTGCGTCACTGCGTGGATTCGGCGAGTTGCTGCGCTCTGCGTTCAAAACGAACCTTGCGGCAAACGCCAAGGCCACTGCTTCGAATTCGCGCGCGGGCTTCCCGGTACGGAATGTCCTCGACGGCGACCGTTACTCGTGTTGGGCCGCCGAGGATGGGGCGACCACACCGGAAGCGGTTGTGGAACTGCCGCGCCCCACCACGTTCAATCTCGTGCGTCTGCGCGAAGATATCCGACTGGGCCAGCGTGTTTGAGGTTTCGCGCTTGACTTCTGGCAGGACGGGGCGTGGAGGAGTTTCGCGCAGGGAGAGAGCATCGGGGCCTGCCGCATTGTGCGGATGGAGGACAGCGTGACCACTCGCCGGGTGAGGCTGCGCATCACAGAGGCGCCGGTGGCTCCGGCGATCTCGGAGCTTGGGCTGTTTTCTTTGCCACGGAGTCTCTGAAAAGGCCAAAAGACCGTCCGCTCTGGCTGAAAGGCGTGCCCGCCCCCTACAGGACCCAGTCGCCATCGGTGCTTCAGGAGGACGGAATCAGTATACTGATGGGCCGGAGATCACTATGAGAAGAATCTGTTTTGTTCTTGTGCTGGCGGCCGCTATGCTGGTCCCGGCGGCTGCGCAGAACGCCGGGAACACGTTCGTGGGCCGGTGGGATCTAACCTTCACCACGGCGGATGCAAAATTCCCGAGCTGGATGGAAGTAGTCGAGAAAGACGGAGGCTTGCAGGTGCGGGCGCAGGAACGCGAGGGCGGCGTGCACCCGGTCTCTTCCGCGAGCATCGAGGGAGGCAAGCTGATCGTCACGGTGTCCAAGGCAGCGCCGGCCCGCGCCGCCGAGGGGGACCGGCCCGAGATGCCGGCGAGGCCTGCCCACATTTGGGAGCTCTCAGCCAAGAGCGGAAAGTTGACCGGCATTCAGAAGCGGGGAGACAACGTAGTCGCAAAGATCAGCGGAGCCAAGGCGCCCGAACTGAAACGAACGGCGCCGGCGGAATGGACAAAGCCGGAATCGCTGTTCAACGGCAAGGACCTCACCGGGTGGGTGACGATGAACAACACCCAGGATCCGAAGAGGGCGGTGAATCACTGGGTAGTGAAAAACGGGGAACTGGTGAACGAGGCGCAAGGCCACAACATCATGTCCACGAAGAAGTTTACGGATTTCAAGCTTCACGTGGAGTTCAACATGGAGGAAAAGGCGAACAGCGGCATCTACCTGCGCGGACGGTATGAGTGCCAGATGCCGCCTCCCGCCAGGGCCGGGCGCGGGCCGATGTACGCGATTTACGGTATGGTTCCGGCGACCGAGGCCGCTCCGGCCAAGCCTGGCGAATGGCGGACGTATGACATTACTCTGGTCGGGCGCTACGTCACTCTGGTTGTGGACGGCGTGAAGATCGTCGATAACCAGGAGATTGCCGGGATCACCGGCGGCGCGCTCGACAGCAGTGAGGGCGAACCCGGACCGATCTACTTCCAGGGCGACCACACGGGCGGCATCAGGTATCGGAACATCACGATTTCCGTGCCGAAGCGGTAAGCATCCTTGTTGGAGAACCGGCTCGCGCTCCCCTTCCCCAGGGGAACGGGAGCCGGATGTTTCGTACGCTCCCCCGAGGTTCAGCGGGAAAACGCGGGAGCACACCGGATTGCACGAGCCTGAGCGCGTGCGGTTTGGCTAGATGCTTGCAGATGCAATGGCAGGAGGGTGGGGAATGGGAGTCCTGATTGCCAGAAACTGGTGGGCTTTGCTGGTGCGCGGCATTGTGGGCATCGTGTTCGGGATCCTGGCGATTTCCTGGCCGGGGATAACTTTCGCCGTGCTGCTGGCGTTGTTCGGGGTGTATGCGCTGGTGGATGGAGTGATGAACATTGTGGGCGCGGTACGAAGATCGAGGGCGAACGAGCGCTGGGGCGCGACGCTGCTGGAAGGCATTGTAGGAATCGCGGCCGGCGTTTTTGTTTTTGTGTGGCCTGCGCTGACGGGCGTCGCGATTGTGTTTGTGATCGCTGCGTGGGCCCTGGTCACCGGCATAGCTGAGATCTCGGCCGCAATCCGATTGAGGAAGTACATCTCAGGCGAGTGGCTGATGGCGCTGAGCGGTGTGATCTCGGTTCTCTTGGGGGTGTTCTTGTTCGCCAGACCCCTAATAGGCGCGATTGCCATCGCAATGGCAGTCGGCATTTACGCGATCGCGTTCGGGGTGATGGAAGTTGCGCTCTCGTTCCGGTTACGCTCCTGGGCCAGGAGCTTTCCGGAGCCCGAGGCGCTGAGACCGGCGGCGTAGGCCGCCTAATCCACGGAGACGCCCAGCTCGTCGAGAATGCTGCCGGTTGCCCTCTGGAGCGCGGCGCGGGCTTTCATGTAGGCGGCCTTGGAGACCAGCTCGGTGGAACGGGCCTGGGCCAGCATGTTCTCGTACTGCATGAGGAAGAAGCCCGTCGAGAGGCCCTCACTGACGCGCGCCCGCTCGGCCTCGACGGACTCTTCCTGCAACGTACGGGTTTGGAGGGCCGCTTCGTACGCCGCCCGCGCGCGCCGCATGGCGATGAGTGCATCCTCTATTTCCAGGCGCGCCTGATTGCTCATCTGCTTCGCGCGGATTTCCGCCTGCCGGAGCTGCACTTCGTCGCGCGCTTCGTCGGCTTCAGCCACTCGGTTCTTGATGGGGAGATTCAATTGTAGGCCAACGCCGTAGGTGGGGTAATTCCTCGCGGCGATCTGGCCCAGGGCGCTTCCATAGCCACCGAGGAAACTCAAATCAGGAGCCGCAACGAGCGGGTTCAGCTGGCCGGCCAACCCTGCATTCTGCATGGTGCCGACCAGGTCGAACTGGGGACGCAACGCGTTGCGCGCGCCTTCGAGGCTGATGCGGCTGTTCTCGAGTTGCAACCCCGCTTGAGCGAGGTCCGGGCGGTTTGCCAGCGCATCGGCGACGAGGTCCTGCACGGGCCTTATCCTGTCGCCAGCGGGGAGGTCGAGCGGATCGGTGGGAACGAGGTGAGCGGCGGCGACTGCGGCGTTGTACAAGCCCTCCCGCGTGAGAACGTTCTTGAGCAGAGCTTCCTGCTCCTCGAAGAGCCCCCTGGCGTTGATGAGATCCTGGCGCGCTGTGGAGGCCTGCGCGTTCGCGCGCGTGAGTTCGATTTGTGGCGCGGTGCCTTCCTCAACCTGCGCTCGCGTGTCCTCGCGCAGGCGGTCGGCCACGGCCACGGACTGCTCCTTCACTTTGACGTTCTCGGCGAGTGCAACCAGATCGATGTAGAGCCTCGTGACGCCGTATGCGGTGGCGATGAGCTGTTGGCGTAGGAGCAGCTTCGAGATCCGCTGTTCATTGGCGGCGATGCGCAGAAAGCGCCGGTTCACAGCGCGTCCGAAGCCGCGGAGCAAAGGCTGCGTGAGGGTCAGAGCGGCATTGGACGCGGTGAACGGGCTGTAGGCAGCGCGCAAGGAATTGAGCGTCTGGCGGTTGTTATTAAAGGCCAGCCCGAATTGTGTTCCGGTGTCGAAGCCTTTCTGCATGCCGGCGTTCGCGAGCAGGTTTTCCGTAACCAGGGCGCTCGTCCCGTTGAGCGATGGGTTCGACTGAGGCGCGGTCTGGTGAGTCCAGTTGAGGACGCCCGTGATGGCGGGATCGTACTGCGGCAGCGCAGGTCCGGTGGAGAGCGGAACGGTCCCAAGCACGGAGAGATTCGTCTGCGGACCAGCGAGCACGCCGAGTTCGGAGAAATTCCCGGGGACGGTGGTGCTGCCGCTCGGACGCGCGCCGGCGGCGGTGAGGAGAGGGCTGGCGGGTCCGCCGACGCCCGCCGGAGCTTCGCCGATTATGTATACGAGGCCGCGCGTTGTTCCTCCGCCGCTGGCGCGAAGGCGGTCGGCGCCGGCAGCGAGCACGGTGTATCTCTGAAACTCCACATCGAGATTGTTCTCCACCGCGAGAGCGACGGCATCGCGAAGCGAGAGATACAGGTTCCCGGCGCGAATCAGGTCCTCTACGCGAGACGAGTTGCCCCGGCGGAGTTCAGGAACTTTCGGCGGCGCCTGCGCGGCCAGCGCGAGGGCCGCCACGGCCATCGAGACGAGCGCAGCCCGGTTCACTTCGCCCTCCCGGGCGCGCTCTCCGCGATCGCTTTCACCTGAGCTCCGTCGCGCACATCGTCGTTGGGATTGACGATGGCGGCTTCGCCTTCCTCAACGCCGCCGAGGACCTCGATTTCGGAGCCGTAATCGCGGCCGAGCGCGACCTTGCGGATGTGAATGCGGCTGTCGGCACCGACGATGGCCAAGGAAGTCCCTTCCGCTCTGGTGCGCAGCGCATCGGAATCCACGAGCAACGGCGGGGTGCGGCGGGCGGCGCTGAGCGTCACCTGCACGTACATTCCGGGCAGCAGGGAGCCGTCGCGGTTGGGGAGGTGGACCTCGACGAGCATGGTGCGGGTGGCCGGATCGAGAGCGCTGGCGACGCGTGCGATCTTGCCCTGGTAGCGCGCTCCGGGCCGGTCCGCGATGGTGAGCACGGCAGGCGTTCCGGGCGTGGTCGTGTCGGCGTACACCTGCGGGAGGTTGATGTAGGTGCGCATCGTGCCGGTTTGGGCTATGCGGAACAGGAGGGTATTGCCGGCCGTGACCAGCGCGCCGGCATCGAGGTTGCGCAGCGTCACGATGCCGGTGAACGGGGCGCGCACCTTGAGGTAGCCGAGAAGCTCCTGAACGCGGGCGAGGTTTGCCGCGGCTGCCGCTTCATTGCTCTTTGCCGCGCCGACGGCCTTCGCGAGTGCTTCCACGGTGGCGGCGTGCGCGGCGGCGTTGGACTGCTGCTGGTCGTTTTCCTGCTTCGAAACGACCCCGCGTTTGAGCAGGTTGGCCCATCGCGCCGCGGTGACGCGCGCCAGATCGTCGCGGGCGCGTTCGGTCTGATGATTCGCCTCCGCCTGGGCGAGGGAAGCGCGCGCCTGCTCGACAGCCGCCATGGCCTGGCGTGCCTGCTCCTGAAGCTCGGGGGCGTCGATTTCGGCCATGACCTGGCCGGCATCGACACGATCGCCGATATCGACGTTGCGCTTCTTCATGTAGCCGTCCGCGCGGGCGACGATCGGCGCTTCGGTGATGGCCTGCACGGTTCCGGGCAGCGTCAATTCGGATTTATCCGCTGCACGCTTTACTAATGCGACCCGCACGGTGGGAACGGCGGAACTGCGCTCTCCCGCTTCGCGTACGATTTGCGATTCCCTGCGCTGCCGCGGAAGGTAGCCGGCGAAAAATGCCGCCGCGCAGGCGGTAAGGACGAGGACCGCGATGAAGACGAGCCGTCCGGCGCGCGGGCGCCGAGCGGTCCCGGCCTGACCTCGGAGCATCGCCAGTTCGCGTTCGAGTTCATCGATCCGGGCTTGCACTTGTTCGCGCTTCGGATCCGTGATCATGCGCCACGCTCCTCGGCCTCCAGGCCTGCTTCGTAATCCAGCGGCGGGCGCCGCCGGAGGGCACTGTACACGAGCGGCACGACGAACAGAGTCGATATGGTCGCGAGCACCAGGCCGCCGATTACGGCGCGGCCGAGCGGCGCGTTCTGTTCTCCGCCCTCGCCGAGTCCGAATGCCATGGGCACCATGCCGATGACCATTGCCGCCGCGGTCATCAGAACGGGACGGATGCGCGTGAAGCCGGCGGAGAGCGCAGCCTCGCGTGCATTCTTGCCGAGAGCGCGCTCGTCATTGGCGAACGTGACTACGAGGATGCTGTTTGCCGTCGCCACACCGATGCACATAATGGCGCCCATCAACGATGGAACGCTGAGTGTGGTCTGGGTGGCGAAGAGCATCCAGGTAATGCCTGCCATCGCGGTGGGCAGCGGCATGAGGATGATGAACGGATCCAGCCAGGATTGGAAGTTCACCACCATCAGGAGATATACAAGAATGACAGCGGCGATCAGGCCGAGGCCGAGCCGCGCGAATGAAGACTGCATCGTTTCAACCTGTCCGCGGATTGCCAGAGTTGTGCCGCGCGGCAGCCGCGGGCGTATCTGATTCACGATCTTGCGAACCTCGCTTCCCACGCTGCCGAGGTCGCTTCGATCGATACCGGCGTAGACATCGAAAACGGGCTGCACGTTATAGTGCGTGACGACCTGCGGGGCCGTGCCGCGCCGCATGGTCGCGAAGTTCGCGAGCATCTGCGTTGCGGGGGGAAGCGCGCCGGGGTTGCCGTAGGAGACCGATCCGCGGTTCAGCGCCGGAGGCAACGCGAGTGAAGCTCCGGCATTGGCGGCAGCACCCGCCGAGAGCCCGGCTCCGGGTGAGCCGACCGGGGTTTTGAGCAACGCATCAATCGTATCCATGCGACGCTGCGGAGTCTGGATCGCCACCGAGTAGTTCACGCCGGTCTCCCAATTCAGCCACTGGTTCGGCGCCACCTGCCCGCTGGAGCTGAGCGAGATGAGGAGGCTGCTGCTAACGTCCCGCTGTGTCATTCCGGCCTGCGCGGCCCGGACACGATCCACATCAAGCCGGACTTCGGGATAGTCCACCGCCTGGTGGATGCGGACATCGGCCGTGCCCGGAATTTTCGCGATTCGGTCCCTCAGTTCCCGTGCGATCGCGTAGTTCTTTACCGCATCGCGACCCACCACCTGCACGTCGATGGGAGCGGGCAATCCGAAATTGAGAATCTGGTTGGTGATGTTCGCGGCTTCGAAGTAGAACATCACTCCCGGGAACTTCTCGTTGAGGCGCTTCCTGATCTCGATGGTGTATTCGGCGGTCGGCCGGCGGTCCTCTCCCTTGAGCGCGATCAGGATCGAGCCGTCGTTGGGGCCGATGGGCGGGTTGTCGCTATAGGCGAGGTTCACACTGCCGTTTGGCATTCCGATATTGTCGATGACGTCCTGGAGTTCCGATGCCGGAATGATGCTGCGGATCTCATTTTCCACCGCGGCGAACACGGCCTCGGTTTCCTCGAGCCGCATGCCGGAGGGGGTTCGCACGTGCAGACGCATCTGGCCGGAATCGACGGTCGGGAAGAAGTCTTGACCGATCATCGGCAGAAGGGCGAGCGAACCGAAGGTGAAGACAGCGAACAGGGCCAGCACCGAGCGGCGGTGGTCGAGAGCCCAGTCGAGTAAGCCGGCGTAAGCCGCCCGCATGTGGTTGAAGTGCTCGTCGATAAAGAAGTGCAGCCGCCAGAAGAGATTCCTGGTCTGCGGCCTGGCGCCGTGAGCGGTCTCGGCGTACATTTCGATTTCCGCCCTGAGCATGTGGTGGGCCATCGTGGGCACGAGCGTGCGCGAGAGCACGTAGGAGGCGAGCATCGCGAACACCACGGCCATCGCGAGCGGCGTGAAGAGGAAGCGGGCAGCGCCGGTCAGCAGCAGCACCGGCACGAACACGATGCAGATCGCCAGGGTCGCCACGAACGAGGGGACGGCGATCTGCTGCGAGCCGTCAAGCACGGCGCGGACGAGCGGCTTTCCGAGTGAGAGGTTTCGATGGATGTTCTCCACCGCCACGGTCGCGTCATCCACCAGAATGCCGACCGCGAGGGCAAGGCCTCCGAGCGTCATGACGTTGATGGTGTGTCCGAGCAGGTTCAACACTACGAGCGAGGTGAGGATCGCAAGCGGGATTGAGATGCAGACGATTACCGTGCTGCGCCAGCTTCCAAGGAACATCAGGATCATCAGGCCGGTGAGCAACGCGGCCATGATGGCTTCGCGGACCACACCGTCGATAGCCGATTTGACGAAGAGCGACTGGTCGAAGAGCTGGCGAACATTGAGCGTTGAGGGCAAGCCGCCAAGGATTTTTGGCAGCGCCGATTTGACGTTGTCCACGACGGCCAGCGTGGATGCCTTGCCGTTGCGGAGGACGGTGAGCAGGGCGCCGCGCGTGCCGTTCGTCCGGACCATATTGGTCTGCACCGAATAGCCGTCGCGGACCTGCGCCACGTCCCGCAGGAAAACCGTGGCGCCGTTCACGCTCTTGAGCGGCAGCAGGTTCAGTTCGTCCAGCATGCGCGGGCTGGAGTTGAGTTTGACCTGGTAATCGCGGTCGCCGAGTTTTGCCGTTCCGGCGGGGTAGATGAGGTTCTGATTGCTGATCGCGGCCGAGATGTCGGAAGCCGAAAGCTGGTAGGAGTAGAGCGCGTCCGGATCGAGATCCACCATGACGTTCCGCATCTTGCCTCCGAACGGGAGCGGAACGGACGCGCCCTGCACGGTGGCCAACTGGGTTCGAATAAAGTTCTGGCCGAGGTCGAACAGATCCTGCTCAGAGAGCGTCCTGCTCTCGAGGCCGAGTTGCAGGATGGGGACGCTGGAGGCGTCGTACTTCACGATGCTCGGGGGAAAAATGCCGGGCGGCAGGAGCCTGAGCAGCGTCTGGGAGATCGCCGTGACCTGCGCGAGGCTCATCTCCACTTTTGCGTTCGGCTGGAAGAAAATGCGGACGATCGAGGCGCCGTTATAAGACTGAGATTCGGTGTGTTCGATGTCGTTGACGGTGGTGGTGAGGGAGCGCTCGTAGACGGTAACGATGCGTTTTTCCATCTCCTCCGGCGAGATTCCGTTGTAGGTCCAGATGACGCTGACCACAGGGATGTCGATGTACGGGAAGATGTCGACCGGCATCGTCCAGATGGCGGCGCCGCCGAGCAGCGCGATCGCAAGGGCCATAACGACAAACGTATACGGCCGCCTCAATGCTAATCGGACAATCCACATGCTTAGTCTGAAAAGGCGACAAACCTTCCCATGATGTTACCGCCAGGGTGTCTGGATGCGTAAAAAGGAAAACCGCTCCGTTGCAGCCCTGTCCGCGCCAATTATCATCACAAGGTGGGGTCAGCCCTTCTGGGCTGCCGCTGGGCTTTGCCCGGCGTGGCACAGGCCTCCTGGCCTGTGCAGACACGGATGGGAAGCCGTGCCCTCTCTCGAAAATCTATCCCCGGATTGGCTCAGGCTGCCCGAGGCTTGAAAGTGACCGACGAGCGTGCCCGGTAGGCGCAGCCTCGCCCCTGGGTCAGCGGCTGGCAGGGGCTGAAGCCCGTGGCTTGGCAAGGGCTTACGGCACGGCTGAAGCCGTGCCCTGATACAAGGCCTGAAGCCGTGCTCCATTTTCATCCTTCCGGCTGAGGACGGCGGTGCGGGATGTGAAAACAAACTATAATCTAGGCAGAAGAGGGGCACCAACCGGTCGAGTGGGATGCCGCAGGTTTTTCCTCGAAGCTCGAATGCAGTCGCGCGCGCCAGCATCGCGGCCGGGGTTGCCGGTCTTGCGGCGGTGGCGGGCTTCGGCTGGGTTCTCACAAATTCCTCCTACATCACAGGAGCGGAGGTAAACCGGCCGCAGCCCGTTCAGTTCAGCCATAAACACCATGCCGGCGACGACGGGATCGATTGCCGTTATTGCCACACGTCCGTTGAGACTTCGTCGTTTGCCGGAGTGCCCGCGACTAGAGTCTGCATGAACTGCCACAGCCAGATCTGGGCGGACAGCCCGGCGCTGGAACCGGTTCGCGCCAGCTTCCGCACGGGGCAGCCGCTCGAGTGGAACCGCGTGAACGACCTGCCCGACTACGTCTATTTCAACCACAGCATTCATATCAACAAGGGCGTGGGCTGCGTGAGCTGCCATGGCCGCGTGGACCAGATGCCGCTCATGCGGAAAGTAGCGACGCTTTACATGCGGTGGTGCCTGGAGTGCCACCGCGAACCTGAGCGGTTCGTGCGACCGCGCGAACACGTTTTCGAAATGGACTGGCAGCCTCCGGCGGACCAGTTGGCGCTCGGCCGGAAGCTCGTCAAGGAGTATCGAATTCGCAGCCTGACGGATTGCTACACATGCCACCGTTAAGCGGAAACGGACTGCCGGACGATGCGGGAGTCGACCGGCGCGATGCGTTGAGACTGATGGGAGCCTCGCTCGCCCTCGCCGGTTTGACCGGCTGCACGGTTCAGCCTGCGAGGAAAATAGTCCCCTACGTGGATCAGCCCGAGGAGGTCGTGCCGGGCAAGCCGCTGTTCTTCGCGACCACTATGCCGTGGTGCGGTTACGGAATGGGCGTGCTTGTGGAAAGCCACGAGGGCCGGCCGACGAAGGTGGAGGGCAATCCCGGGCATCCGGCCAGTTTGGGCGCGACGGATGCTTTCGCGCAGGCGTCGGTGCTGAGCCTGTACGATCCGGACAGGTCGCAGGCGATCACGTACAGGGGAGAGATCAGTTCATGGTCCGCTTTCCTGGAGGCGATCCGAAGAAGAGTGGCGGACCTGGGCACGCGCAAGGGCTTGGGGCTGCGCATCCTGACGGGCGCGGTGACGTCGCCCACGCTGGCCTGGCAGATGGGGCAACTGCTCGGCGCGTACCCTCAGGCGAAGTGGCATTCGTACGAGCCGGCCCGGAGCAGGTCGGCGGCCGAGGGCGCGCGACTGGCGTTCGGGCAGCCGGTTCACACCGTTTACCGCTTCGATCGGGCGGAACTCGTTGTATCTCTCGATTCGGATTTTCTCAACGGGGGTCCGACTGCCGTGCGCTATGCGCACGATTTCATGTCGGGACGGCGGGTGCGCGAGGGGCAGACGCGCATCAACCGCCTCTACGTCGCGGAGAGCACTCCGTCCTTGACGGGCGCGGTGGCCGATCACCGGATCCCTGTCACGCCCAGCGTCATTCCGCAATTGGCTGCTGCGGTCGCGGCGGGCGTGAAGACTCCCGGGGTGACGGCGGGGGCGCCGGCGATGAATCCCCAGCAGCGGCAGTGGGTGGACGCAGTGGTTCACGATCTGGAGCGGCATCGGGGCCGCAGCATAGTGATCGCAGGCGAAGAACAGCCCGCCGCGCTTCATGCACTGGCGCACGCGATGAATTCCGCGCTGGGGAACGCAGGGCACATTCAGCAGATTCAGCATCCGGAGGCGAGTGCGGAGGCGGGGTCACTGGAGGAGCTTGCGCGGGACATGCAGTCGGGAGCGGTGCAGTTACTGGTTCTGGTGGGAGTCAACCCGGTTTACAACGCGCCCGCGGATCTCGACTTCGCCCGAAGGATGGGCAAGGTTGGGCTGCGCGTACACCTCGGATCACATACGGATGAAACGGCTGACTACTCGCACTGGCATATTCCCGAGGCGCACTATCTGGAATCGTGGGGCGACGCGCGGGCTTATGACGGCACGGTGAGCCTGGTACAACCGCTGATCGCGCCGCTTCACGGCAGCGTGACCGCATACGAGTTGATTTCGGCGCTCGTGGACAAGACGCCGCGGCAGTCACGGGACATCGTACACGACTACTGGAAGGGACAGTACAAGTCCGGCGACTTCGAGGAGTTCTGGCGGAAGACGCTGCACGATGGCGTGATGGCGGGCACGTCATTTTCGCCGCGGACGGCGACGGTGAGGAGCGATTTCCGATACGCCGCTGCAGTTCAGCCGCAAAGCGGGTTGGAGTTGCAGTTCCGGCCCGACCCGACGGTGTTCGACGGGCGGTTCGCGAACAATGGGTGGCTGCAGGAACTGCCGAAACCTCTCACGAAGCTTACGTGGGACAACGCGGCGTTGGTAAGCCCGGCGACCGCGGCGCACCTGGGCGTTCAGAACGAAGACGTGGTGAGGCTGCGGGTACAGGGGCGGCGGGTTGATGCTCCGGTCTGGGTCGTGCCCGGGCAGGCGGACAATTGCGTCACCGTGACGCTGGGGTATGGGCGAACGCGCGCGGGAACGGTGGGAAGCGGCACGGGGTTCAACGCGTACGCGATCCGCACTTCGGCCGAGAGCTGGACTGCAACCGGGCTATCCATTGGCAAGACGGGCAGACGGTATCCACTCAGCGAGACGCAGCACCACCACACCATGCAGGGGCGCGATCTGATCCGCGCGGCCAGCATCGGGGAGTTCCTGAAGAACCCGAGGTTCGCGCAAAACCTGGAATGGCCGGAAAACGCCCCGCTGTCACTGCTGCCGGGATTTCCCTACGAAGGCAACAAGTGGGGCATGGCGATCGACCTCACGGCGTGCATCGGATGTAGTGCGTGCGTGGTGGCGTGCCAGGCCGAGAACAACATTCCGGTGGTCGGGAAGAGGCAGGTGGCGATCGGGCGTGAGATGCAGTGGATCAGGATCGACCGGTATTTCGAGGGAGGGGTCGAGGCTCCGGCGATCCATTTCCAACCTGTGCCGTGCATGCATTGCGAGAATGCGCCGTGCGAACTGGTGTGCCCGGTGGCCGCGACCGTACACTCGCCCGACGGTCTGAACGAGATGATCTATAACCGCTGCGTCGGCACGCGCTACTGCTCCAATAACTGTCCCTACAAAGTGCGGCGGTTCAACTTCTACAACTTTACGGCGGACAAGCCGCGCGAGTTCAAACTGTTGATGAACCCGGACGTCACGGTTCGGAGCCGCGGCGTGATGGAGAAGTGCACGTACTGCATCCAACGGATCAGCGCCGTGAAGATTGAAGCCGAGAAGCAGAACCGTGCGATCCGCGACGGAGAAATCGTGCCGGCATGCGCGCAGGCGTGCCCGACGCAGGCGATCGTGTTCGGGGACATCAACGACCCCCACAGCAGGGTCGCGAAGCTAAAGGCGGGGCCGCTCAATTACGGGCTCCTGACGGAATTGACGACGCGCCCACGCACGACCTATCTGGCGCGGGTGGGAAATCCGGGCGGGGAGATATAGCGGCCGATGCCGACGGGAACTAACGGGAGAGGCGAACCGGTCGTCACAGGCGAACACACACCCGATTCGGTGACAGACCAGATCGGGTCGGTCATCCTGACCCGCGGAACACCGCTGCCGTGGCTGGGAGGGTTCGCACTTTCGTTCCTCCTTCTGATGCTGCTGCAGGTCGCGATTGCGTGGCTGTTTTATCGCGGGGTCGGTATCTGGGGCGTGATGATACCCGTGGCGTGGGGATGGGCGATCGTGAATTTTGTGTGGTGGATCGGGATCGGCCACGCGGGCACGCTGATTTCGGCAATTCTGCTGCTGCTGCACCAGGAGTGGCGCACTTCGATCAACCGGCTCGCCGAGGCGATGACGATTTTCGCCGTGGCGTGCGCGGGCATGTTCCCGCTGCTGCACCTCGGGCGCCCGTGGGTGTTCTATTTCCTGTTTCCGTATCCGGACACGATGACGCTGTGGCCTCAGTGGCGCAGCCCGCTGGTGTGGGACCTGTTCGCGGTCAGCACGTACTTCACTGTCTCGCTGATCTTTTGGTATGTAGGCCTGATGCCGGATTTCGCCTCGCTCCGCGACAAGGCTTCAAACGCATTCGCCCAGCGATTCTACGGCGTGCTCGCGATGGGGTGGCGCGGGTCCGCGAGGCACTGGAAGCGGTACGAGAGCGTGTACCTGCTGCTGGCCGGCCTGGCGACGCCACTCGTGGTTTCGGTACACACCGTGGTGAGCTTCGACTTCTCGGTCGGCATCGTGCCTGGGTGGCACAGCACGATATTCCCTCCCTACTTCGTCGCGGGCGCGATCTACTCCGGCTTCGCGATGGTGCTGGTGCTGATCATCCCTGTTCGCGCGTACTACGGCTTGAAGGATTTCATCACCGCCCGGCACCTGAACAACATGGGCAAACTGATGCTCGCGACGGGCCTGATCGTCATATACGGGTACATCTTGGAGGCCTTCACCGCCTGGTACAGCGGAGAGGTGGCTGAGCGATTCGAAAACTGGAACCGCGTGTACGGTCCATATGCCGCTTTCTTCTGGTGGCTGATGGCGGTGAACGTTTTAGCTCCGCAGGCGTTGTGGTTCAGGCGGGTTCGGCTGAGCCCGGCGGCGCTGTTCTTCGTTGCTCTGTGCGTAAACCTGGGCATGTGGCTCGAGCGCTTCATCATCGTAGTGGTGAGCCTCAGCCGCGATTATCTGCCGTCGGCGTGGGGCTACTATTCCCCGACGAGATGGGACTGGGCAACCTTTCTCGGATCGCTCGGCCTTTTCTTCACGTGCTTCTTCCTCTTTATCCGGCTCCTGCCGGTGATTTCGATGTTCGAGATGCGCGCGCTGATCCGGAAGACCGCGGTGCCGGCGGCCGGAGGCGAGCCGAGCGCCGAGCCCGTGGAGGGTTGAGGAGTGCCGGATTCCCTGAGATACGGCCTGATGGCGGAGTTCCGCGGCCCGCACGAGTTGCTCAGGGCGGCGCGGAGGGCTTACTCGGAAGGCTACCGGAAGATGGATGCGTACTCGCCTGAGGCGGTGGAGGGACTGGCGGAGGCGATCGGCTTCCGCAGGACACGAGTGCCGCTGATCGTTTTGCTGGGCGGGCTGGCGGGTTGTTTCGGCGCGCTGTTCATGCAGCAGTATTCGGCAGCGGTCGCCTATCCTCTTAACGTTGGCGGGCGCCCGTACAACAGTTGGCCGTCATTCATACCGATTACGTTCGAGCTGACTGTGTTGGCGGCCGCACTTTCGGGGGTGATCGGGATGTTGGCGTTGAACGGACTGCCGCAGCCCTATCATCCAGTTTTCAATGTGCCGGAATTCGAGCGGGCGAGCCACAACGGATACTTCCTTTGCATCGAAGCGGCGGACCCGCACTTCGAAGCAGAGCGGACGCGAAGTTTTTTGGAGACGCTCCGGCCGTTATCGGTGTACGAGGTTCCCCGATGAGAGCGCCGGCGCGAATGCTCGGCTCGCTGCCGCTCGCGGCGGCGCTGTGCACAGTGGGATGCCGCAGCGACATGGTGGATCAACCCAAGTACAAGCCGCTGGCACAGAGCGATCTGTTCGACAACCATCAGGCTGCGCGGCCGCTCGTGAGCGGCACGGTGGCGCGGGAACAGTTGAGGAGCGACACGCCGTACTTCACGGGCAAGAGCGGGGGCCAACTGGTCGAGACGGTGCCCGTCCCGGTTACGCGGGAACTTCTGTCGCGCGGGCAGCAGCGATTCAATATTTACTGTGCGCCTTGCCACGGAAGAGACGGCTACGGCCAGGGAATGGTGGTGCGGCGAGGGTTCAAAACGCCGCCTTCCTTTCATATAGACCGGCTGAGGAACGGGCCGATCGGGCATTTCTTCGATGTCGAGACGAATGGGTTCGGAGTCATGCCGAGTTACGCCAGCCAGATTCCGGTTGCTGACCGGTGGGCCATCACCGCATACGTGCGCGCGCTGCAATTGAGCCAGTTCGCGCCGGTCGCGATGGCGCCGCCCGCCGTCCGGCAGAAACTCGAGGCAGAGAAGGATGGAGGGCAATGAACAGGCGGGTTCAGTTGGGGTCGCTCGCCGTGGGAGTGGCATTCCTGTTTGCGACGATAGCCGGGGCGTTCCTCGATCCCGCTCAGTTCTACCCGTCATATCTGATGGGCTACCTATTCTGGTTGGCGATCACGCTGGGCAGTCTGGGTGTGGTGGCGTTGGGGCACCTGGTCGGCGGCCAGTGGGCCTTAGTGAGCCGGCGCGCTATGGAAGCGGCCTTTCGCACGCTGCCGCTGATGGTTGTGCTCTTCGTGCCGGTGCTGATTGGAATGAGGACGCTCTACCCGTGGTCGCGTCCGGATGTGATGGCCGGCGATGAACTGCTGCGGCGGAAAGAGCCGTATCTGAACGTACCGTTTTTCCTGGGCCGCACGGCGTTCTATTTCGCGTGCTGGCTCGTGATCGCGCATTTCCTGAACAAGTGGTCTATCGAGCGGGACGAGACGGGAGATGCGGCACTCTCGCGGAGGCTGGCCGGGTTGAGCAGCGCTGCGCTGGTTATCTATGTTCTGACAGCCAGCTTCGCATCGATCGACTGGCTAGTTTCTCTGGAGCCTCACTGGTATTCGAGCATTTTCGGTTTGATGTTTGTAGCGGGGCAGGCACTCTCGGCGCTGCTCTTCACGGTGATTGTGCTGTCCGTTCTGAAAGGCTACCCGCCGATAGCAAACGTGATCTCGCGGAAGCAGTTCCACGACCTGGGCAATTTGATTCTTACGTTCGTGATGCTATGGGCGTACCTGGCATTCTCGCAGTTGTTGATCATCTGGTCGGGCAACCTCCAATTGGAGATTACGCACTACGCGCACCGGCAGTCGGCAGGATGGATGGCGGTTGGGCTGGCGCTGCTTATGCTGCACTTCGCGGTTCCATTCGCGCTGCTGCTTTCACGAGAGGTGAAGCGCAACGCGGCACACCTTGCGCGGGTCAGCGGCGGTCTGCTGGTGCTGCGGGTGGTCGATTATTTCTGGCTTGTGGAACCGCCATTCGAGCCGGCCGGTCCCCGCCTCCACTGGCTCAACCTCACCGCACTGATCGGAATCGGCGGCATCTGGTTCGCATTCTATCTGCGGCAACTCAAGCGGGCGCCTTTGCTCCCGCGGCAAGACCCCGAATTCGAAGTTCAGATGGAACGCACGGAGGAGGTCTGAAATGAGCGACCCGCAACAACCGTCCGGCACGGGACCTCCGCTGCATGAGCCCGACGAGCCTTCAATCAAGCTTCTGGCCGGGTTCGGCTTCGGCCTGCTTGCGGCGATCGTCATTGTGTTGTTCTTTGTCGGCTGGGCGTTCTACTCGTATGCGCACAGAGTCGCACGCATCGAGCCTCCGGCGCCGCGTTTGGCCCGCATTGAACCGCCGCCGCAGCCGAGGCTCCAGATCAATGCGCCAATGGATCTCAAAACTATGCGCGAGCAGGAGGACCAGCACCTGAACACTTACCACTGGATCAACCGGCCAGAGGGCAGGATCAGCATTCCGATCGACCGCGCGCTCGATTACGCGGCGCGGAACGGTCTTCCGGGAACGCCGCCGGAGAAGGCGGCGGGAAAACAATGACTCTGATTGCCCTTCTGATTCTGGCGGAGATGATCCGGGGCGTCGGGATCGACCAGAAGCTCAACGCACAGGCGCCTCTCAATGCCGAGTTCCGGGACGAGGCGGGAAGAGCAGTACGGCTGCGCGAATACTTCGATGGGACGCGGCCGGTGATTCTGACGCTGAATTACTACGAGTGCCCGATGTTGTGCAGCCTCGAGCTGAACGGGCTCGTGCGGGCGCTCAAGAGAATCCCGTTCACGGCCGGGAAGGAGTTCGCGATCGTGACCGTGAGTTTCGACCCGCTGGAAAAGCCCGCCCTGGCCGGGTTGAAGAAAACGGCGTATCTGGACGACTACGGCCGTGCGGGCGCCGCGTCCGGATGGCACTTTCTGACTGGCGATGACGGCCCGATTCGCGAATTGACGGAAGCGGTTGGCTTCCGCTACCGCTACGATCCCGTGAGCCGCCAATACGCGCACGCGAGCGGCATTCTTGTACTGACGCCCGCCGGGAAGGTGGCCCGGTATTTCTACGGAATCGAATATTCGCCGAGAGACTTGAGGCTGGCGCTCGTGGATGCGTCGGCCGGCGCCATCGGCTCACCGGTCGATCAGGTGCTGCTGCTTTGCTATCAGTACAACCCGGCGACGGGCAAGTATGCCGTGTTCGTGGCAAAGTCGTTGCGCATCGGCGGGGTTGTGACGGTGCTCATGCTGGGAGGATTCATCCTATATTTCGCACGCGGAAAGGAGGCCAGGCTGGGATGAGCGCCATTGTTTCGGCCGCGATCTGGCAAGCCTCTCCTTTCTATACGCCAAACGTTTCGGCAGTGGGCGCGAAAACGGACGTGGTCTTCAATTCTTTGCTCGGCCTCTCCGTGTTCCTCACGCTAGTGATTTACGCGGTCATTCTCTTCTTTGCCGTGAAGTACCGGCAACGGCCGGGCAACGAAGTCGCGCAACGGGTTCCTACATCGATAGCGCTGGAGACGGCGTGGACCGTCATCCCGTTCTTCATTCTCGTGGGTCTCTTCCTATGGTCCGGATTTGTGTTCTTCCAAACCGCGGAGGCTCCGCCGGGGGCGCTGGAGATGTACGTGGTGGGCAAGCAGTGGATGTGGAAGCTGCAGCACCCGGAAGGGCGCAGGGAGATTAATGAGCTGCACGTACCAGTGAACCGGGCGGTGAAGTTGATTATGACATCGGAGGACGTAATCCACAGCTTCTACCTGCCCTCGTTCCGGATCAAGAAAGACGTGCTGCCGGGGCGGTACACGTCGCAATGGTTTCGCGCCACCCAGACCGGGACGTATCACTTGTTTTGCGCGGAGTACTGCGGAACTAATCACTCGGGGATGATCGGGCAGGTGGTGGTGATGAGTCCGACCGACTACAGCAAGTGGCTGGGAGGGGGCACACCGGGCCAGACTCCACAAGCGGAGGGGGAGCAGTTGTTCGGCCGCCTGGGGTGCAGCACGTGCCACCTGGCAACCGCCACGGGACGATGCCCCACGCTTACCGGGCTTTTCGGTTCCACCGTGAAGCTCACCACTGGAGGCACAGTGGTGGCCGATGAAAGCTATATCCGAGAGTCGATTGTCGATCCCGGGGTAAAGATCGTGGCGGGATACCAGCCGATCATGCCGAGTTTCTCGGGGCAAGTGAGCGAGGAGCAGCTTGTGGCCCTGATCGCGTATATCAAGTCGCTACGGCCTGCTCAGAAGGGAGCACAGAGATGAGCACAGCGCCGATGGAGAATCCCGCGCCGGCGAATTACCTTACGTCCAGCTACGGGATCAGATCCTGGCTGCTGACAAAGGATCACAAGCGGATCGCTATCCTTTACCTCATCTCGATCACGTTCTTTTTCCTGGTGGGAGCGATCTTCGCCGCTGTCATCCGGTTCGAGCTTCTTACGCCTCCCGGCGACGTGGTATCTTCAGATACCTACAACAAGCTGTTCTCGATGCACGGAATCATTATGATCTTCTTCTTTCTGATTCCGTCGATTCCCGCGACGCTGGGCAACTTTCTCGTGCCGATGATGATCGGCGCCCGGGACCTCGCTTTTCCTCGCATCAACCTTGCGAGCTGGTACCTGTATATGACCGGTGGATTGTTGGCGCTCTGGACGATTCTGGCGGGGGGTGTCGATACGGGCTGGACATTTTACACACCGTTCAGCAGCATTTACTCGAACACACACGTGGTTGTGACGGTTGTCGCCATCTTTGTCGCGGGCTTCTCGTCGATTTTCACGGGGCTGAACTTCATCGCGACGGTCCACAAGATGCGCGCGCCGGGGATGACGTGGGGACGGCTGCCACTGTTCATCTGGTCGATGTACGCAACCAGTCTGATCATCGTATTGGGGACACCGGTGGTTGCGATCACGCTTTCGCTGGTTGCGGTGGAGCGGCTATTTCACCTCGGAATTTTCGACCCGAGGCTGGGCGGGGATCCGGTTCTGTTCCAGCACCTGTTCTGGTTCTACTCGCACCCGGCGGTGTACATCATGGTGCTGCCGGCGATGGGCGTTGTCAGCGAACTGGTGGCGTGCTTTTCGAGAAAGCGAGTTTTCGGGTACGTTTTCGTCGCAAGCGCGAGCCTGGCAATCGCGATAATCGGCTTCCTGGTCTGGGGGCATCACATGTTCGTGGCGGGGGAATCCGCGTATGCCGCACTGGCGTTTTCGTTCCTGAGCTATGTGGTGGCGATTCCGTCGGCGGTCAAGGTATTCAATTGGACTGCGACGCTCCACAAAGGCGCGATCAGGTATGACACGCCGCTGCTATACGCGCTGGGCTTCATCGGACTCTTCACCGTCGGCGGGCTGACGGGCATCTTCGTCGCGACGGTGCCGATCGATATTCACGTACACGACACGTATTTCGTCATCGCACACTTTCACTACATCATGGTGGGCGGAACGCTTATGGCCTACCTGGGCGGGATACATTTCTGGTGGCCTAAGATGACGGGACGATTGTATCCGGAATACTGGGCCAGGCTTTCGGCGGTGACGATTTTCATCGGCTTTAATGTCACTTTCTTTCCGCAGTTCATCCTTGGGTACATGGGCATGCCGCGCCGATACCACGCCTACGTGCCGGAGTTCCAGGTTTTGAACGTGATGTCCTCGGCTGGCGCGACGATTCTGGGTGTGGGATACCTCATGCCGCTGATCTACCTGCTGTGGTCGCTGCGCCATGGAGCGGTAGCCGGGCCGAATCCATGGGGGGCGACGGGCCTTGAATGGCAGACGCCGTCGCCGCCCCCGCCCGACAATTTCGTGGAGCGCCCGATTGTTACTCAGGAAGCGTACGCATATCCGGCCAGGAGCGCAGATGGCGTCTGAAACTCAGGCCGTACGGCCGCACGCGCACCAGTTCGACGATGCCAACCAGCAGCTTGACACCTCGACCTTCGGGATGTGGGTCTTCCTGATCACCGAGATGATGTTCTTCGGCGGCCTGTTTGCGGGATATGTGGTTTATCGAACGGTGCATCCGGTTGCCTTCAACATCGGGAGCCATGAAACGGAAGTGCTGCTGGGCGGAACCAACACGGTTGTTCTCATATGCAGCAGTCTCACGATGGCGCTCGCGGTCCGTTCGGCGCAACTGTCGAGAACGCGGCAGCTAGTGGGGTTTCTCGTGGTCACGATGTTATTGGGGCTGGTGTTTCTGGGCATCAAGGGCCTGGAGTATTACCACAAATATGAGCATCATCTTGTGCCCGGAGCTTCATTCCAGTTCGAGGGCCCGCACGGGCAGGGGGTGCAACTGTTCATGTCGTTTTACTTCGCCATGACCGGCCTGCACGCGCTGCACATGATTGTCGGCGTGTGCGTACTCGGAACTCTTGTCTTGATGGCGCTGCGCGGGCGGTTCTCCTCAGCGTACTACACGCCGGTCGAGATATCCGGACTCTACTGGCACTTCGTCGATATTATCTGGATCTTTCTCTACCCGCTGCTGTACTTACTGGGGAGGCACATACACGTATGAACGGGCACATCGTCCAGGTAAGAACTTATGTAACTGTGTGGGCCATTCTCATTTCGCTCACAGCACTCACTACAGGCATCGCCTATGTGGATCTCGGACCGTTCAACACACCGATTGCCATCAGCATCGCGGTGGCGAAGATGCTGCTGGTTGCGCTGTACTTCATGAACGTGCGATACAGCGGACGCATGGTGCAGGTCGCGGCGGCGGCCGGGATCTGCTGGCTGCTGATCCTGTTCGCGTTGACGCTGAGCGATTACCTGACACGGGGCGCGGTGCCGAACTCGCCGGGGTGGTAAGCCTGCCACAGGCCAGGAGGCCTGTGCCACTCAGTTTACATGCCGCGGCGATGCTGATAGTCTCTGAGCATTATGGATACCTCAAAGTTGAGCCGTAGGAAGCTGATGGCAGGCGCGGCGGCGTTTGCGGGCATCTTCAAGATGACCGAAGACAAGGCCGGCGCTCAGGCAGGCGGGCGGCAGGGATTCAACCGCAACTCGGCGCCGAGCCAGCTCAGAATCACCGATATGCGGTTCGTGCTCGTGGCGTCGAATTACGACTACCCGATCATTCGGATTGATACGAACCAGGGCGTTTACGGTCTCGGCGAAGTGCGAGATGCGGGCCGGGAGGGCACGGCACTTGTGTTGAAGCCGCACCTCATCGGGCGAAACCCGCTGGCGATCGAACCGGTCCTCGACAGCATTCGGCCGTTCGCTAACCACCAGCGGCTGGGTGGCGGGTACAGCGGCGTGGACATGGCGCTGCACGACATCGCGGGGAAGGTCTACGGCGTACCGGCGTGGCGGCTGATCGGGTCGAAATACCGGGACAAGATCCGGATCTACTGCGACACCGACCAGAGCAGGGATCCGAAGGTGTTCGCCGAGCGGCTCAAGAAGCGCAAGGAGATGGGGTTCACGTTCTTCAAGATGGACCTCGGGACGAGCCTCGTGCGCGACAGGCCGGGCGCAATCAACAGCTACGGAACGGCCACGGAAAAGGGCCTGCAGTACCTGTGTGAGTACGTACAGGCGATCCGCGACGCCATCGGCTGGGACGCGCCGCTGGCGACGGATCACTTCGGCGCTCTGACCGTCAACGACAGCATTCGTTACGCGCGGGCGTTCGAGAAGTATGACCTGGCCTGGGCAGAGGACATGATCCAGGTCGGGCACCTGGGAGCCGGAGGCGACGCGCCGAAGAACTGGCGGGGGTACAAGGAGCTATCGGACTCCACCACCACTCCGATCGCGACGGGGGAGAGCCTCTTCGGTCTCGAGGAAGGCTTCAAGGATTTGATCGATAACCGGGCCATCGACATCATCCATCCGGACCCGCTAACCTCGGGCGCGATCCGGGAGACCAAGCGCATAGCGGATTACGCCTCAATGCACGGCATCCAAACGGCGATTCATTTCGCGGGTTCGCCGGTCGGCTGTCTGGCAAGTGTACACATGGCGGCTACGTTGAAGGACATGCTGGCGATGGAGAACCACGCCGTGGATATCCCGTGGTGGGGAGACCTGGTGAGCGGACCTTCAAAGCCCATCGTGGACCGCGGATTCATCACGGTCCCGGATACGCCCGGGCTTGGGGTGGAACTGAACGAGGCGGTGGTGAAGGAGCACATCCGCAAGGGCGGCTACTTCGAGCCGACTCCGCAGTACGACGATTACATTCTCGACAAATTCCGGATCGGCGGCCCGTACCCGCACCTGGACGAGAACGGGAAGCCGGTGGTGAGGCAGTAGTGTTTTGCGAGCCCCTCGTTTGGGGTCTCCGGGTACCGGAACCGTTCAGTACCACGGACCCATTGCGGCTGCGGGCTGCCCTTTGGTTTACTCAAAGACGACAGACTTCATGGGGCGCGCGGCCAAGCAAGCTCTGGTCACGAGCCATGCTCCGCACGCCCCATAGAAACGATCTGTTAAACCCCGTTGATCGTCCCGTTCGGATTTCAGAACATCCCCATCGATTTTGATTTGGTATCTCGCATCCGCGCCATTGGTTGTCTGCGTCACGCGAGGGCAGTTCGGCGTTTCTCTGCCCGGACAGCGCTACGGAGTGGCTGGTCGCCATCGCGGTGTGATCGGGCCTGCGGCCACGGCAGAGATAGCCGCGATCGTGTTGGCGGCGGTGGTGAACGTTGAATCGGCGGATACGGCCAGATTGTCTCCGGCGTCCTTCGACCGCACGCGGAAGTGGTACAGTGTGTTCGCTGTCAGCCCGGAGAGCGCGACCGAGTGGCTGGTCGTCATCGCGGTATTAAGGCCGGAACTTAAACCGTAGGCGGTGGTCGCGCCGTACTCCACCTGGGAATCGGCGGGCTTATCGGTGGTCCAGGTGATCACGGTGATCGAGCCCGCGGCCACGGCGGAGATGACTGGGGTCGCGTCCGCAGATGTGGTGAACGTCGAGTCGGCCGATACAGACAGATTGCCGGCGGCGTCCTTGGACCTTACGCGGAAGTGGTAGAGGGTGTTGGCAGTCAGCCCGGAGAGCGCTACCGAGTGGCTGGTCACCAGGGCGGGGTTGAGGGTCGTAGCTGAGCCGTAAGCGGTCGTGGTTCCGTACTCGACCTGGGAGTCGGCCGCAACGTCTGTCGTCCAACTGATCGTTGCGCCTGTGGACACGATCGAACCGGCGATTATGGCCGAGATTGCGGGCGGCCGGACGGTCAACGTGGCCATCCGGCTCGCGCCGCTATACGAAGCTGTGATGGTGACGTTCCGAGTCGCGGAAACCGCACTGGTGTCTACTGTGAAGTTGGCGCTCGTCAAGCCAGCCTGCACGGTCACGCCCGGCGGAACCGAGGCGATGGACGAATCGCTGCTACTGACCGCAACGGACGCGCCGCCGGTTGGGGCCGGACTGGCGAGCACGATCGTGCCCTGCGATGTGCTCGCGCCCAGAACGTTCGCCGGGGTCAGCGTCAGCGAGGTCAGCCCTTGCTGCGTAATCGGAGTTCCAACCGCCGCCACGGGCTCCGACGCAGCGTACTTGCGAACCCGCACGTCGTTGAACTGAGCCTGAGTTCCGGACTCCCCATACAGGCCAATGCCGCCAGAGGGTAGTGAACTGTCGGAGGTCGATATCAGAGGAACGCCATCCTTAAGCACCTCCATCGCGGAGCCGTGTACTTTGACGGTGAGCTTGTACCAGGCATTTGGATTGACTTGCCCTGTAGCGGCCGCTCCCAACGTCGCAGTGGAGCCCGGTCCCGGATTGTTTACCCAACTATACACGTAAAGGTTGTTCGAGGAGTCAAGGTCCTCGTACAGGTTTACGGTATAGAGGTTATTGATGCCGCCGGCCCGCGCTCCCAGTCCCCAAACGCGGCCGCCGATCTGGCGCCCATAGGCCTCCAGCACATAGTCGGCGCCGGTGTACGAAGCGGAGAGGATATCCCTGCCGGTCGTGGAGCCTTGAGCGACGGTACCGGGTGATCCGTCCTGCTGCGTGGCCTGAACGGCACTCCAACTGCCGCCGGAAGCGGTCCACTTACCCGGATCGAGAGCATAAGTGCGGGTCCGCGGCTGGGTCAGGTCGGCGGTGCGGTGCTCCATGCTCCAGACCGTGCCTGTAAGCTGGCAGGTATAGTTGTGCAGAGTTGTTCCAAACACGTGCTGGAACATGCACGCGGCTCCATCTCCTAATATCGGGTTGCCGGGCAGCAATTGAAACCCGCTCGTGGGCGATGTCGTGCTGGCAAAGACATCGGTGGTCCAGGCGCCGGGCCTGGTTTCGGTCGAGAGGAAGTAAGTCCCACCGTAGTACAGCATATTGGGCGCAGCCAGCGTCGTCGGGGAAGAGAGGACGACTACTTCGGACGAGGTGTCGTCCAGCCCTTCAATCGTGCCGGCGGAGCGGGCGCGGATTTCGTAGAACGTTGCGTTGTCCCCGCGATACCAGTAAATGTAATACTTCCCGTCGGTGGGATTGTGCCACAAGTTGGCGTTCTGGTTGCGAAGGCCCGATTGGCCGGCGACGATCGTCTTGATGTCGGTAAAGTGAATTCCATCGCTGCTGGTCGCGAGGCGAATGTAACTGGCGTCGGTGCAGTAATCCGTTTCGTACAGCATGTAGTAAGTTCCGTTGACGAAGAGCACCGACGCCCACCGGCCGTTGGCGATGAGTGGGTTGCCGGTGTACTTGGTCCAGTTAACGAGATCGTTGCTCCGGGCCAGTCCGATTCCTCCGCACTCATGCAGGCCATAGTAGCCCCAGTACTTGTAACCTCCGGTGTTCGCTTCCACAACGCTCAGCGTGTGGGGCTCCCAGGCCTCCCAGGACTGGCTTTGGGGCAGAACTGTCTGGGGTGGGCTGAGAGCCCAATACCCTTGAGCGCCGCTGCCGCCACCCTCGAAGTCGTCGAAGAACTCGAATGTGTTTGCTCCGTTCGAGGCCGCGGTTGCGGCGGGGTTGCCGTAGTACAGGTAGACGACGGTTCCCGCGACCGGAATCGACGAGACCCTGACCCAGACTATGGCCTGGCGGTTCGCCGAGTCCCATTTCTCGATCCAATACGGGAGCAGGGTGGTTCCGTCCGCGGCGGTGAAGCGCAGGTCGCTGCCGCCGGCGGCCGTGTTGCCGAAATCAAACGAGCTACCCAAATCGATTCGAACCTGGAAATTGGCCAGGCTTGCCCCATTGCCGTTGGTGAGCGTGACCGCGGAGCGGTAGGTCCACGCGGGGTCGAGCCACGCGGCGGATTGCGCCCTTGCCGGAACGGAGAAGACGGCCGCCGCCAGCGCGACGAGTAGCACGCGCGTGAGCGTCCCGTTGTCCGGTTTCATACCTTTTCCTTTGTTGCCGAGGGGAAGTGTTTGCGGTTTGCGGCGCGCTTCACAGACACGCGTCGCCGTCGAAACTCGAAGGAGCCCAGACTTCCGGATGCGCAAGCAGGCTGGCTAATTCTCCGGAGTTCGTCTTGTAGTAATACAGCCACGCGGGCAGGGCGCGTTGGTACGGCGGGGCGGTGTGCGGAAGCCCGGGCCGGTTCAGCCAACAGCCGGTACATTCGAGGACGTGAACACGGTCCTGCCGGCATTTCTCGAGCGCCCGGTGGAGAATCGCGGGGAGCGCTTGTCCGGCGCCCTCGAGCGCCTGGAAATCCACGAGGCGAACGTGCTTCAGGCCGCGGGTTGAATTGTCGTGACGCTCAAAGATCGCGTATGCCACAAGGCGGGGACCTTCGCGAGCCGTCAGGATCCAGACCCTGCTCTGATCGAGCAGCAGCCGGAAGTGCCACTCGAGAGTCTGCCGGGACCGGACGGCCAGAAGCATACTCTCGTTCCGCCTGCTCTGCTCTTCCCAGAACTCATCGAAGCTGCCGTCAAAGCCGGACTGCGTTTCGATGATGTGGGAAGGGCGTTGCTCCGGCACCGGACGGTGTCGAATGAACCGGCGAAGAGAGCCGAGCGAGGCCGCATAGGACAGAGCTCTGGACAGCGGAAATGAACCGGCGAGCAAGGCAATCCTCAGGAAGCCGGGGTAGTCCGTAATCCAGAACGCGGTGGTTTGCCACGATCCGACGGGCACTTTCGACCACTGAAGGAAAGAGAGGCACGGTTCTGAACTCGGCCCTGCCGTGGTGGTGATGCAGAAATCGGCCTCCGCCTGGTGCGACAACTTGTCCAGCAGAGTGAGGGCCCATGGGCGATAAGCCGGATCGACGGCCCACGCGCACGCAGCCGCGGCAACCAGGTCCCGGCCGCCGAGGCGGTACACAAAAGGAACGCTGCTGATGGAGCCGCCGATCTCGCCGTTCTCGCCTTCGAGCACCCAACCGATGGGCCAGCGACGGAACCGGTCCTGGTATACAGGGTTGGCGCTCCAGACTGCCTTCCAGTCCTCAAAGGGGCGGATTCCAAGATCGCTCCGCTTTTGGAGAGCGGCGATCAGGGGGTAGTCGTCGAAGGTTGCCTCGCGAATTCTGGGGCGCTCGCGGACCCGTTGTCTGTAACGTATGGCGGCCGTGCCGCCGACACCTGCCGCTGTGCTCATACTCAGCGCACCTCGCTTGCGGTCCATTGGAGTTCAGGTTGCGGGGAAAGCACGGCTCCGGGGGCGTTGGCCTCTGTGGCCGGAGCCGGCTGGAAAGCTGCATCATTGCCCATGTTGCAGGTCTTCTTTTCGAGAATTCGATGGAGGGAATCGGCGAATGAGGCGATTGTCAGCGGATTCTCCTCCGAGCGGAACTTACGGGTGAGGTCTATGAAAGCCGAGTCCGACAAGGGAATGCGTAACAGCCAGGCTCCGCGCTCGCATTTCTCGAGGCGCTCTTCGTAACAGGCGCCTCCGAACTTGAGCGTGACCGAACTGAAGCCGAGTTCGCGAGCGGCGTCGCGAACGGACAACCAGCAGCCGTCGACCGTCTCCGCCGCCGCGAGCGATTCCTCGAAGCTGCGGAGGCGGATCTGTTCGTCAACCTGAGCCCTGAGTGCCGTCAGCCGAAGCAGCCGGGCGGCAATTCCGAGTTCGTGATATCCGAGGCATTGCACGCCGCTCCATGCGGCGGCGCAGAACAAGACGAGGATAACGCCCCCAAACTCCTGCCGCACGACGGTTTGCAGCACTGCGAAACAGGCCGCCAGTCCGCTTGCTCCGTAGAGGAGGAGAGCGACGCGCCGCGGGGTCAGTCCCCGGTCCAGGAGGCGGTGATGGATGTGGCCGCGGTCGGCGCCGAAGATCGGGCGGCGCCGCAGGAACCGGCGGACTATGGCAAGAGAGGTGTCGAGCAGCGGAATCGCCAGAGCCATCAGCGGGGCGGTCATCCCGAGCATCGTGACGGATTTCTGCGACCACATTACGCCGTAGCAGCCCAGCACGAAGCCGATCCAGAGACTGCCGGCATCGCCAAGAAACACGGAGGCGGGATTGAAATTGTAGCGGAGGAAACCCAGCAGCGCGCCGGCCAGCGGCGCGCTAGCCAGGACCAAGCCAAAGTCGCCGCGCAGCAGTGCGGCCACGAACATGGTCAGGGTGGCAAAAAGGCCGACGCCGGATGCGACGCCGTCCGTTCCGTCAATCAGGTTGAACGCATTCGTGCAGGCGAGCAACCAGACGATGGTGATCGGGACGGCCCACCAGTGGCCAATCGTGTGCCCGGCTATGTTCCCGATACGAACGCCGGCCCAGCAGGCGACGGCCGCCGCGGCAAGTTCACAGGCGATTTTCTGCCTGGGCTTAAGGCCGATGATGTCGTCCACGAGCCCGGTGAGGAAGATAATCGTGGCCGCCGGAAAGATCCTCCAAACAAGTTGGAGCGCCCCCGGAGCTGAGTTGAACTCATGCAGAGGAGTGGAGACCAACAGTAAGAGCGACACCGCATAGGCGATGTAGATCGGAATGCCGCCGATGCGGGGGACGGGGACCGTGTGAAGTTTACGCTTGCTGTCGGGCTCATCCAGCCATCCGATCCGACGCGCCATTTCACGCAAAACCGGGGTCAGCGTCAGCGACAAGGCAAACGAGCAGACGATCAGAAAGACCGGCAAGAACATCATGATTTGGCTGCCTCCGATGGGAATTGGTGTTCGGGGTGCGACTCGCCCGGCCTATGTGGGGATAGAACTCCGAGCGTAATTCTTACTCTCGCCTTGAGCAAACATTACATGGTCAAAGCCGGTTTGGATCCGAGTGCGGGACCCGCATACGAGTGATTCGCCCGCAGCGTGCGCGGGTATTCCAGATATTCGGATGTGGCTAACTGAGACGCTCGCGAACAAAAGATTAGGGCGGGAATCGGGGGCCTGAAAGTGGCCTCATGGATGCAAGTCAGGCTCCCGCCCGAATGCGAGTTCCCGGTGTGTGTGGGAACCGTTAGCCTTACGAACACGCGCATGTTGCCCACGTCTTCTGCCCAGAGCCTGGCCATCCACGAGGCGCCGATCCTTGTGAACGGCTGTTGCGCCGGCGCGGAAATGCGGCTACCCCCGGCGGGCGTTCGCGCCGACTGAGGGGAGCGAGGGACCTGAAGGTCTCCTGACAGACAAGAGAGTAGTGCCAGCACTGAGCACTACTCAGCACGAATTGTCCATCACTAGGAGAAAGAAGTCTTGCGATTGAAGAAGCTGTTGTGTCTGTTGGCCGTTGTGCCGCTGCTTGTCAGCACCTGTTTTGCGGGGGCGCCCCCCGGATTCTGGAGCATCATCCACCTCATGGGGGTGGATTGGAGATCCTTCAACGAATTCGACTGGGACGCCTTCACCCACGTGAGTTTTGGCGGAATCCAACCGAATCCGGACGGTACGATTTATGACTGGACCGGGATGTCCCAATCGGACGTGAGCGCTTTTACGAGCGCCGCTCACAGCCGCGGCGTCAAGGTTCACATTCTTGTGCTCTGCTCGGGCAGCGGCAGCTGTTCGTGGGACGGGGCGACGAGCCCGGCCAACGTGAACACGTTTGCCACCAACCTCGTCAATTACATGAATTCCCGCGGCTTCGATGGGATCAACGTGGACTGGGAGGGAGGCTTCAATGCCACGCTCGAGAACCAGCTTAAGTCCCTCATCAGCCTGTTGCGGGCGAAGATGCCCGGCAAGGAACTGGTGGCGGAATTCGACGACAAGTCCGCCCGGCGCGCAGCGATGAACGCCGCCAATCTGGACCAGATCCACATCATGACTTACGACATGTGCGGACCGGCGTTCGGCTACACAGAGGTTTGGCATTGTTCCGCGACCATGGACGCGCGCCCGTCGGATTGGCTGGCAAGCAATGCGCAGCGGGCGGTGAACTCCTATATCTCCGCCGGATGCCCGGCGAACAAGCTCACGATCGGCCTGCCGCTGTATGGGTACCGGTGGTCGGGTGTGAGCAACATACTGCAAACCTGGTCCACACCGCCTTCGCTCTCGTTTGTTCCCTTCAACTCTATCGACAGCTATCTTGCGCAGGGTTCCTATCGCTGGGACGACAGCGCCAAGAACCCCTACATCACCCAGAGCGGGTGGGTTGTGACGTACGATAACGAGGCCTCCGCGCAGAACAAGGTGTCATGGGGCAGATCCTACGGCATTGGCGGGATCACAATGTGGCACCTGAACTACACGTATAAGCCGGGCGCTCCCAGCGGGCAGAAATATCCCCTGATCGCAGCAGTGAAGACGGCGCTCAACCAAGGGACGACGCCGCCCAGCCCGGCCTCTGCTCCGACGATTACCCCGAACGGCGGAACGTTTACCAGTTCCGTGACGGTCACGCTCGCATCGGCCACTCCCGGGGCAACGATTCTGTACAGCACCGACGGAAGCACGCCGTCGAAAACCTACAGCGGGCCATTCACGCTTACGAGCAGCGCGACGGTAAAGGCGCTCGCGACGGCCTCCGGCATGTCGAACAGCAGCACCACGAGCGCGGCGTTCACCATCAACGCACCGTCGCAGGCGGCTGCCCCGACGATTACCCCGAACGGCGGAACTTATACCGGCTCGGTCACGGTCACCATGGCCTCCGCCACACCGGGAGCGAAACTCGTGTACAGCACCGACGGCTCGGCTCCGTCGATTCCATACACCGCTCCGATCACGCTGGCCGCAAGCGCCACCGTAAAGGCACAGGCAACGGCGTCCGGCATGACAAACAGCTCCGTCAGCTCCGCCACGTTCACGATCAATCCCGCTCCTCCGGCAACTGCCTTCAAGAGCATCGCTCATGTCATGGCTCCAGACATGGACGCGATGCAGGAGGTCGATTTCAGCGCGTTTACGCATGTGATGCACGCAGCCGTCGGGCCGGTCGCCAATGGAACCCTGGCGATATACATCAGCGATCAGCAATCGGCCAACATGATCGCGCAGGCACACGCCTCGGGCGCAAAGGTCTACGTGACCG
>JAEZIJ010000216.1 GCA_023436715.1 Acidobacteriota bacterium
GCACAGGCCAGGAGGCCTGTGCCACACTCCGCCAGCGAGTAATCAGCCTTTCAGTTCGCGCAGGAACGGGACGCTCGCCTTCATCGCTTCCAAATCCATCTCCACGAAGTAGTTCTTCACCCCGCCCGTCTTCGCCACCGAGAACAGCTTCTTCCAGTCAACCACCCCCTTACCCACCGGGACGGATTTCTTCTCGGTCGACGACCAGTCCGCCAGGTGGAGCGAGATGAAGCGGCCGGGGTACTTCGTCAGATAGGTGGCCGCCTCGAATCCGAGGTTGATAACGGCAACCTGGAATTGCATCTTGACGAGCTTCGGATCGAAAGTCTGCATCAGCTTGTCATAGATGAGCACACCGTCGATTTCCTTGAACTCGAAATGATGGTTGTGGAAGCCGGCCTGCAATCCCGCCTTCTGCGTTTTCTCACCGATCTTATTCAGCTCGTCGGCCGCGCGCGTCCAATCGGCCATCGTTGCGTCCCTCGGGACGTTGAACATCGAGACGATCATCTGCTTGAGGCCGAGTTCTTTCGCGAACGCGATGCGGTCGTCGAGATGCTCCTTCAGTTCGTTGAACTGGTAGTGACAGCTTTCGCACTTGAGGCCTGCGTCGCGAATGATGCCCCGCATCTCAGCGGCCTTCATATTCACGAGACTGCCGAAGCCGGCATTCTGGTATCCCGGCGGCGAGCACATCTCGATGGAGCGGTAGCCGATGGAGGCAAGCTGCTTCAGCGTTCCCGGAAAATCCTTTCCGAGCAACTCCCTCACCGTGAAGGTCTGGCACCCGATCGGCATGCCGAGCGGGTCGGCGCGGAGCGCCTCACAAGCCGCCGCGGCAAAACCCGCGGCCGCACCAACGAAACCTCTTCTCGAAATCATCTGCATCTCCTTTCTCCTTCCATTCCTGCTTCAGATGGACTGAGGCTCCCACCCTTTGCGGTATTCGCGAGACAAATACCGGTTCGCTTCCGGAACGTTGGTAATCGACATGCTCGCCGCGTCATAGAGCAGTTTCTTCCGGGTACGCAGCGCGACGGCGTAGAGGTTCATCGCCTGCGAGATCGGCCACGCGTTCAGGAAACTGCCCGGGGACTGCTTGCCGCCCCGGCACGCCTCGATCCACTGCCGCAGACCCGGTGAAGCCTCGCCCGGTTCCCGCCGCCGCTGGGCCGGCGCTTCCGGCTTCTTGTGCCCGCTCATGCGCTTTTCGGGGATGAGCCGAGGCTCCTCCACACGGAAGCCGGCGAGGATTTTGCCTTTGTCGCCGACAAACATCATCGCCTCGGCCGGCAGTTCCTTGCGGTCCTCCTCGAGTTCGTCCGGAACGGGCGGGCGCATGCCGCCTTCGTACCAGACCAGATCGATGGCCGGCCGGCGACCGCGCGCCGGGAACTTGAACCGGACAATGCTGGCAGTCGGGAACGAGAAGTCGTTCTGGATCGTGGTCGAGACGCCGTCGTTCAGGATGCAGTCGTGGCTCGGCATCGGGTCGATGCTGGTCGGGGCGTCCAATTCGAGCGCGTTGAACACGGTCCAGAGGCTGTAGTGGCCCATGTCCGCCATGGAGCCCGCGCCGAAGTCGTACCAGCCCCGGAAGACCATATGGGTGTAATTGGGGTGATAGGGCCGTTCGGCCTCGGGTCCGAGCCAGAGATCCCAGTCGAACCCTTCCGGCACGGGAGGCGTATCGGTGGGCAGAGTCGGGTATTGCGGCCACACGGGGCGGTTCGTCCAGTTGTGAACCTCGCGGAGCTTGCCGATGGCGCCGCCATTGATCCACGCCATCACCTGCTCCATGGAGCCGTTGGAGTCCCACGGCAGGAAGTGGGTGGCGACGCCCTTTTCACGCGCCGTGTCGATCACGAGTTTCGCCTCTTTGAGACGGTTCGCAAGCGGCTTATGTACGAGCACGTGCTTGCCCCTCTTCATCGCGGCGACGCTGATCACCCCGTGAAGATGGTCCGGGGTCATGATCTTGACCGCGTTGAGATCCTTTTCCTTCTCGAGCAGTTCGCGGAAATCCGCGTACGAAGAACAGCCTTTGAAATTATCGGCGGCGCGGGCATTCGCGTAATAGGTCTCGACGACCTCCTTGCCTACGTCGCGGCCTCCCGGGATGTTCCCTTCCGAGCCTGCCTTCCAATCGGGTTTTCCAAGTAACTTGCGAATCGAGTTGGTGATCCCGTTGCGCGACCAGTCGCGGTAGCCGACCGCATTCTTGCTGGGGTCGCAGACCGCAACGATTTGGATCTCGGGGATCTGGAGCATGGGGAGCATCGTCCGCAAGCCCTCGGTTCCGACGCCGATATAGCCCAGGGTGATTTTGTCGCTGGGAGGCACAAAGGCCGGTCCCCCCAACACATGCCTGGGAACAATGGTGAACGCAGCGGCCGCGGTTCCCAAAAACTCACGGCGATTTCGATCAGGTGTCATGTGCCTTCCCTCGAAATAAGAATCGGCCAAATGCCGGTTGCGATTATACCTTGCAGCCCGGCCCCTGAGCACGGATTCGAATTGCGCCACGTAAAATATGACTGAAGTGGCACCTGTTGCGCCAACTAAGAATGTGACCGAAACGTGTGAGCTGCACAGAGCTGCCGTGAACTGCCGAACACTCCGGCAGAATGGACAT
>JAEZIJ010000228.1 GCA_023436715.1 Acidobacteriota bacterium
GTGCATGTCCATTCTGCCGGAGTGTTCGGCAGTTCACGGCAGCTCTGTGCAGCTCACACGTTTCGGTCACATTCTTAGTTGGCGCAACAGGTGCCACTTCAGTCATATTTTACGTGGCGCAATTCGCGCCCCCAACAGGTCCGTTCACGGTTGGTATAATTTTCCGGATCGTGAATTCGTATTCAAACTCAAGGAGATGATTCAATGGCGAGTAGTGTTCCCCCTGTGCCTCCCCCCGGCGGCGCCCAGGCGGCCAAGAAAAAGAGCCCTCTGCTGTACATACTGATCGGCTGCGGCGGGCTGGTGGTTCTCATCGGCGTCCTGATCGCCGTCGCGGTTTCGTTTGGATTGTATAAGGCGAAGCAGGCCGGGCTGGATCCCGACCTCATCCAAAAGAACCCCGGACTTGCGGTAGTGAAAATGGCTGTTGCCGCAAACCCGGACGCCGAACTGGTGTCCATTGACGAAGACCGTGGCATCGCAACGGTTCGCGACAAGAAGACCGGCAAGACTGTCACGATGAACTTCGAGGACATCAAGAAAGGGAAGATCAGCTTCGAGGGTGAAGATGGGCAGAAGGTCAGTCTGGAGGCTGAGGGCGAGGGTGGCGAGGGGCAGTTCAAGATCAAGTCTTCC
Organism: Acidobacteriota bacterium; assembly: GCA_023436715.1. Lineage (GTDB taxonomy): Bacteria > Acidobacteriota > Terriglobia > Bryobacterales > Bryobacteraceae > Fen-330. The sequence continues at coordinate 637 of JAEZIJ010000228.1, forward strand.
GAAGGTTCTGCAACGCTCGGCGGCGGACCGCTCACTTTGCCGTCCTGGTTCCCGGCCTATCCGGGAGCTGCGCCCCAGGGCACGTTCTCGCTCCAGGACAAGAGCGGCAGTTCCGCGGGGTTCCAGTTCACCACCAAGGATGCGCCCGCCCGGGTGTTTCAGTTCTTCGAGGCGGGCTTGAAGAAGTCCGGTTTGACGGTGGAGGCGTCCGGCACCGGAAACGGCGGGGTCATCAACGCCCGCGACGCGAGCCAGGAGCGGGAGGCGATGATCACGGTGGCGGCTTCGGGCAGCGGATCGCAGGTCAGCGGCACGTTCAAATCGAAGAACTAGGGTTTGGGAGCCCCAAATAGAAGAAGCCCCGGGTTTGGGACTCGGGGCTTCACTCAGAGGGGCTGGCGACGGGCTGGGCCCCGTCGCCGGGGATGCTAAATAAGTCGATGAGACTTATTATTTGCCCGTTAAAGGTGCAATTCCGAGTCCAAATCTCCGGAAACCGTATTCCACTGATTCTCTTTGAGTACCGCGGATAGATCGGGGCCTGGGCAGGCGCGGGTTGCGGCTTTTGCCCCACCCAGTTCATCCTACCCACCTCGGCACCGGCCCGCCCCGGCGTTGTATATTGCTGAAATGCGCTATTTAGCTCTGCTTCTACCGATCGCGTTGTTCCCGGTTCTGGCACAGGAGAAGAAGGCCCCCGAAAGCCTGCCTTACCAGACCAAGATGGGCAAGGTAACGTACAACCACGTCGAACACGCCAAGCGCGTCAAGGACGACTGCACTACGTGCCATGACCAACTGTTCCCGCAATCCGCCACCGCACCGCTGAACTACAAGGCGGCCATGCACAGAACATCCGAGACGCAAAAGACTTCGTGCGGCTCCTGCCACCGCCCGGAAGGAACGGCTTTTGAGAGCAAAGGCAACTGCGCCAAGTGCCACGTCAGGGGCGGCGCAAAGAGCTGAGTAAGTCCAGCTTTTTCAGAGTTTTGCAGTGTTTTTGCCAGTTCCCCGTCCGAGTTATGATGGTCGAGACCCCTGTTCCTCTCAGCCTTCCCGGGGGTACATCAAACTCGGAGGGAACACATGGCCAAAGTGGTCAATTGCAGGCAGGTGGGCGTCGATTGCGATTTCGAGGCCCGGGGTGAAACCGAGCAGGAAGTAATCCAAAAGTGCGCCGAGCACGCCAAAAGCGCTCACGGGATGAAAGAGATGTCCCGGGAAATGATGGAGAAGCTCCGGAGGGGCATCCGCGACGAACCCAGCCGGAAGCAGCACGCGTAGTTTGAGCGGGCCGGGCGATGCCCCGGCCCCTACCCCACGTTTCTAATCAATCCCAGATTGCCGCTGACCGCCGCCTCGAGCACGGGCGCCATGTATGTATCCACCATCTCCGCCGTCAGCGGAACCGGCATATTTTCCAGCTTCATACGCAGTTGAGGGTTCTTTGCGGCCGTCAAGGCACGGTCGATGTGGGCGGTGGTAAAGCCAGGCACCTCGCCGAGCGTCGCCGGCAGTCCCATCGAGCGGATGAAGCCAATCAGCGCCTCGGCAACCGCGACTCCCAACTCTCGGCCGGAGAGTTGCGATATGGCGCGAGAGGCCGCGCCGGTTTCCTCGCAGATCCGGGCGACGAGGCGCAGCGGTTCCTGGACCGCCGGGGCGAAAAACACCGTGTAGTACGGGTTCATGAGGGCGCAGGCGCGGCCATGGGACAGAATGTCGATGAGCGAAAAGCTCGTGAGGTGCGCGCCGTTGGTGCCGCCCAGCATGATGGAATACGCGCCGAGGTCGGTTGCCAGGCCGAGAGCCTCGCGGCCGGTGCGGTCGGCGGGGTTGGCCATGACTTTGGGAAGATACTCCAGAACCAGGCGGATGCCGGCGGCGGCGACATCCGCGATGAGGGGGTAGTTCGGCTTCCCCACGGCTCCGTACAGCACTTCCAGGCAGTGCGCAACGCCATCGAGCGCGCCGTCGGCCGTGAGCGAAGGGGGAGCGCCGAGCGTCACGCCGTAGTCGAATATCGCCCGCGCGGGCACGATTGCGTCATCCACGATGAGCTTCTTCTGCCCGGTGGAGAGGTCCGTGATGTTGGAATACTTCGTCAGATGGGCGCCGGAACTCGCGGCGGTCTGTATGGCGAGGTGCGGGATGGGCGGCGTGGCTGTGGCGGCGATCTTCGCGGTGACGAGACCGGTGCCGAAGTAGTCTTCCACCGTTCCGCCCGCGCTGCCGAGCACGGCGGCGGCCTTGGCGGCATCGATCGTGCTGCCGCCTCCGAAACTCACCACCACGCCGGGAGCGGCGGAGCACACGGCCGCGCTTATCCTCGCGATGTCCTCGCGCGGCGCGTTCGGGGCGGCGCCGTCTATGGTTCCGAGTATCTCCAGGCCGGCAGAGGCCAGCGACAGGCGGATGGATTCCGCAAAGCGCTCGCTGCCGGGAAAACGGTCGCAAACGAACAGGGCTTTCCGCCCGAGCGCGGCGGCGAACGGCCCGGCTTTGGCCAGGACGTCGAACCCATTGATGTACCGGTCGCCCTTGAACTGGACGAGGAGGCGGCGTGCACTATCAAACTGTTCCATGACAGGAATAGTTCAACATTAGTAGAGATGGATTGGCAACTATGGCCGGGGGGCGGCGAGGTCCAGCACGATCACACTGGCCGTCTTGTCCGGCGCCTGGCTGCCGGCCGCAATGGAGACCGAATTCGCGCCCGGCGTGACCTTTAGCGATTTTCCGCCGGCCAGAAGGCGCGCCCGCGCCCCTGATCCGGCGGCCACCGGCACCACGAGCTTGCCGTCTTTGGGCCACTCGAAGACGTGCAGGTACAACCGCGTCCGGCCATCGGCCAGGCGTTTCTGGGTGCAGCGGCCCCAATCGGGCTTGTCGAACGGGCTGGCCGAGGTTCCGTAAATCGCCTCGCCGTTGACCTTCATCCAGGCGCCGATCGCGCGTAGTGATTCGATGCTCGGCTCGGGCACTTCGCCGCCGGCTTTGGGGCCGATATTCAGCAGGTAGTTGCCGCCCTTGCTGGCGATGTCGATGAGGTTGCGGATCAGCGCTTCGTTCGATTTCCACGCATGGTCGTGTTCGCTGTAGCCCCAGGTCGTGTTCATCGTCATGCAGGTTTCCCAATCCACGCCGGGCATGCCCGTGTCCGGGATGTGCTGCTCGGGAGTGATGAAGTCGGCGTACTTGGGATCGAGCTGGTTCGAAATGGCATTCGTGCCCATCCCCGTGAAGCCGGCTTCCGGAATACGGAACAGGCGGTTGTTCATAATGATCCGCGGCTGCTTGGCGCGAACCTTCGCCATCAGTTCAAATGCCCGCCATGCTTCGTCTCCCTGGAAGTCCTGTGCGCTGTAATCCCACCACAGAATGTCCAGGGGGCCGTAATGGGAAACGAGCTCGTCCACCTGCGCGTGCAAGAATTCTAGATATTTGGCGTGGCTCCGCTGGCCGTTGGGATAGGGCTGCTCCCGCAGCGGATGTGGCAATTGTTTGGACCGCGCGTATTCGTACTGGTCGTGATGCCAGTCGATGACCGAGTGGTAGAAGCCTACGCGCAGACCCTCGGCGCGGGCGGCATCCACGATCTCCTTGATGAGGTCGCGGCCGAGCACCGAGCCTGCGTCGTAATCGCTGACCTTCGAATCGTGGAGGGCAAAGCCGTCGTGGTGCTTACTGGTAACGACGATATAGCGGCAGCCAGCCTGCCTGGCGAGCCGGGCCCACTCGCGGGCGAACCCAGGCGCGGGTTTGAACAGCGGAATAGCGGCCTTCGCATACGCGGCGGTATCGGCCTTGACGCGATTCTGGATCCATTCCATGCCGCCGCGCGTGGCTACGGGCTTACCTTCCCACGTGCCGGCCAGCCCGGAATACAGTCCCCAATGCACGAACATGCCGAACCGCGCCTCGCGCCACCACTTCATCCGCGCATCGCGCTCTTCGGGCGTCTCCGCCGCGACGGCGGCGCACCCCAACATCAGGACGAAAAACGAACTGAGGATTCGTTTGCTCACTATCCAGTCTCCCGCTGCGCACTTTCACAGCACCATCATGCCCGCGCCATACCGCGGGCCGGATCGTTCCGAAGGTAGCACTCGCGCGGCTCCTCCGGCAATTCACCGTTCGGGAGGGAAGTTTGCGATGCACGCCTGCCGGTATCGGAGCGTCTTCATGGTGTGGGAGAATTCTGGCGTATGCGGATGTGGCTGACGGGGGCTGCGCTGGCACTGGCGGGACAGGCGTTCGCAGGTGAGTACGCCGTGCTTGCCAATGGTTTCAGCCTTCGAATCGACCGCCATGAAACCGCCGGCGCGACCGTCCGCCTTTACTGCTCGGGCGGGGTAGCGGAGATTCCGGCGTCGGACGTCGTTCGATTCGAGCCGGAGTTCGTGCGCGAACACCAGGCGGCTCCAGCAACGGAAAGCAGCGCGCCGGCGCCCACTCCCGAACAACTCATCAATGAGGCTGCCCACCGGCACGGCTTGCCCGCATCGTTCGTGCGCAGCGTGGCGAAGGCCGAATCCGGCCTCCGCGCGGACGCGGTGTCCCCGAAAGGCGCAATCGGCATCATGCAGTTGATGCCCGACACGGCCCGGAGCCTCGGCGCCGACCCGAAAGACTCGCGCCAGAATGTCGACGCCGGTACACGATACCTCCGGGATCTGCTGATCAAGTACAAAGACGACCCCTACCAGTTGCGGAAGGCCCTGGCCGCCTACAACGCCGGTCCGGGGGCGGTGGACCGCTACGACGGGGTGCCGCCGTACCGCGAGACGTTGAAGTACGTCGAGCGCGTCATTCGCCAGGCCGGTTTAGGCCAATAGTAGAAGCCAGGGTTGGCTGAGAGCGTCTGATATACTGGCAGCAGAGCTTTTTTCTATGAGCAGCCGCTTGAGAACACTGGTAGTATGCGTGTCCACGGTGCTGGTAGCCGTGCTGTTGATGGGCGCCTTGCTGGGCAAGAGCGCCAACGATGACGGGGCTTATAAACAACTTGCGGTCTACACCGAGGTGCTGTCGCACATCAAGGGCGACTACGTCGAGGAGCCGGACCTGAAGAGCGTGACACTGGGCGCGGTTAACGGGCTGCTGGAATCGATCGACCCGTTCGCCAGCTACCTGAACGCCGAGCAGTACAAGGAATATTTGAAGAACCAGGGGGCGAACCAGGGCGGGGTCGGGCTTGTCATTTCCAAGCGCTTCGGGTACGTGGGCGTTGTGGACGCGATACCGGGATCGCCGGCTGCCAAGGCGGGTCTGACCACGGGCGACATGGTGGAGAGCATCCGCGGCATCGCCACGCGTGATATGCCTCTGGCGTACGCGGACATGCTGCTGCGCGGCAAACCGGGCACGCCGGTAGAGATTTCGGTGCTCGCGATGCGGCATCCGGAACCGAAGAAGATCACGCTCACGCGAGCCGTGGTCGAGTACCCGAAGGTCTCCTGGAAGATGCTGCCGAACCAGATCGGATATATCGAGTCCGAGGCGATGGTGCCGGGCACGTCGAGCGAACTCGCCAACGCAGTGAAAGAACTCGAGAAGCAGGGCGCCAAGAAGATCATTCTTGACCTGCGGCATGCCAGTGCGGGAACTCCGGAAGAGGGCATCCAGGCGGCGAATCTGTTCCAGGATAATGGGCTCATCGCATACCTGCAAGGCCAGAAAACCGCGCGGCGGGATTTCGAAGCGGACCCCGCCAAGTCGATCTGCAAACTGCCGATGGTGGTGCTGACGAACCGCGGAACGGCTAACGGCGCCGAACTGGTTGCGGCTGCGCTGCTCGACAGCAAACGGGCGGAAGTGGTTGGCGAGCGCACGTACGGCGATGCGGCCGTGCGGCGCCCGATCACGATGGACGACGGCGGGGCGATCATCCTTTCCGTTGCGAAGTATTATTCGCCCAGCGGCAAGGCGATTCAGGATACCGGCGTAACGCCGACGGTTCAGGTGGCCGAATCCGAGCCGGTCGCGGATCTGGACGAAGATGCTCCTCAGGAAGCGCCTCCTCCGCCTGCACGGCCGGAGGATGACGGGATTCTGAAGAAAGGGATAGAAGTCCTCACAAAGGGCGTTGAGGCTGCGAAGACGTCGCAGGCGGATACTGCGGAACCGGCGCGGGGGATGCCGTCCGGCGTCGAGAGGCCTCTGCATGTGCCCGCGCCGCCCAAGCCGTAGCGCGCGGTGAGACCGAAGACATGCCAATTTACGAGTACAAGTGCAGCAAGTGCGGAGAGACGTTCGAGGTGCTGCAGAAGTTCGCCGATAAGCCGCTGGCGACACACGAAAGTTGCGGCGGCTCCGTGGAGCGCCTACTTTCGCCGCCCGCGCTGCAATTCAAGGGTAGTGGCTGGTACGTGACGGACTACGCCAAGTCCGGCGGCAGAAAGGGCGACGCGAAGAAGAAGAGTGAGCCCGTAGCTCCGGCCGCGAAGACCGAGAGTTCCACGACATCTACAAGCAGTTCGACTCCGGCGCCCGCGAAGAGCTAAACCCGTCTCGAACGGTGGAGCCGCGACCGCAAGGGAGCGGTCCTGCTGCCACTGTAAAGCCGATTCACTTCCGACAGGCCAGGAGGCCTGTCCCACGCCGGCGGTCCGTCGCGGACGCGATCACGAGCGCGACAAGACTCACGAGGAAGCCTGCCAGGGCATCTGCCCCGTAGTGGTACCGGCCGTATACCGTCGCCGTCGCGATCAGGGTCGCCAGCACGAGGAGAAAGCGTCCAACCCACGGACGCTCCGGCAGCAGCCGGATCATGGCGAACGCGCCCGAGAACGCTCCGGAAACATGCGCGCTCGGGAATACGCTCATGTGAATCCCATAGCCCCCAAGCAGCCACAGGTTCAGCCTGCGGAATACAGTGAGATAGGCCGGGAGATCCTGGCCCGGGAAAACGGTGCGAGGCGGTTCCGAAGGGAAGCACGGGAAAACGGCATAGGCGAGCAGAATCCCAAGCAGGAACTGGAAGATAAAGCGGCCGGCGCGTTCGCGACGCTTGTACACATAGAGCATGGCCAGCCCGAACGACGGGATGGCGTAGACCAGCAGGTACGCAACCTCGAGGATCGACGGCAACACCGGCCCGAGCGACTCGATGGCCGGCTTCAGCCCCAGGTTGTGCAGCAGGGTCTTGTCCCAAAGCTCCCATGACTGCTCGAGCGTGTAGGTGTGCCGGGCCGGGGCGAACCAGCCCATCTCGCGATAGCAGAGCAGCATCAGCGGCACCGGGTACCAGTCGCGCATGATGCCGAGGAACTCCGGCTTGCGAAAGGAATACGCGTAAGCGAGCAGGAGGAAACCGGCTATCACGGCGGAATTGACGGCTACGGTGATAGTGGGAATCGGCGGGCGGACTTGAAGTACGGTGTTCGACAGAACGGCCGTGTAGACGAGGTATACGATGAGGACCCATTCGGAACGGCGCAGGTGGGGCATCCGGGGTCCTACTGTACCGTGGCCGATCGAGTCTTCTCGTAGATGTTCTCGAGGTCGGTCAGGACGGTGGGATCGCCCTTCGCGAGTTTGGCCGTCACGTTGTCGCGCTGGGAGCCGATGTCGTCGAACGTCTTCTTCTGCTCCTCGTTCGGGGCCTCCGCGGCCATCCGTTGCACCTCATTGAAGAACTCGGTAGTGGTCCGGGCGGCAAGGCCGAAATTCTTCTGGGCGGCCTTGAGGTACGCAAAGGCGGCGAGATCGCGTAACTGCAGACGCTGGTTTCCGAGCGCGGCCGCATCCAGTTCCGATTGCAGGGCTCGCGAGCGCGCATACTGCGGCACAAGTCCGAGGAGGAACGCGACGACCAGAGATAGCGCCCAAAGAAAGTAGCGATTTCGGATGATCGCCATGCCTTTCTTATACCACGCGCGCCGCAAACCGGGTGTAAGGTTGGAGTAAGGAGGTGGCGCATGGAAGGGGGGCGCCGCGAGTTTCTTTCGAGCCTTGCACTGGGGCTTGGTGGCAGGCCGGGGGCCGCGCAAACGAGTATTCCCTACCGCCGGCTCGGACGCACGGGCGAGAGAGTGTCTATCGCCGGGCTGGGCGGGTATCACATCGGCTCGCAGAAGGATGAGAACGAGAGCATACGCATCATCCGCACCGCCATCGACAACGGCATCAACCTCATGGACAACTGCTGGGACTACAACGGCGGCGCGAGCGAAGTGCGCATGGGCAAGGCGCTGCGCGACGGGTACCGGCGGAAGGTATTCCTGATGTCGAAAATCGACGGGCGCGACCGGAAGACGGCTGCGGCGCAAATAGATGAATCGATCAGCCGCCTGCAGACGGACCATGTCGATTTGATGCAGTTCCACGAGATCATCCGAATGAGCGATCCTGACCGCATCTTCGCGCCGGGCGGCGGCATGGAGGCGATGCTGGAGGCGCAGAAAGCGGGGAAAGTCCGGTTCATCGGGTTCACGGGCCACAAGGCCCCGGAAATCCACTTGAAAATGTTGCAGACCGCGGCGCGGCACAACTTCCGGTTCGACACGGTGCAGATGCCACTCAACTGCTTCGATAACCACTTCGACAGTTTCGAGAAGAGCGTGCTGCCCGTGCTTTTGAATCAGCAGACGGGAGTGCTGGCGATGAAACCGCTGGGCGACGGCCTGCTGCTGAAGAGCGGCGTGGTGAAAGCGCCCGAGGCGCTACGGTTCGCGATGAGTCTGCCGGTGAGCGTGGTGATTACCGGGTGCGATTCCGTGGAGGTGCTCGACCAGGCGCTGAATGTCGCGCGCGGATTCCGCCCCATGACCCGGGACGAGAGGACGGCTCTGCTTACCAGGACAGCGGCAGCCGCCGGCAAGGGCCAGTACGAACTCTACAAGACCGCCCACGATTTCGACGGGACTTATCACAACCCGGCGTGGATGGGGCCTAACGTGCCCGGGGCAACCTGATGCGCGGAAGCGGGGGGGGGGGGGGCGGCGC
>JAEZIJ010000241.1 GCA_023436715.1 Acidobacteriota bacterium
GCATCGCTCTTCCAAAGCCGTCCTCTCTCTCCAGGGCATCTGCCCAGTTTCGGAGGCCAACGTCGGTTTTGGAAAGTGTTACCTATGTCCCCGGTCTGATCTGTTACCCATGTGCCCGGTACGGACCGAATCCGAGCCGCGACCGCGAGGGAGCGGTCTTGCCCGCCTCAATTTTCATCACCTTTGGTGGGCCGCAGGCCCATGCGGCACTCCCCTGAAAATGACCAGGCATCGGCGTTTATCCGCGTTCATCTGCGGCAAAAAGACGTCGATGTTCGAATCTTATGGCCGGTGCCTTCCTTGCCGGCGCCGCGAGATTGCCGCGAACAGGAAGTTCGGAACGAGCATCAGGATGCTGAAGGCCGCCACCCCCAACTCAACCCTCGTGCCGGGGAAACTGTATTCGGCGAAGAGCAGGGCGAGGCCGGCGTTCCTCAGCCCGGTACTGGTGGCCAGCGTTGTCCGCGTGCTCGGCGATAGTCCCGCCAGCCATCCCGCCCCCATTGAGACGATCACGAGCGAGAGAATCAGGGCAGAGCCTTGCCACCCCACCTCCCGCATGCCGCTGGAACGCAGGCTTCCGGCGGCGACATTGGCGGCCATAAGCAGAACAAACGCCAGAAGGCTCGCGATCCTCGCAATGCGGACCGCGGACGCGGAGCGGCGCCTGACAACCTGCCCGGCTATGACCGGCACAAGCACAATCAGCGCCACCACCAGCACGCCAAGGCCCCCTGGCAGGGCAACCATCCTGCTCGGGCCGAATACCAACCGCGAGGTGACCGGCGTCGTGACCAATCCAATCACGGTCAGGCCGCAGGTCAGAATGACCGCAAGCGCTTTGTCCCCTCTCGTTCGCACCGCAAGAAAAGTTCCGAAAGGAGCGCCGGGGCAGATTGCCGCGAGCGCGACGCCCATCGCGAGGTCTCCATGAAGTTGTACGGCGTACAACAAGGCCGCCGTCAGGACCGGCACAACCACCACATTGGCCAGGAACGCTCGGACCAGCAACCGCCGTTCTTCGTAGACCCTGTGGATTTCCTGGTCGGACGTGGCTGCCGCGGCCGAAAACATCATTACTGCCGTGAAAGCGGCTGCAAAGACGTTCACCCATGTGAGCATTCGGCCTCCTTGCTCAGCCCACCGGCATGAACGCCAGGGCAGCCACGGCCGCGCAGAAGACAACGAAAGCCATAGTTAAGATTGCCGTCCTGATTCCCGGCATCAAAAACTTGGTGGAGAGCCCTGAGAACAAAGAAACGATGGCGAAGGGCACTGTCACGAGGATATAGTCGTCGGACCATTCATTGTCATGCCGCGCCTCGCTCACTATCTTGCGCGCCTCTTCCTCGAGCCGCCTGGCCTCCGCAACTTCCGGCACCTGATACTCTTTCATTGCGAACGGCGAGGGCGGGGCATTCGGATTCGTCAGGGGCCTGGTGGCAAGCCATGCGTTCATGGCAACCTTCAGCGGCGGGGGGAAGCGATCGAGCAGGAAATTCGCGAAGGCTGTGTTTCTCTGACTGACCGCCTGCAGGTATTGGGTAACCAGCCCGACGTGGATGACGCGAACGAGGTATGCCTCGTTTTGCGCTAAGGTGGCGTCGCGGCGGATTACGTTCGCCTGATCCAGTGCGAAGGTCTGCTTGCTGCTCCACCTCGCTGCCTGGTATGCGCTCCATCCGGCTCCCACCGCGGCCAGGCCCAAGAGCAGAGTGGCGAAAAGCTCAGATCGCCAAGTGCGCCCGGCGGTTGCGTGAGGCGGCTCTGTCATCCCGAAATCGGCGATGGCGACTGCACCTCCTGGCAATCCCGATGCACTCCCGTTGCCATTGAAGAGGCGTTGGCCGGGCAGAGTCCGCCTGGAGTCCGCCTGTGCACAACTTACACGGCGATGGCCGAATTTGTGCGGTTCTACACGGTGCAGATCTCGACGGCCTGACGCAGCGATTCGAGCGGATCGCGCTTCGGCGTGAACTCGTGGGCGAAGTAACCCGTGTAATTCAGATCGGCAATCGCCTGGGCGATCGCGCGGTAGTTCAGCTCCTGCGCTCCGTCGATCTCATTGCGTCCGGGGTTCCCGCCGGTATGGAAGTGTCCGATCCACTGTATACTCTCGCGGATCGTGCGGATCACGTCGCCTTCCATGATCTGCATGTGATAGATGTCGTAGAGCAGTTTCACCCGCGGCGAGTTCACGCGCTTGCAAACCTCCACGCCCCAGGCGGTGTGGTCGGCCATGTAATCCTTGTGATTCACCTTGCTGTTCAGCAGTTCGAGGTTCACCGTTACGCCCTTTTCCTCGGCGTAGGCCTTGATGCGGTTCAGCCCGATGACGCAGTTCTCGAGACCCTCCTGGTCCGACATGCCGCGCCGGTTGCCCGAGAAGGTGATGACGTTGGGAACGCCGGCCTCGGCGGCCTTCGCAATGTTTTCCCGCATGTCCGCGATGATTTTCTCGTGGAACTCCTTGCGGTTCAGGCCGTCCGGTATCGATCCGCCGCCGGGAGCCATCGACGCGACCAGCCCGTGCTTTTTCAGCACCGGCCAGTCTTTCGGCCCGACGAGATCGATTCCTAAAATGCCGAGTCTGGCTGCATTTGCGCACAGCTCATCGAGCGTCCACTTGTTGAAGCACCATTGGGCCACCCCCTGCTTCAGGCGGCCCTTGCCCGCCGGAGCCTGCTGGCTCGCACCAAGCCCGCCCGCGCCAGCCGCTCCAATCCCGACTGCCGACAAAAAGGTTCTTCTTTGCATGGGATATATACTATCAGGTGACCGGCTGGAGAATATGGCATTCGCACTCTGGATTGAAGACGACCTCGCATGGGCTCAGGGCCTGCATGAGTACCGTCCGATGGGCGTGGCCGTCATCGCAGTGACGGACCGCTTCCACCAGCGCGATTTCCGCCCCGCGCGCCCCGCGCCGCCGCGCCAGGGCAGCCACTACGCGGGCCTGTTTGCGTCGCTTTCCGACGTGAACCGCCGCCTCGACCGCCTGCACCGGTCCGGGTCCGGAAGGCGACAGTCAGCCACGCCGGCTTGGATCTAGCCTCCGGCCAGTCACAACGAACTGAAATATATTTCGACTGCCCGCAACCTGCACGGGTAGAGCGGCTTACTGTTCACCTGCCGTTCGCCGCGCCGTTCGCGCGCGCTCGATTTTTCGAGGTCCGCACGTACAATCGGGAGCCGCTTATGCCCGATAACCTCGATCAACTTATCTCCACCAACCAGCCATTGCCGGAGGAGGACCTCGAATCGCTGCCATTCGGTCCATTCCAGGCTCCCGAGGGAGCACGCCTCGCGAGTTACCTCGAGCTCGCCCGCGCGGTGCGCGCATTCCCGGGCGCGGACAACGTACCTCTGGACGATCTGATTCCCGAAGCTCCGGCGGCTTCCCGCTTCACAATCCTCACTACGGAAACATCCGCCCAGGCTGCCGCACCCGGCACAGTGCCCCTGGCGGCACTCGACGCGAACTGGAGCGCCGAGAGCGCCAGTTCGGTGCGTGCCGCGGTCATTGCCGCGGTGCCCCGTAGAGCCGGCGCGCGCGACCAACTGGAACCCGTGTTCGCGGTCCGTTCCGCTCCGGCCCTGCTCGCCGGGCCGGACGACCTCCCCGGCAACGTCGCGCTGCTGTTCGCGGTAGACGGCACGTTGAAGACCACCGCCGGCGCCCGCCTGGGATTCAACTTCAACTGGCTGCGCGAAATCGCCGCGGGCGTGCTGAAAGCCGACCTCGGTCTGGCCATCGATGCCGGGGTCGAAGCGGCGCTCAACTTCGCGCTCGGCGGCTCCTTCGTGGCGGCCATGAACATCGACCGCGACCGCTGCCTCCGCCTGCGCGTCTTCAAGCGCAGCGATTCCGCCCTCGACTTCGCAATGAATCTCACAGCCGGCGCGCAAGCGCGGACGGACCTTCCCGAAAAGCCCGAACAACTCGCGCTCGCTATCCTGGGAGTTCACGACGGCCAATGGCTCGAAGCCCTCGCGCGTCTGGCAAAAACCGACCCGGAGAGGATTCGCGCGCAATTCGGCGGCGCGGTCGAACGATTCCTGGATGCCTGGCGGAACCTGGAATCGCGAGCGGCCGCTGCGGTCTGGAGCGCCGCGGGAGCGAACGAAGAGTTCACCGCGCTCCGGAGCTGGATCCACCGCATCGCGACCGAACTGCGCGACCCCGGGCTGTTCAAGGCGGCACTCGAAAACGCACTCACGGCATCGCCCGACTTCGCGGGTTCCCCCGCGGGAGTCTGGATCGAGGCGGCGGCTGGCGGCCTGCTCTCCGCTGTGACGAGCCTCAACCGGTTCGAACAGCTAGTGCGTGCGGCCGAAGCGGCCGACAGCATCCTCGGCGAGGAGGCGTTGACGAGCATTCTCTCAACGTTGAAACACTATGCGGCCGCGCAACTCGGGTTGGCGAACATCGAACGCGGGCTCGACAGCCTGGCTTCGTTTCGTTCGCTTGACTCCTGGCTTCAGGAACAGCTTGCTTTGATTTTCGGTGAGATCTCGAGCGAGGCCGGCCTCAGCTGCGCCGGCCGCAATCTCCGCTCCGTTATCGAGCTCGCGCGATCGATTTACAGCCGCGCCATGAGCGCCGTCGAATCGAAGTATGCCGCGGAGATCGGTTACCGCTACGAGCGTGCCGGTTCCGGGACGGCGCTGCTAGACTGCTCGTTCACTTTCGCGCCCGAGGGCCTCGCGGCGTACCGCGCAGCGTTCAATGGCGACTATTCGTTCCTGAGTGCGCCGCTTACCGCTGAAATCCGCGTGCGCAATGCCGTCCTCACGCACGAGTTGAGCCGCCACGCGACCCTCGAGCTCCATCTGCCTTTCCTCAACCGCAAGCAATGGAGTGACAGGTGGGAAGCGCTTGCCCGGGTGGAGGTCGAAACCGGCGAGGATGGCCGGCTGTTTGCCTACACGGTCAGAGCCGCCGACTCACTCGATAAGAAGAGCCGGTACCAGAGCGGGCTCGCGCTCGCGGGAGTTCTGCTCTCGGGAAGGGAGCCGGATTTCACTCTGACCTATACCGGCAGGCAAACAATTAAGCGTCCCCAGACCATGGCGCCCATCCTGCGCGCTTACGGCTTTCCCGAGGCCGCGATAGAGCCGGGCGTCGAAGCGTCGCTCACGCTCTCGGTTCCCGGCACGCTGGTGGCGGCGTGGCTTAATGCGCCGGACGAGGCGTCCGGCGAGTTCTTCCCGGTGTTTTCGGAGGTTTCCCTCGCCGTCCAGCGCGCGCTGCGCCTTTGGTTGCCGTGTGTGTACTTCAGCGACATCGGCAAATACGACGACCTCGACGCCGCTTTTCCGCTGATCGTGTATCAATCCATGCGTCCTTTCCGCGGGCGGCGGCGTTCGGAGTTTACTTACGACGTGATGGAGCCCGGAACCGTGCCGCTCGCCACGCGTTCGGCGGTAGGCGGGCTCGTTATCGAGTTGCGGCGTATTCGCGCCCTGCTCCTCGCCGCGGGCAAGAGGGGGACCGCGAGGTTTTACGATCCGGAGGACACGTGCACGATCGTCACTGCCGTGCAGCGCGAACCACGCCTGCTGAACGCGCTGCTCTCGGCCGATTCGTTCTTCGTTGACAGTCTCGTGAGTCTCGCCGTCCGGGGACGCAAACTTCGGGAAGAGCTAGCCACCGACCCGCAGCGCGCTGTAAGGGACCTCGCGAAATTCGCGGCCGAGTTTGTGGCGACGTTTCACCGCCGCCTGCGCCGCCTCTATGGCGGGCAGAGCTTCGCGCAATTCGGATCGCTTCTTCTGGTGGAAGCCACGCGGGCTCTCGCCGGCGCCCTAAGTGGCGACGTGGCGATCGCGGGAGTGCTCAATGTTTCGCGCGGCGAAAAGGGACAGCCGGGCGCCTTCGAGCGCACCCTTGTCAATTCCGCTTTCCGCCCGTAAGTTGCCGCGGTGTGAGCCGGTCAGGCCTCGCTCCAATTACGGCGTTCGAGGATGGTGGGAGGCTCGTAGACCTGGCCGCCGGCAAGGCGCTTTTCCTCGCGGCGGCTCGTCCAGAGCAGCACAGGACCGACGAAGCCGGCGGCCAGGCGGCTCAACAACCCGAATTCCTTTTCCACTTCGCGGCGGAACGTCCGGATCTGCTCGCTGACCGCCGCGTTGGTCTTCTTGAACTGGCGCTCCATGGCCCAGAGGCAGGCGCTCGCAGCGCTCTTCAATTGCTCCACCTCGAACTCGAAGCGCTCGCGGATACGCGGATCGGGGTGGTCCTTGTAGCGCATCCAGCCTTGGAAAGTCGTGCGGAAGATGCGGTACAGGCTGGGGCCGTTGCGTTCAAAGTCGCGGTCGAAGGCCCAGTCCAGGAACTTCTTCGAGTCTTCGCGATTGATGGCGGCATGCCGGAAGTTGAATTTGAACTGGCCGTGGATGTCTGCCAGATCCACATCGGTAAGCATCCGCCCCTGCTCCGACATCTCCTGGTACAACGGTGTGCCGGGCACGGGCGTATAGAGCATGAACTGATGGAAATCGGTCTCGTGCGACACGGCGTGTTCGATTTCCTCGCGGATGTTTTCCGGCGTGTGATGCTCCAGCCCGACGATGGTGGAGCCAAGGCACTTGATCCCGTGACTGTGCAGTTCCTTAGTAAGCACCCGCGTGTCGGCGCCGTTCAGCTTCGAGTAACTGGAGCGCGGCGATTCCAGCCCCAGCCAGATCCACGACACACCAATCTCGACCAGTTCCTCAAACGTGTACTTGCGGATTGCGTTCGCGGACGAGAATACGTAAAACGTCCAGCTCTTGTTGTTCCGCTTCATGAGGTCGAGCAGCTCCATCGTGCGTTTGCGCTGGAGCAGGAAGTTCTCATCCATGATGAAGAACGAGCGGACCTTCATGGAGGATTCCATTTCGGCCATCAGCTCGTAGAGCTCCGCGCCGCTCTCATAGAAGTTGATCATGTTCCCCTTGCCGCCGAAGAAGGAGGAGGTGGTGCAGAAGTTGCACCCCATGGGGCAGCCCACTGAAGGGATGACGGTGGCGGCTGTGGCGCCGGGGCGGTTCGGGATCTTGATGCCGAGCGCCCGCACATCGAAGCCCGAAACGATGTGAGGGTGGCGGACCGGCGCCGTCTCGTCCTCGCCGAGATACCTGCGCATCCAGGAGATACCATCGCCCTTCACAATGTGGTCCGCGTCGATCATGTACTGAATGCCGGGAACGGCCGTCACATGCCCGCCCACCACGATGATCGATTTCGGCGAAAGCTTGCGCACGATGCGGCACATCTCGCGGACTTTTCCGGTATTAACGATGATCGAGGAGATGCCGACGATGTCGTAGTTGTTTTCGGTGAGCTCCCTTTCGAAGGCTTCGCGGGTGGGGAAATCAAGCACCGTAGACGGCGCGGAGATGTTCTCCTGGATCATCATAATTCCCCAGGAGCGGTGGAACATACGCAGGGAGAACGCTCCCTGGGCGCGCGTTACCTGATTATGGTAAAGCTCCATGGGGTTTATGGCACGGCTGCCAAATTCGTCGTCTTGCGCGTAGGGACCGAACACGGATGAGAGGAGGATGCGGGCGCGAGAGCCCTTCGGATGAATGTTCATTTCAGCTCTTAGCGGGGTTTCGGGTCAAGCCCACTTTTAACCTTCATCATACCGTGTAGGGCAGTGACATGGAAGGCGCGGAAGGGCGGGTTCGGAACGTATAATGAAATACCTTCATGTTGAGCGAGAAGCTGAAAGAACTGGGTGTCGTCGGCGCGGGCGGCGCGGGTTTCCCCACCTACGTCAAAGCGGACTCCAAGGTGGAGTTCATGCTGGCCAACGGCGCGGAGTGCGAGCCCCTGGTTCACAAAGATGTCGAGCTGATGAAGAACTTCCCGGCGCAGATCGTCTCGGGGATGAGCCTGATGATGACAGCGACCGGGGCGCAGCGCGGGAAGTTCGGGATCAAATCCAAGAACACCGCGGCTATCTCGGCAATTGAGGGGCACCTGAAATCCAGGCCGATCGACCTTGTGTTTCTGGGCGACTTCTATCCCTCGGGCGATGAGTACGAGTTGGTGCACGCGGCGACGGGGCGGCTGATTCCTCCGGCGGGTATCCCGCTTCAGGTTGGCTGTGTTGTGAACAACGTAGAAACGCTATACAACGTACACAACGCGAGCCAAGGTATCCCGGTGACCGATAAATTCATCTCGATTGCCGGCGCGGTGCGCGAACCGCAGAGCCTCTGGGCGCCGGTTGGCACGAGTTTCCGCGATCTCATCGAAGCGGCCGGCGGCGCGACGGTGCCGGAGTTCGCGATGTTCGTGAGCGGCATCATGATGGGCCGGCTCTCGTTCGATTTGGAATGCGTGGTCACAAAAACGACGGCGGGGCTGATCGTGCTGCCGCGCGACCACTACCTGGTGACGCGACGGGGACGGCCGGAACGCGACATGAGCCGGATCGGCAAATCGGCCTGCGACCAGTGCAGTTACTGCACCGAGTTTTGCCCGCGATACCTGCTCGGTTATCAGGTGATGCCGCACAAAGTGATGCGGAGCCTCGGGTTCACTCCGAGCGGTTCGGAGAACTGGAACCAGTGGGCGCAACTGTGCTGCTCGTGCGGCCTTTGCACACTGTACGCGTGCCCGGAGGATCTGTACCCGCGCGAGGCTTGCGATAAGGGCAAAGCCGATCAGCGCGCCGCCGGCATCAAGTTCACGCAGCAGAGGGCTCCTGCGGTCCACCCGATGAAGGAAGCGCGCCGCGTGCCGCTCACGATGCTGAGGAAGCGTTTGAAGGTGGATGACTACGAGGCCGATACTCCATTCCAGGACACAGGCCTTAGCCCCGCGCGCGTACGCATCATGTTGTCACAGCATGTGGGCAAGCCGGCGCGGGCGGTGGTTGCGCCCGGCGCACGGGTGGACAAGGGGTCGGTGATCGGGTGCGTGGACAGGGCGGACCTCGGAGCGAACGTCCACGCCAGCATCGCGGGCACGGTTGAGACGGTGACCGATTCGTTCGTCGGGATCAAGAGGTAGGGAAATCAGTGGCGAAGAATTCAATTGGATTGATTGAACTGGGCAGCGTCGCGGCGGGCTTTCAGGCCTGCGACGCGATGCTGAAGGCGGCCGATGTCGAACTGGTGCTGGCGCGATCGATCTGCTCGGGCAAGTACATGGTCATGGTGAGGGGCGATGTCGGGGCAGTCGAGGCCAGTGTGGGCGCCGGCGTGAATGCCGGCAGTTTCTCCGTCATCGATAGTTTTGTTATTCCGAACCTGCACGAATCGGTTTTCCCGGCAATCAGCGGCGCCACGAATATGGAGGCCGTTCAGTCCCTGGGCGTTATTGAGGCATTCTCGGTCGCCTCTCTGATTGAAGGCGCGGACGCGGCGGTGAAATCGGCGAACGTGAGACTGCTCGAGATCAGGCTGGCAATGGCGCTCGGCGGCAAGGCTTTTGTAACCATGACCGGCAACGTTGCGGCGGTCGAAGCGGCGGTTGCGGCGGGAGCGGCGGTTGTGGCTCAAAAGGGCATGCTCGTGAACAAGGGCGTTATCCCGTCGCCCCGGCCGGAGTTGCTCAACGAGACGATTTAGCCCTGAGGTGCCGCGCCTCCGCTGCTGAAACCGCTCCGTTGAAAATCGGTCGAGACCGTTGGACTGCTTCCGATTGGGAAGTGGGGCAGCCCCTCGGGCTGCGCCGGCCTCTCAGGCCGGCTGCGCAGGCGGGCTTGGAGCCCACCGCAGGGCGAGGCCCTGCCCCACTGGGCGGTCCTGCCCGCGCCAATTTTCATCACCTTTGGTGGGCCGCAGGCCCATGAGGTACTCCCTCACGGCCGCGGCTCGGATTCGTGCCGTTTCAGAGCGGCGACCGTCAGGGAGCGGTCCGGCTACTCCCCTGCCTTCAACCCCAGAATGGCTACCTTCGCCGCATCCGCCCGGGCAATCATCTCGTCGCGGTCCAGCAGAAGAGTGCGGCCGGCATCGACCGCGAGGCAGGTGGCGCCGGTCTCGACCATCGTAGCGATCGTCCGCGGTCCGGCCACCGGCACGTCAAACAGCAGATGAGAACGCCGCCGCCCGGATTTCACCAGGGTCAGCGGGCGGCCGTTCACCAGCGAAGCGGCGCGGCGGAGCATGGCGTCCGTGCCTTCCATCGCCTCCAGCGCGACGCAGGCGCGTTCGCAGATCGCGCAACTCTGGCCGACGTCGAATCCGGCGAGCGCGCTTGCGATGCGCTGTCCGTATTGGACGTCGGCAAGCTCGGCCTTGGAAGGCTGCCGGCGCGCCATCGTGCCTTCCCCAGCGAGCAGCGGCTTCAGCAGCAAGGTGGAGTCGGCCAGCTTGATGCCCTCGTTTTCGAGTACGCGCGCCACGCCTCCGATCAGCGCATCCGTGTTCTTCTGCGGAAGAGACGCCAGCAGCTTGATGAGCCGCCAGTCGGGCACAATAGACGAGAAAATCTTCGCGTGCTTCACCTGGCCGGCCATCACCACCTCGGTGATGCCCTCCTGCTTCAGCACGTCGATCAACTTCCCAAGCTGGCCCAGCGAAATCCAGTAGCAGCGCGCAGCCAGCGGCTCCACTTCCTTCCAGGCTTCTTCCTTGATCGCGACTACGACGACTTCGTGTCCCAGCTTGCGCGCAGTCTCGAGCGCCAGGATGGGAAAGCGTCCGTTGCCGGCGATCAGCCCGTACTTCATTTCACGACGCCGCGACTTGAGGCCTGGATGAACGAGATCAGCTCATCGACTTCGGGAAACTGTTCCACCTCGGCTCGAATGCGCTCGATAGCCTGGGAAGTGTTGAGGCCCGCCCGTGTGAGCAGGCGGAACGCCTTGTGCAGCCCGTCGCGAACGGGCGCCGTGAAGCCGCGCCGCTCGAGCCCGGTAGCGTTCGCGCCGAAGGTCTTGACCTCGCGCTCGCTCACGGTCATCGAGAACGGCATCACATCCTGCGTGATCACGCTGTGCGGGCCGATCATCGCGTGCCGGCCGACGCGGCAGAACTGATGCACGCCGGAGTAAGGACCCACCACCGCCCACTCACCCACCGTAACGTGTCCCGCGAAATGCGCTCCGAGCCCGACGATGGTGTGGTTCTCGATCCGGACATCGTGCGCGACGTGCCCGTAGGCCATGATGAGGTTGTCGTCGCCGATCGATGTCACCAGTCCCCCGCCCTCGGTGCCGCGGTGGACGGTGACGAACTCGCGGAGCTTGTTTCGATTGCCGATCCGCGTCTCGGCGCGTTCGCCGTGGTACTTCAGGTCTTGCGAGGCCACGCCGATCGTCGAGTACGGGAAGAAGACGTTGTCCTCGCCGATCCACGTCGGGCCCTCAACATAGGCGTGCCCCATGAAACGCGTGCGGGCGCCGATTTCGACTTCCGCTCCGACGATGCAGTAGGGGCCGATCTCGGCGCTGTCCGCGATACGAGCCGAAGGATCGACGATCGCAGTCGCGTGTATGGGCATTACTCGGCGGCCGGCGCTTCCGCGGGAGCGGCAACTCTATCCGCGAGCTTGCACATCACCTCGGCCTCGGCGACCACCACGCCGTCCACCGTTGCCGTGCCGTACACCTTTGCAACAGACGCCTTGCGCTTGCCCACCTTCATTTCGATGCGAAGCTGATCGCCAGGCACCACCGGGCGGCGGAACTTGGCCTGATCGATCGAGGCCAGGAACACTGCCCTCTGCTGCGCGCCAAGGTCCTTCAGCACGAGGACCCCCGCCACCTGCGCCATGGCCTCTACAATGAGGACCCCCGGCATGACGGGGAACTCGGGAAAGTGGCCGGAAAAGAACGGCTCGTTGGCGGTGACGTTCTTGATGCCGACGATGCGGTCGGCCTCGATCTCCACGATACGGTCGACCAGGAGCATGGGGAAGCGGTGCGGCAGTATCTGCCGGATAGCCTGGATATCCAAAATGGGCATGAGGATTCCGTATTATAGCAGGTGCATGGAATCGATCCTTTCCTATCTGGCAGGCCGCCACGCGGAGATGGTGGCCTTGTGCCGCGAGTTGGTGGAATGCGAATCTCCGAGCGGCGATGCGGGCGCGGTCCAGCGGTTTGTGGACCTCGTCTCGGATAAAGTTGCGGACGTGGCGACGGTGCGGCGGCTGCCCGGCGGGAAGTTCGGACCGCATCTTCAGTGCGAATTCGACTTGCCGGGGGCTGGGAAAGAAGGGCAGATTCTCGCGCTCGGGCACTCGGATACCGTGTGGCCGGTGGGCACCCTGAAGCACATGCCGTTCCGCGAGGCCGAAGGCCGGCTCTGGGGGCCTGGAGTTCTCGACATGAAAGCGGGAATCGTGTTCCTGCTGTTTGCGGTCCGGGCGTTGCGGGAACTCGACCTCCCGGTCGGGCGGCGCGTCCTGATGCAGCTCAACTCGGACGAGGAGGTAGGCAGCGATTCGTCGCGGCCGCTGACGGAAGAAGAAGCGCGCCGCAGCGCGGCTGTCCTGGTGCTGGAGCCCGCGACCGGGCTCGAAGGCAAGCTGAAAACGGCGCGGAAAGGCGTCGGCGATTACACCATCGTGGTTCACGGCAAGGCGGCGCACTCCGGGCTCGACTTCACGGCGGGCGCGAGCGCGGTGCTGGAATTGGCGAGGCAAATTCAGGAGATCGCCACGTTCACGGACATCGAGCGCGGGATTACCGTGAATCCCGGCGTTATCTGCGGCGGCACGCGCCCGAACGTGGTGCCGGCCGAAGCGCGGGCCGAAATCGATATGCGCATCGTCGAGATGAAGGACGCCGCCGTGCTGGACAGCAAGTTCCGGTCCCTGCGCCCGGCCGATTCACGGTGCCGCATCGAGGTCTCGGGCGGGCTGAACCGGCCGCCCATGGAACGGAGTGAGGGCGTGGTCGCACTGTTCCGCAAAGCCCAGGCGGTTGCGGCGGGGATGGGGCTTCAGTTGGATGAGTCATTGAGCGGCGGCGGCTCGGACGGGAATTTCACCGCGGCGCTCGGCGTGCCGACCCTGGATGGACTGGGCGCGGTGGGAGAGGGCGCGCACGCGGCGCACGAAAGCATTCTCGTTGAGCGCATGGTAGAGCGAACCGCACTGCTGGCCGGCCTGATGCGGGCGATATAGCGTTTTGCTCGCTGCTCGTCCCGATCTGCGAGAATGAGTCTATCGGATGGTAATCGACGGAATTTACTACGCGTTGGCCCTCGCTGCCGGGGGAGGCATCGTATCGTATCTAGCCGGCCCGGTATTCGGGGCGCCGCTCTATCTGCTGGCGGCGTTCTGCCTGTATTTTTTTCGTGACCCGGAACGGGAGATACCGGCCGGCGATGTGGTGGTCTCGCCCGCCGACGGCAAAATCGTTTCGATAAAGGCCGAGAGCGCGGAATCCATGCGGATCAGCGTCTTTCTGAACATTTTTGACGTCCATGTGAACCGCGCGCCGATCGCCGGGCGTATCACAGAGGTCAAGTACAAGAAGGGCGAGTTCCTCGTGGCGAGCAAAGAACAGGCATCGTCGCGGAACGAGCAAAACCTGATGGTGGTGGAAGGCGACGGCAGCCGGGTAGCGTTCAAGCAGATTGCGGGGCTGATTGCACGCCGCATCGTGTGCTATAAGAAACCGGGAGACGAGGTGGCGCGGGGGGAGCGCGTCGGATTGATCAAATTCGGCTCGCGTGTAGATGTGCTGCTGGGACCGGAGTGGGTGATCGAAGTTAAGCCTGGGGAGCGAGTGAGAGCGGGGTCGAGCGTGCTGGCGCGGCGCTGCTAAAAAACCGATGGGTGTTCGAGACTTCTCCAGGCAGTTGACCGATCCGAATTCCCCGCACCTGCGGCGCAGGCGAGCGGCGTACGCGCTGCCGACGCTGTTCACGGCGGGCAACGTATTCCTGGGCTTTGTGTCCATCATGCAGTCGTTTCAGGGCGCGATGTTGGTTTCGGGCGGATACACGGGCCCGAACTCACATTTCGCGGCGGCCGCGTTGGCGATCGGCTGGGCCTTCCTGCTCGACGGGCTGGATGGGCGAATTGCACGACTGACGAATACGACCAGCGAATTTGGGCGCGAGATGGATTCCCTCGCCGACGTGATCACGTTCGGAATCGCGCCGGCTGTGCTCGCATTTGCGTGGGGCGCGCAGTTTGCGATCGCCTCGGCGCCGTTCGAGTGGCGCGATCATCTGCGCAGACTGGCCTACTTCGTTCCGTTCCTGTTCCTGCTGTGCGGCGCGGCGCGGCTGGCGCGGTTCAATATTCAGAAAGACCCGGTGCCGAAGAATCCAGGCCGCCCCGGCAGAAAGTACTTCGTGGGGCTCCCGATTCCCGCTTCCGCGGCGATGGTGGGGGCGGTTGTATACGCCGCGGAGGGAACGCCGATCGCGTGGTGGCCGCTCACCGTGGCCTGGCTGTGCCTGCTGGCGCTGCTCTCGTTTCTGATGGTGAGCACGTGGCGCTACCGGAGCTTTAAGGATTTGCAGTTGCTGCGGCCGCGACCATGGCTGATCGTAGTCTTCTGGGGAAGCGTAATTTACCTGATCTGGACGTACCCGCAGCCGGCGCTGCTGGGGCTCGCGTGCGCCTACGTGGCAAGCGGGATTATGGTCCGGCTGGGAGGCATCCTGCGGAGGATGATGCACAAACGGGAGCAGGGGCTAAAGCCCTTGGATGACGGCGCCGTACGGCACGGCTGAAGCCGTGCCCTGATACGATTCGTAATGTGGAGACCGGGCATTGTATCAGGGCACGGCTTTAGCCCGTGCCGCAGCGTCGGGGGAGAATGTTTATATGCCGGGCTTTGTATCGGGCACGGCTTTAGCGGTGCCGCTGCGTCACGGGAGAATTCGTGTTTATATGCCGGGCTCTGTATCAGGGCACGGCTTTAGCAGTGCCGTTGCGTCACGGGAGAATTCGTGCTTATATGCCGGGCTTGGTATCAGGGCAGGGCTTTAGCCGTGCCGCAGCATCACGGGAGAATTCGTGTTTACATGCCCGGCTTTGTATCAGAGCACAGCTTTAGCGGTGCCGCTGCGTCGCGGAAGAATTAGCGTTTACATGCCGGGCTTTGTATCAGGGCACGGCTTTAGCCGTGCCGCATCATCGCGGGAAAATTCGGGCTTTAGCCCCTGTTTACATGCCCTCATACGATTACGTGCCCGGATCCAATAGCGTAATATGCGGATAGCGATATGAAACCTGTTGCGGCATTAGTTGGAAGCGGTTCGCTGCTGGGGCGCGAAGTGCGCGACCTGCTCTCGGGCGGACCGCTGGAGACAAAGCTGATCGGCGCGGACAAGGAAGAAGCCGGCACCCTCACCGAAGAGGCCGGGGAAGCCGTAATCATGACCGCGCTCGACGAAGACAACCTGGCGGGAGCGCGAATCGTGTTCCTGGCGGGATCTCAGGAAGCGAGCCGGAAGGCGCTCGACATTATCTCGCGCCTGCCGTCGTCACCTCCGGCGCTGATCGATCTGACCTACGTGCTCGAGGACCGGCCGGAGGCATACCTCAGGGCGCCTCTCGCCGAGCCCGCGCACTTCGTTCCCCCGCCGATTACCGAGCACATCATCGCGCATCCGGCCGCGACCGCGCTGGGCATCTTTCTGAGCAGGCTGGCGCAGTCGTGGACCATCAAACGCTCCGTGGCGCACATCTTCGAGCCGGCAAGCGAGCGCGGGCAGCGGGGCATCGAGGAACTGGAGCAGCAGACGGTCAACCTGCTGACGTTCAAACAACTGCCAAAGACGGTTTACGACGAGCAGGTTGGATTCAACATGCTGGCGGGCTACGGCGAGGAAGCCGCGGAATCGCTCGAAAGCATTGAGCTGCGGATCGAGCGCCACCTGGCTACGCTGCTGGCGCTCTACGGGAACATTCCCATGCCGTCCTTGCGGCTGATCCAGGCGCCTGTATTCCACGGCTACAGCGCGTCCCTTTGGGTGGAGTTCGAACAGAGTCCGAGCCGCGAGGAACTCGAGAAGGCACTGGCGTCCGGGCACATCGACGTGCGAGGCACGGACCTCGAGCCGCCGAACGTAGTGGGCATGGCCGGACAGAGCGGCATCGCCGTGGGAGCGATCGCGCCCGACCGGAACGACCCGCGGGCGAGCTGGTTCTGGATGGTGTCGGACAATATCAGGATCATGGCTGAGAACGCTGTAGCCGTTGCGCAATCGGTTCTGGGCCAGCCCGGAACGGCGAGACCGCAATGAGCGGCAGGAAGGCTGCGGGACGTGGGTTGTGGGTTGTGGTTGGCCTGGCCGTGATCGCAGCCGGTTGCGGCTATCGCGTTGCGGGCCGCGCCGACCTGCTGCCCAGGAACATCAAGACGATCGCGATTCCCGCTTTCTCCAACGCCACCACCCGTTATCGCCTTTCCGAGCGCCTGCCGGCCGCGCTGACCCGGGAGTTCATCTCCCGCACGCGCTACAACGTGATCGCCGATCCGAACCAGGCCGACGCCGTGCTGACCGGCTCCGTGATGCGGTATTCGGCGTACCCGGTGCTTTACGACCAGGCAACCGGGCGCGCAAGCGGCGTCCAGGTGTATGTGACCCTCGACCTGTCGCTGCGTGACCGCGCCACCGGCAACGTGCTGTTCTCCCGAACCAATTGGGAGTTGCGCGAGCGATACGAAATCAGCGTGGACCCGTCCGCGTATCTGGAGGAAAGCGACCTCGCGATGGCGCGCATGAGCGAGCAGATTGCCCGCACGGTGGTGACCGCCGTTCTGGAAAATTTCTGATGACTCCCCAGCAGTTCTATCAACGCCTCAAACAGCGGGAGCCCGCCGCGGCTTACCTCTTTCTCGGCCCGGAACCGTACCAGCGCGACGTCTGCCGCAAGACGCTGATCGAGCGCGTGCTGCCGGACCCCGAGGAGCGCGAGAACGGCGTGACGAGGCTCGACCTCGAGGACACTTCGCTGTCTGAGGTAATTGACGACGCCTGTTCGCCTTCGCTGTTCACAGCCCGCCGGGTCATCGTGGTATCGAATGCGGAGGCGGCGCTGCCCCGCGGCAAGGCCGCCGCATCGGACGCTGAGGAATCCGCCAAGCGCAGCGCCGACGCCGCACTCGCTCGGTATCTCGAGAACCCCACCCCCGGCGTCGTGCTGGTGCTTGACTCCTCACGCTACGATTTCCAGGGCGAGGACAAGAAGAAGATCGATCGCGTTCGCGCCTTCTATTCCGCAGTCCCGGAAGTGGTGGAGTTCCAGCACATGACGGCGCAGGGCGCGCGGCAGTTCGCTGAGAAGGCCGCGCGGAGGGCGGGACTTGACCTGGGGCCGGAGGAGTTGGATCTGCTCGTGGACGCGCTCGGCGGAGAGGCCGGCCGCATCGCCACCGAAGTGGAAAAGCTGCGCCTGTGGGCGGCCGGCGGCAAGAAAATTGGCGCGGCGGAAATCTCGAAACTGGTGCCGGAAGCCAGGGACTCGACGGTCTTCGCGCTCGTCGGCGCTCTGGGACGAAACGACCGCGCCGCTTCGCTCGACGTTCTGGATACGTTAGTCCGCCAGAGCGAGTATCTGCCGCTCGCGCTAAGTTTCCTGGGAACTCAGTTCCGGCTCGCGATGGCGGCGAAGGAAGCCGGCCTGCGCAGCCCACAGCAGATACAGATGCACTTCTCCAAGCAGGGGATGGCGATGTGGCCGTCGCGCGCCGCCCAGGTTTACGAAACCGTGTCGAAGTTCTCCGGGACGCAGATGGCTGCGGCGTTGAAGATCATCTACGGGGCGGACAAGGCGCTCCGCGACGCGCGGCCGGACGACCGGGTCGTGATGGAAAGTCTGATTCTGGAGTTGACGGCAGAGCGGCGATAATCGGGCAGCGGCTCTGCTGCTATACTCCGGACAGAGGTGCCCATGAAAACCGATGTCGCGGTGCTCATGTTCCTCGCCCTCTTCTCCTCGGGCGCTTTCGGACAAGTTTCAGCTTCCGGTACGGTCAGCGCGCGCAGTTTCAGCGGCAGCGCGCATTTCGGTCCGCCGCCGCCGTTCGGAAATCGACCGGTGACGGGCGCTCCCTATTCCGGCGAAGAATTCGGCGAAAGCGTCCAGACTCTGGCGGACGGCACGCGCATAACGCACACCATGCCGGGAACCAAGGTGTACCGGGATTCCCAGGGCCGCACTCGCAGAGAGCGGCCGATGTTTATGGGACCGAACCCTCCCGAGTCGCCGCTGATCGTCGAGATCGATGATCCGGTGACACACGTCAAGTACATCCTCGACGTGCAGAATCAAGTTGCGCATCGGCAGGAACTGCCGGCCCCGCCTCCAACCCGTGCAACCGTGGCGGCCAGCGGCGGTGGCGGTGGGGGCGGTTCAAGAATCCCTGCGCCTCAGCGCGCGGAGGACTCTACGCGCCCGCAAATGACGCAGGAAAAGTTGGGCACTCAGACAATCGACGGAATCCTTGTGGACGGAACGCGGAATACGACGCTGTGGCCGGTGGGCGCCCAAGGGAATGATCGGCCCATGACGGGCATCACCGAAATCTGGATGTCGCCCGACCTGCAAGTCATGATCCTCAGCAAGACGACGGATCCGCGTAGTGGCGAACATACGCGGAAGCTCATCAACTTGAGCCGGAGCGAACCTGATCCGAGCCTCTTCCACCCACCTGCTGGCTACACCATCGTGGACGAGAAGTCCGATTTCAGTATCAACTGGGGCTCCCCGCAGCGGTAAGCTCACCCCTTGCGGGGGAAACGGAGAGATGGCGACGGTAATCAGGCGGCCAGACGCTTTACGCTGGCGGTGATCCGGCTCTTGTAGCGGGCGGCCGTGTTCTTCTTCACGATGCCCAACTTGGCAGCGCGGTCGATCGCCGAAAAGGTCCTCGGCATCAGGGACTGCGCGGCCCCGGCGTCTTTCTTATTGAGCAGTTGGCGCATGGCGCGGATCGCGTGGCGCATGCGGGTCTTCCTCATACGGTTGATGAGTGCGCGCCGTTCTTCCATCCGCACGCGCTTCAGAGCAGAGTAGGTGTTTGCCATCTAGTTCAAAATCCAGTTGGTTGTTTCTCCAGTAAGGATAACCCAGGGGCCGCTCGGTGGTCAAACGGCCCCTGCCCTGACCTACGGCTTCCGGTACGCCGAATCCGGCACGCCCGGGTTGATCTTCAGTTCGGTAACAGTCTGTTCCGCCCGCTTTTGTCCGCCCTGGAAAATCAATGCTTTGAACGGGAGTTTCAGTCCGCTCACCTCGCGGTAGTCCGAGTAGACCTCCTCAACTTCGCCGGGAGGGCCCATCATAGCCGCCGTGTACACCTTCTTCACAGGCAGGTTGGTTTTCGCGTCGAGGTAGATCTTGACCTGGAATTTCCGCGCCGGGTCGCTGATTGCCACGCCTTCGGCCGGCTGGCCTTCCACTTCCGATTGGCCGAGCGCCTGCACCTTGAGCGCATCGCTGTCGAAGTTCTGAAGCAGCCAGAGCGTCTCGCGGAAGAACGCGCCGTCAATCTCGTTCTTCTGCGAAGCGGGCAACTCCTGGGTGCCCTGCGGCGTTTTCATCCACAACACCTGGCCGTCGTAGCCCTGGACCATCTCTCCCATCGGAGTGATCATCTTGTTGAGCATCTTGCCGGTGAGATTTTGCGTGCTCTCGCGCTTCATGGCCATTTCGTTCGGCCCCATCGAGATCGTCGTGCTGCCCGCTTCGGTGTAATCCTTCACACTCATCACGGCAGCACCGCCCATCGCATTGCGGGCGGCCGCGAGAAGCGCCCTGCCCTTCTCGACCGCCTCCGGAGTCGCCTCGGCGAGCGCAGCCTGCTTCGGCGCCGGGATGCTGATATCGAGCGCCGTCACCTTGCCGAGCGAAGGCAGCGGCTGCTCGTAGTCCTTCTCCTTGCCGAGCACCAGGATCGCCAGGTCGCCTGTCTTCAGATACTGCTTTGATACGCGCAGCACGTCGTCCTTGGTGACCTTCTCGATGTTGGTCCGGAACTGCTGAAGGTAATCGCTCGGATACCCGAAGTACTCGTAGGTCATCATCCGGCGCACGATTTTAGCCGTGGAATCGAAGTCGAACGCGACGCCTTTCAGAATCGCGTCTTTCGCCCGCGCCAGTTCGTCGGCGGTGACATCTTCGGACATCTTCCGTATCTCGGTCTGGATCGAGTTGATGATCTTGGCCGTGGTCTGGGACTTCGTTGCCCCGGCAGCGAGGAACATGCCGGGCCTGTCCCACCCGGCCGACCACGCCGAGTACACCGAGTACGCCAGGCCCTGATCGCTGCGGACGTGATTCACCAGCCGCGACGAAAATCCACCGCCGAGAATCACGTTTGCGACGTTCAACGCGTAATAATCCGGGTCGTTCCGCTTCCCGCCGACGAAACCCATCAGCACCTGCGACTGGTTCACATCGTCCTTGTTGATGGCGTAGATCCCCGCGCGGTTGCGTGCGCCGGGTTCGATGTCCGGCACCGGCGGCTTGGGCTGCCCGCCGCGCGCCCACGCGCCGAGCGTCCTCTCGATCTTCGCCCGCATCTCAGCGGCGTTGAAATCGCCCCAGGCGCCCAGAATCACGTTTTCCGGCTGGAAGAACTGCTTGTGAAACGCCACCAGGTCGTTGCGCGTGATCGAATCGAGCGTCGCGTACTCCGGGATGTGCGCGTAGGCGCTGTTCTTGCCGAACAGCACGCGCTGGAACTCGCGGTTGGCGATGTCGGCGGGGTCGTCGTTGCGCCGCGCCACTCCCTCACGTTCGTTGATCTTCGCCAGCGCGATCTTGTCTTCGGGAAAAGCCGGGTGCTGGAGAATGTCCGACAGAATGTTGAGGCCCGTGTCGATGTCTTCCTTCAGGACCGAGACGGTCGCGCCGCCGGTATCCTCCTCGATGCCGGTCTCCACGATGGCGCCGAGCCGGTCGAGTTCCTGGTCAAGCTGGTCGCCCGGACGCGTAGCCGTGCCTCCCGTCCGCATCACCGTTCCGGTAATCGAGGCCAGCCCGGCCTTCGCAACAGGCTCCCATCGATTGCCTGTGCGAACGATTGCGGACACGCTGACCATCGGCATTTCGTGGTCCTCCACGAGGAATACCGTCATTCCATTCGGAAGCTGGAATCGCACCGGCTGCGGCACTGTGATTTTGTTCAGTGCCGGATACTTCAGAGTCTTGTAGCTGGTGGCGGGTTGCCCGGCGCGCGGCCCCACGGGGGCGGCTTTCACCTGCGGCGCGGGCGCCTGCTGCGCAAGCGCAACCGACGCGAGAACCAGCCCGACGCACAATCGTTGTTTCATGCTTTGCATCGCCGTTTCCTCCCCTTACTTCGCCTGGGCCGTTTCCAGCGGCTCGATTGTGCCCACCGTGAGATTGCTCTTCACGAACACGGTTTTGGCCACGCGCTCGATGTCCGCCGGCGTCACCGCGTTGATCTTGTCAAGCTGCCGGAACAGGTTGCGCCAGTCGCCCGTGAGCACCTGCCAATGGGCAAGCTGTCCCGCAAGCCCGGTGTTGTCGTCCAGACCGCGGAGCAGGTTGGCTCGCGCGCGGCGTTTCACCCCGTCCAATTCGTCCTTGCTCACCGGCTGGGTTTTGAGCCGCTCCAGTTCCGCATCGATGGCCTTTTCCGACTCTTCGTTCGTGTGCCCCTGTGCGGGAATGGAGAGGAAGATGAACAGCCCCGGATACTTCAATCCGGGCAGCCCGGGAAAGCCGGCGGCCTGCACCGCGATTTTCTTGTCCCGAACAAGCGACCTGTACAGGCGCGACGAGCGGCCCTCGCTCATCAGGCTGCCGATCGCCTCGTACACCGCCGAGTCCGGATCGTTGATGTCCGGCTTGTGGTAACCCAGCAACAGAACGCGCTGCGATTGCAGTTGGAGTCTCACGCGACGCTCCGCATCCTGCCGGGGCTCTACGGTGCGGATCGGCTCCGGCTTGGGTGCGCTGGGGATGCGGCCGAAGTAGGTCTCGGCCAATTGCCGTATGCGTTGGGGATTGATGTCACCCACCACCACGCAGGTCAGGTTGCTCGGCCGGTAGTGCTTCTCGAAAAATGCCTGCGCGTCGGCCCGCGTGATGTTCTCGAGGTCGCTCATGTGACCGACGATCGGCTCTCCGTACGGGTGCGCGACGTAGGCGGCATGCAGGAATTCCTCGAGCAGCCGGCCGATCGGCTGGCTCTCCGTCCGCATGCGCCGCTCTTCCATCACGACGTCGCGCTCCTTGTAAAACTCGCGCAGAACCGGGTCGCGGAAGCGCTCGGATTCCAGGTAGAACCAGAGTTCCGCTTCGTTTGAGGGCAGGCTGAAGAAGTACCGTGTGGCGTCCCACGCGGTCGAGGCATTCAGTCCGCGTCCGCCGGCTCGCTCGATGGCGGTGCCGAACTCGTTCTTCTCGACGAACTTGCCCGCGTTGTCCTGCGCTGCGCGGAACGCGCCCTCGAGTTCCTTGATCTTCTGTTCATCGGCCCGGTTGCCTTTGTGCTTTTCCGCCATCAGCGCGAGGAATGCTTTGTCCACCGCCGCGAGCGCCGGCTTCTCCTTCGCGTAGTCCTTCGTGCCGATGGTGGTCGTGCCCTTGAACGCCATGTGCTCGAAGATGTGGGCGAGCCCCGTGATGCCCTTGGTTTCCTGCGCGGACCCGACGTCGGCGTAGGTGAAGAAGGATGCGACCGGCGCCTGGTGCCGCTCGAGCACGAGGAATTTCATGCCGTTATTCAGCGTGAATTCGGTTACGCGCCCCTCGATATCCTTGAAATCCTGCTCCGCCCCGCGTGCGATTCCCACGGTCGCCAGGAAGGCCGCGAGGATAAATCGCGCACAGTTATCCCGAGCTCTCATGCATAGCCTCCAAAATGCCCATTACAGCACACCCCGATCCTGGGCATTGTAGATGGATCTGTAAGATTTGTCGCGGATCGGTTTGATGCCGTTTCTGAGCCGCGATCGCAAGGGAGTCCCATGGCGTTGTAGGGGCCACGCATGCGTGGCCCGTGATCGGTCCGACAGTGGGACAGGCCTCCTACTAGCCTGTCCGAGCCTGTGGGACAGGCCAGGAGGCCTGTCCCACGGAGTTGACCGTGACTTTCAACGGAGTGCCGCATGGGCCTGCGGCCCACCAATGGTGATGAAAATGCACACCGGGCAGGACCGCCCAGTGGGGCAGGGCCTCGCCCTGCGGCGCGCTCCCAGCCCGCCTGTGTGGCCGGCCTGAGAGGCCGGCGCAGCCCGAGGGGCTGCCCCACCCGCGATCGGAAGCAGCCGCGCGGTCTCGACCGATGGAGCGGTTTACCTAACGTGCTACACTAACGCGCCATCCAGCCGCCGTCTACGGTGAGCACCGTCCCCGTCACGTAGTCCGATGCGCGCGACGCCAGAAACACGATCGCCCCGGCGAAATCGGTTGGCTCCCCCCACCTGGCCGCCGGAATCCGCGCAAGAATCGCAGGGTTCCTCACCGGGTCGTTCCGCAGCGCCGAGGTGTTGTCCGTGGCAATGTACCCGGGGGCGATCGCATTCACCTGAACGCCCTTCGGCGCCCACTCGTTCGCAAGCGCTTTCGTGAGTTGCGCGACTCCGCCCTTCGCCGCCGCGTAGCCTGGAACGGTGATGCCGCCCTGAAAAGACAGCAGCGAGGCCGTGAAGATGATCTTGCCCGAACCGCGTTCCACCATTCGCTTGCCTATCTCGCGGCTCAACACGAACTGCGCGTTCAGGTTCGTCTCGATCACCGTATCCCAATACTCGTCGGGGTGCTCGGCCGCCGGCTTGCGCAGTATCGTGCCGGCGTTGTTCACCAGAATGTCGATCTCGGGAAACTCGGCGAACACCTTCGCCACGAACGCGTAAACGGCCTTACGATCCGCAAAATCGCACGCAAACGCCCGGAACTTGCGGCGCCGCGCGCAAACTTCCTTCTCGACGTCGCTGCCCGCCGGCTCCAGCGTGCGGCTCACCCCGACTATATCGGCGCCCGCCTCCGCCAGCGCGATCGCCATGGCCTTCCCGATACCGCGCTTGCACCCCGTCACCAGGGCAATTTTCCCATTCAGATTGAATAAGTCCAGAACAGACATCTGCCGCTCTCCTTATGAAAAGGTCTACCCGTTCACGAAGTATAGCGGCTCTGTGTGTCTGTGCGCACCCCCGAGTGGGATCAGCCCTTCCGGGCTGCCGCCGGGCTTTGCCGGCGTCTGGTCTTCTAGTCTTCGAAGCTGCCCGTCACGCCCTGAAACCCCCGGAGCGCCTGCCTGGACACCCACTTGAATGCACGGCCGGCGTCATAGCAGTACGCCAGGTTGTGGTTCAGTGTCGAAAAGCAGTGAGGCTGGCAAGTCTTCTTCATCTGGTTCAACTGCGGAGTCTCGAACTTGTGCTGCCCCGCCACGCCCCAATCGTAGGTGGCCGAATACATCGGGAAACACGGCGCCAGAGTGCCGTCCACGCGGACGATCATGGAATTGTGTCCCGCGCGGCAGTTCCATTCCTGCAGTTTGCCGCGCATGAACGCCTTCATCTCCTGTAACCGGTGGATGGAGTTCACCATTTTGTAACCCTGGCGGTTCTTATCGATGATCCAGTCCACCAGTTCGTCTATCTTCGGCCAGTCTTCGGGCGTGATGAAGGTGTTGTTGTCGTCCATATGCTTGAAATGGCTCTGCTCGAGCATCGGCGATTCGTTGATGTGATAGTCCGTCGCAATACCGTGGTCGTGCGCTATCTCGGTGAGTTGTTTGATGTCCTCGAGATTCGTCCGGCAGATATTCATGTTGAAGAACACCGAATACCCGTAACGGTACTGTCTCTTCGTCAGATGCTCGAAATTCCGGCGGATCGGGTTCAGCGCCTTGGGCAGCCCGGGCTTTTCATCCACCACATCGACCGCGAAATTCACGCTGGCGACCCCGGCATCCCCAAGCCGGTCTGTCACCTCGGGACGCAGCAGGCGCCCGTTGGTGGGCACATACACCCAGAAGCCCTTTTGCGCGCCATAGTAGACCACCTTATGCACGAACTGCGGGCGCAACAGCGGCTCTCCACCCATGAGCGCGAGGACGCCGCAACCGGAATCGCGCAGCCAGTCGATCGAGCGCCGCGCCGTCTCTTCGGTCATGCCTTTCACCGAGTTGTCGAACGCCCAGCAGTAGTGGCAGTCCAGGTTGCACTTCCACTCGGTGAACAGATAGGCGATGATCGGGTGAAAGTCCCCGGGCAGCACTCGCGATCTCAGGTAAGGGGTCAGCCAGCCCCTCAGATCCCGCCTGATCATCTTCGCGTTCCAGCGCCGGTGGTGCGTCTGGGGCGTTTCCACGTCGTTCGGATGCGTTTCGGCCAGCTTTTCCGGATACCTCGGGAAAATCGGCTCGGGCAGCTTCAGTTCCCCACCTTTGACCGGCGCCGCGGGTTTCGGCGGAGCTTTCATCAGCAATTCGTGCAGTTGGACGTCGAGGCGGAATGCGCTCGGCCGTTCATTCCCTTCCTGCGTTCCCTTGGCGATCATGATCCCTCCCTCTGCTGAGTTGGTCGATTGAGACCCGTGCTTCCTTAATCTTTTTTAACACAAAATCGGAGTCCAGCCCTAAGCGAAGGCTCCCAGTAGTACGGGGGGTACCGGTCCACCACTTCGGTACTGTCTGGTATTCCGGTATCTTGCGCGCATCCCAGGCAGCCGATATACTACTGCCGTTCGAATGGGAGACCCGGCCCAACATCTGCGATTTGACGCGGAGTATCTGAGGCGTTTGAAAGAAGGCGACCCTGAAACTGAGAGCCACTTCAGCCGATACTTCTCTACGGTGCTGCGACTCAAACTGATGAAGGGCGTGCATTCCTTGCAGATGTTGCAGGATGTACGGCAGGAGACCCTGCTGCGTGTGCTGCTCGCGGTACGGTCGGACGGGATCACACAGCCTGCCAGCCTCGGGGCGTTTGTCTGCGCAACGTCCAACTACGTCCTGTGGGAGTACCGGCGGGCCGAACGGCGTTACGGCGGCGCCTCCGAGGATCTGCCCGAGCCCTCGGACGACCGTATGGAAATCGAGCGGGACCTGATCACCGAGGAGCGCAAGAAACTCGTCCGGGCCGTCCTGAAGGAACTATCGCCCAAGGAGCGGAACGTGTTGCGGCTGCTCTTCCTGGAGGACAAAGAGAAGGCGCACGTATGCCGGCAGCTGAAAATCAGCCCCGACTACCTCAGAGTGCTGCTCTACCGCGCAAAGGCGAGTTTTCGGCGCAAACTCGTGCCTGCCGGTGAAAATCCGGGGGACACATGAAACGAAATCGAGACGAGCTTCACTTAACTAATGGGTAGGGTTTTGACATGAACCATCACGAAGCTGTCGAACGCCATGCGGCAGACCGGTATGTAATCGGCGACATGTCCCCCGCCGAGCGCGGCGAGTTCGAACAGCACTTCTTCGAGTGCCCCGAGTGCGCCGGTGAGATCGAGGCGGGCGCCGTTTTTGCCGCCAATGCCCGCGCCGTCCTCACCGGCTCCGGCTTTAAGGAGGAACCCCGGCACGGCTTCGGCTGGCTCAGGCCGGCGTACCTGCTCGCCGCCGCGGCGGTTCTGGTGCTCATCGTTTGTTATCAGGAGCTTGTGCGCATTCCACGGCTGCGGGCGGAACTCGAGCGCGCTGCCGGGCCACAGGCCTATCCCGCGTTCTTTCTGCGGCCGGTGGCCCGAGGGGACGATCAGGTGATCGCGATCCCGAAGGCGGCGCCCTTTGTGGGACTGTCCTTCGACATTCCCCCCGCCGGAGACTGGACCGGTTACGAATGCAGTGTCCGTGGCCCTTCCCCGCCCGGAGCGGCATTCGATATAGCCGCGCCCGCGCCCGCCGCGCCGGGTTCGCCCATAAACGTGCTTATCCCGGCAGCCCGTCTTAATTCCGGAACCTACACTCTTGTACTGCGCGGCAAGGCCGCGGGGACTGCCCCCGTTGAGCTTGGCCGCTTTACTTTTGTCGTCCAATTCAACTGAGGTGACATCATGCCGAGGTTCATTTACAACGCAAATGCGGTTGGAGTCGCGGGGCGGATCACACGTCCGATCAGCCACGAAATCGAGCCGCAAGGCGCTTGCATACTTCCGTCTAGCGGCGGAATTGTCGAAAGCCGAACCGGGCCGTTCATTCTTACCGACCCTGTCTCCGGCAACCTGATCTTCTCCTATGGCTCCGCTGAAACATCCATCCAGGGGTCGGAATCCTCCAATGGCATCCATACGACCGTGGTCGTCTCCACCGTGCGCGAGATCAACGTGGGAAACGTCCTTAAGGCCGACGAGATCACCGCGAAACTGGCGTTGTGCTACCAGGTCGCGGGTGATCGCGTCACGATCGACACCGAAGGGAGCAGATTCGTCAATCTGACAATCGGAGGCCAGCCATTCGCAGTTGATGTAGATCATGCGATGGCACGCGAGGCGTCCGACTATGAAAAATTCAAGAAGAAACACAGCGAACTGCACGAGAAATTCGGCAAGATCACCTGGGTGCTGGGGCGCAACAAGGACCTGAACCCGGACGAGGATGGCGAACCCCACCGCCGGCAACCGAACCTCGGCCGGATATATTTCGCGGAATGGCAGACCGGACCGGGCACGCAAAGGCTGAGCATGATGCGGCTGCAACTCGGCAGCCCGCAGGCGGGCGATGACACCCCGCCGGAGGGCGATATCACCTTCGGGGACACCGGCGGAAACGGCCAAATGTACCCGTGAGCGCGACGATGCGCCGCGTGGCTGGATTGGCGGCACTGCTTTGCTGGCTTGCGGCGGTTCCGGGCTGCCGCAGGCCGGCATCGGCGGATGCCGAACTGCGCGAGGCGCGCCAGCAGCTCCGGTTGGGCAACCTCGCCGGGGCGCTTGCCCGCACGGAGAACGGCTGCGCCGAGTGGGGCGGCGACCCCGATTCCGCCCCCTACTGGCGCTTCCGGCTGCTGAAAGGCGAGGTGATGTTGGCGCAGGGGCGGGTCAAGGAGGCTTGGCTCTGGCTTGAACCTACTCCGCCGGATCGCCCTGAATTCCGCGAAATTTCCGTTTCGCGGCTGCTCCACCGCGGCTTCGCGAAGATTCTGTTCGCCGAGTACGCGGAGGCGAGGCGGATTCTCGATGAGGCGCGAGCTCTGCTCCCGCCCGGCAGCGCCTCCGCCATAACGGCGGAGATCGATCTCCGTCTGGGCGCGGCACTGACGCGCCTAGGAGACCTGGACGGCGCCGGGCAGGCGCTCCGCCGGGCGCTCCGAATCGCGACCCGAGTTCAGGATGACTATCTAAGAGCCGCCGTTCTGGGCAATCTCGGATTTCATTCGCTGAACCGGTCCAGGTTCGCCGAGGCGATCCCCTGGTTCGAGCAATGCCAAGCGGTCTCGGAGAAGATCGGCGCCCGGAAGTTCGCGGCAACGACGCTCGGAAACCTGGGGCGCTGCTATTACCGCCTGGGCGATCTGGATCGTGGAATCGCGCTGCAAACCCGCGCCGAGTCGCTGGCCGCCGAGGTGGGAGATAACGTGGGGCGCCAGATCTGGCTCTCATCCCTGGGCAGCGCCTACCGGGATCGCGGGGAGTTTAAGAAGGCGATTTCGCATTACGAAAAGGCCCTCGCGCTATCGCAGCAAATGGGCGAGACCTACACTGAAATGCTGACGCTCACGGGCTTGACGGAGGCCGCAATGGGGGCCAAGGACTTGCCTTCCGCGCTGCGGTACAACGACGCAGCTCTCGCCATCGACCGGGGGGCCGCTATCAAGGACCTTCGCGGTTCCGCCTGGCTCGGAGCCGGTCGTATTGCCGAGGCCGAAGGGGATGTTGACCGAGCCGAACAGGCTTACCGAAAGGCATTCGCGGCCGCTTCCGCGATGGGCAACGAGGGGGCGGTCTGGCAAGCGCACGCCGGGTTGGCCCACGTCGCCGCGGCGCGCCGGAACTGGCAGCAGGCCGGGAGTCGGTTCCGGGCCGCTCTCCAGACGCTCGAACGCACCAGATCCAGGCTATCGCGCGATGAGTGGAAGCTCAGTTTCCATTCGGCTTCAGTCGTGTTCTATCGGGATTACGTCGCATTCCTGATGGATCGCGGTGAGACCGAAGCCGCACTGGACATAGCGGAATCCTCGCGGGCGCGGCTACTCGCTCAAAAACTGGGAACGCTGGACGCATCGCACCCCGCCCCTGCCGCGCGTTTCCGCGAACTCGCGGCAAGACTCGACGCCGCGCTGGTATCGATCTGGCTTGCGCCGGAGCGCTCGCTGATGTGGCTGGTCACTCCGCGGAAGCTCCACTGCTTCCCGCTGCCGGCCGAAGCCGAACTGCGCGGCCTTGTCGATGCCTACCAGGGCGCCATCCAGGGCCAGCGCGACCCGATCGAAACGGACAACCCCGCGGCACGCCGTCTGTCTGAACTTCTGATCGCCCCGATCATTCGTGCCGCTCCCGGCGCGAGGCGGGTAGTTCTCGTTCCCGACGGGTGTCTTCACGGGATCAACCTGGAAGCCCTGCCGGTCGGGTCCGGGAAACCGCATTATTGGATTGAAGACGTAACGGTTGCCGTCGCCCCGTCGCTGGCTTTGCTGGCCCCGCGCGCCGGCGGGAGCCGAAGGGAAAGCGGCCCGCTCCTGGTGATCGGCGATCCCTCGCCGCCGCCCGGAGTGTTCCCCGCCCTGCCGGAAGCAGCTAAGGAAGTCGAAAACGTACGCCACGCACAGGCCGCAACCGAAGCGGCGGTGTTCACTGGTCCTTCAGCCAGCCCGGACGCCTACCTCGCCGCGGACCCCGGACGCTTCTCATTTATCCACTTCGCGGCGCATGCAACGGCCAATCACGAGAGCCCGCTCGATTCGGCAGTGATCCTGTCTCCAAAGAATGACGCCTATAAGCTTTACGCCCGGGACATCATGGGCGTGCCCCTGCGCGCAGACCTGGTGACCATTTCGGCGTGCCGAGGAGCAGGCAGCCGCGTATACTCCGGCGAAGGGCTCGTCGGGTTCGCCTGGGCGTTCCTGCAGGCGGGCGCGAAAAACGTGATCGCCGGCCTCTGGGATGTGAACGACCGCTCCACCAGCCTGCTCATGCAGCACCTGTACGAGGAACTCTCGGCGGGCCGGCCCCCCGCTGCCGCACTAAGGGCGGCGAAGCTCCGGATCGCCGCCCGGGGCGGAGCCTATCGCAAGCCATACTATTGGGCTCCCTTCCAGTTATTCGCCCGAACCCCAGTATTTTGAGGCCCTTGCGGCACATCCCGAAAAAGTTCGTTCGGATTTTGTAACGAATCGCCTCCTCGCTTCACTAACCATATGGAATCTCCTTTGCGGACCCAGGTTGTGGCCCACCGGCCCGCTCTCCTGCGGGGGAGGCGGGCGGCGGAAGTTGCCGGTTCCGGTCCACTCCGGCAGCCACAGCCTGGGGCTTCTTTGCGGCCTTGGAATAAGTTGAGACGCACATGGCAAAATACGCGAGTCTGCCTGCACGGCCGGCATGGATAGCGCCCATGCCTCTACCGGCGATGGCAACCGTTCTGGTAATTGAACAAGAGCCGCAGGTCCGGCAACTCCTGCGGGAAATCCTTGACAGGGCGGGGTACGCTGTCCTGCAGGCGCGAAACACCGAGAGCGCGCTACGGCTCTGCGAGCAGCACCGTGGCGCAATCGACCTTCTGCTGGTGGACGAGCAGCCGCCGGAGATGCGAGAACTCTCGGCGCGCCACCCAGGACTGAAGGTGCTTGCCTTGTCCGGGTTCGGCGGCTCGGATTTCCCGACCGGGATACCCTTCCTCAGAAAGCCATTCACCCCTGAAGCGCTGGTAGGCGCCGTACGAACGCTCCTGAGATCGTCGTAACTGAGCCGCGAGCGTGAGCGAGCGGTTGTGTTCCTGTAGGGGCCGGGCATGCCCGCAACCTCACGCCGGCTTTCATCGCTATTACACCCGCTGTCCAGGTCCCACCGCCCGCACCCTACGCTCTCCGTGTACAATGGGCGATTCATGCAAGCTTTCAGGCGCCTGAGCAAAGTGCATGCGTTGCGCCTGGGTTTCGGCGCGATGACGGCGCTGCTCGTATTCTCAGCCTACGAGGCGTTCCGCATCCAAAGCGACGAATCACGGAACACCACCGAGATCTACCGCCGGTTCGTTCAGAAAGGGGAAGCCCTGGGCCAGATCCGCCGGCTTCTCTTCATGGCTTCCATCTACACCCGTGATCTCTTTCTGCGGCCGCAGCCGGATCGAGTGGCCGTCTTCCAGAGCCAGATCGCACGATTGCAGACGGAAGCCGACGAGACATTGGAGCGCCTGGAGCGCCTGACCGGGGCGGACGCCTCGACCTCGGAGTTGAAGACACAATTCGACGGGCTATGGGCAAAGTTGGAGTCGGTTCCCTCGTGGGCCGAGGGCGCCGATGCCAGGCGCGGCTTCGACTTCATCATGCGGGAAGTTGTGCCGCGCCGGAATGCCGCCGGGGACCTGCTGGCCACTTACGCGGAAGCTAATCAGCGGGCGCTCGAAGCGCGCGAAGCGGAACTCAGCCACAGCCGTCGCACAACGGCGAACCGGCTGTTGTTCATTCTCGGCATCAGCATTGGTTTGGGGGTTGTCGTCGCATCCCTCAGTCTCGTTCACGCCGCCAGTCTCGAGCGCCAGAGCGATCTGCGCCTCAAACAGGTCACCAGAACCCGCCAGGAGTTGCAGCAGCTTTCGGCACGCCTGCTCCAGATTCAAGAGGACGAGCGCAAACGGCTCTCTTGCGAGTTGCACGATGAGATCGGACAAACCCTGCACGCCTTACGCATCGAGATTTCACAGGCTCGCGCACTGATGCAAACGGATACGGCAGGCGCCGCCGCTCGCCTGGAGCATGCCCGCGGGCTGGCCGAAGACGTAGTGGGGAGCGTGCGCGACATCTCCCTGCTGTTGAGGCCGTCACTGCTGGACGACCTCGGTCTGGCTCCGGCCCTGCAATGGCTCGCCGAGGATTTTTCGCGGCGCTGCGGCATACGCTGCTCTCTTGCCGAAGCCGGGCTGCCGCGGGAATTGCCGGACGCGCACAGGACATGCGTGTACCGCGTGGTTCAGGAGGCGCTCCATAATTGTGAGAAGCACTCCGGCGCGTCCGAGGTGCGGGTACTGGCGCGGGGTGAGGACGGGCAACTCATGGTGAAAATTGAGGACGACGGCCGGGGCTTCGAAGCCGAAGCCGACAGGACGCCCGGTGGAGCGGGAGGGCTCGGACTGCTCGGTATGCGGGAACGGGCGACTATACTCGGAGGCTCGTTCACGGTAGACTCCGTCCCGGGCAGGGGCGCCCGGCTGAAGCTATCGCTGCCGCTGCCCGAGGCAGGCGCCTGATGTCTACCGGAATCCTGCTTGCCGACGATCACGGCCTGCTTAGAAAAGGGCTGCGCCGCATTCTCGAGAGCTACCCCGAGTTTGCCGTTCTCGCCGAGGCCGCTTCGGGCACGGAAGCCGTGGAAGCCGCGCGGAAGGTACTGCCCGAGGTGGCGATAGTAGATGTCGGGATGCCGGGCCTGAACGGCATCGAGGCGACGGCACAGATTGCGCGCGAGTGTCCGCGAACGGCGGTCCTGATCCTAAGCATGCACCGTGACCAACGCTACGTTGTGCGTGCGATGAAGGCCGGCGCGCGAGGGTATCTCCTGAAGGATTCCGTGGAGGAGGACCTCGTCGAAGCCATCAGAGCCGTGCGTTCCGGCCGGACCTTTTTCAGCCCGGCGATCGCGGACGTGCTCTCCCGCTGCGACGGAGCCGAAGTCGAGGACCGCTACGACCTGCTCACCGGGCGGGAGCGCGAGGTCTACCGGATGCTTGCGGAGGGGAAGAGCAACAAGGAGATCGCGGCCCTGCTCGGTCTCAGCCTCCACACCGTCGAAACCCACCGAAGCCGAATTATGGAGAAGCTCAGACTCCACAGCTTGGCCGAGCTCGTATTAAGCGCCGTCGAGCGCGGGCTCGTCGGCCTGCCCTGATGTGAAATTCAACATACAGAATTTCCCGTATGGTGAATCGCATCCGAGGAGGCTAAACTATCAACCCAGGGTTGCAGGCCCCGAAGGGGCCGGGTGAGTCCGTTATCAAAGGGGGGTAAGGGTTCTCCTACGGCCGGGGCAGCCGCCCCGGCTATTCTGCAAGCTACAATGATTCTCTGAACCGGAGGACTACTTTGGCACAGCTAGGCTTTCTTGGATTGGGAATCATGGGGTACCCGATGGCGCGCAACCTCATGCGCGCGGGCCACAAAGTGGCGGTTTGGTCCCACACGCGGGCGAAGGCGAAGCAACTGGCCGAGGCTGAGAACGGGGTTTTCTGCGAGACGCCCCGGCAGGTGGGCGAGTTCGCCGAGTGCTCCTTCCTGTGTGTGGGCGACTCCGGGATGTCCGAGCAGGTGACGGTGGGCGTGGATGGACTGATCGAGGGCGCCGGCAGCGGCGCCGCAGTCGTGGACGCGAGCACCGTCGCCGTCAGCGCGAGCCGGGAGATCGGCCGGAAACTGGCGGCCAAGGGGATCGATTTCCTCGACGCGCCCTGCACAGGTTCGAAGCCGGGCGCCGAAAAAGGCACGCTCACGTTCATGATAGGCGGTGAAAAGGACGTGTTCGAGCGCGTGAGGCCTTATTTCGAGCCGATGGGGAACCAGATCTACTACTGCGGCGGACCGGGCATGGGACTGAACGCCAAGCTGACGCAGAACCTTATCCTTTCCAATCTGTTACAGGCTTTCAACGAGGGCATGGTGCTCAGCACGAAAGCCGGAGTGAACCCGGAACTCATGCTGGACATTCTGAACAACAGCGCCGCCCGCTCGGGCCTCATCGCGTTCAAGGCGCCTTACGTCTTCGACCGCAATTTCGAAACCAACTTCTCCGTTCGCTGGATGCACAAGGATGTAGGATTGGCGCTTGAATCCGGAAAGGACCTCGGGGTACCACTTCCGCTCACCGGCGTGACGCAGCAAATGTTCCAGGCGGCGATCTCCAGCGGCTACGGAGATGAGGATTTCTGCTCTTCTATCAAGGTGTTAGAGGCTTTGGCGGGCGTAGAGGTGAAGCGCGGTTGAGAAATCTACAAAAAACTATTGCATTCTGGAGAGAGATATTCTATTATTGGAATCAAGCCGGGGAGGCAACTCCCACCAAAGCGAGACTAACCTCTAATAAAAAGACCCCTGAAGCAATCCTCCCCGGCGCCCCTCAAAGAAAACCCCTCCGTAACGACCAAGATTGATGAGATTTGAAATAGTTTAAGGGCTCTTCATCCTGCCAGGAATGACTCTGAGATCAACTCCGATTAGTCTTATACTGTAAGTGCCGAATCCTCATGAAGAGACTGACCGTTCTTGGCTCCACAGGTTCCATAGGATGCAACACCCTCGACGTAC
Organism: Acidobacteriota bacterium; assembly: GCA_023436715.1. GTDB lineage: Bacteria > Acidobacteriota > Terriglobia > Bryobacterales > Bryobacteraceae > Fen-330. The sequence goes on from JAEZIJ010000241.1 coordinate 34,285, forward strand.
TCCGAAGCCGGCGGGACCAGTTCTGCGCTTTCGCGCTGGTTGCGGGCCGGAACACGGAACTCCTGGCGCGGCAGATAGCCGAATTCAGACCTAAGGTCGCGGTTGTAGCAACCGAATCGGACCGGGAGAATCTAAAAAGAAGGTTGGCTGAGATCGGCCTAAGCAGGCCGGAATGGCCCGAACTCGGGTCCGGCGCCAAGGCGCGGGTCGCGGCGGCCACGTCCTCGGAAGCCGATTTCGTGATGTCGGCGATTGTGGGGGTGGCGGGCCTCGAAGCGACGTTTGAAGCGGTTCGGCTGGGAAAGAAGGTCGGCCTGGCGAATAAAGAGGTACTGGTGGCGAGCGGGGCGTTGGTGATGGAAGCGGCGAGCGCAGCCGGGGCGGAGTTGATCCCCGTGGACAGCGAGCACAATGGCGTGCACCAGTGCTTGCGGGGCGGGCGGCGCGACGAGGTGTCGCGAATTATTCTGACCGCCTCCGGCGGGCCCTTCCGGAAGACCCCGAAGGAGAAACTCGCCGAAGTGACACCCGAACAGGCGCTCAACCATCCGACCTGGAAGATGGGACAGCGGATCACGATTGACTCCGCTACGATGATGAATAAGGGGTTCGAGGTGATCGAGGCCTGCTGGCTTTTCGGTGCTACAGCGCCGGAGGTGGAGGTGGTCGTTCATCCCCAATCGTCCGTGCACGCCATGGTGGAGTACAACGACGGAAGCATCCTGGCGCAGGTGTCGGCGACAGACATGCGAATGCCGATCCAGTACGCGCTGACGTATCCGGCGAGAGAGACCGCTCCGGTACCGCGGCTGGACTGGCGCACCGCGCGGCACTGGGAATTTGAGCCCCCCGATATGGAAAAGTTCCGGTTGCTGGCATTGTCCTACCAGGCGCAGAAAGCGGGCGGATCGGCCGGGTGTACGCTAAACGCGGCCGATGAGATTGCGGTGGATGCATTTCTGCGCGGGCGGGTAACGTTCCCGGGTATTGCCGATATCGTGGAAGAAACGCTGGCGCGGGTGCCGGTCCGGAACGCACATTCCGTGGGAGAAGTTTTGGAGATCGATCAAGAGTCGCGCGCAGTCGCGCGGGACCTGGCCGGAAGTGCCCGATCGGTCGTGAGAGTGTAATATGCAGGCTGCTCATAATATCGTGTGGCTGCTGGTTCTGATCGGGGTGATGATCCTGATCCACGAGCTGGGGCACTACTGGGCCGCGCGCTTTTTCGACGTGCGCATTGATGTTTTCAGCTTCGGGTTCGGCCCACGCCTGTTCGGATTCAGAAAAGGAGAGACGGATTTCCGCTTCTCGGCCATTCTGTTCGGCGGCTACGTAAAGATGGCCGGCGAACAGCCGGGCGACGAAAGCTTGGACGATCCTCGCGCCTTTCTGGCAAAACCCCGGTGGCAGCGGCTCATCATCGCGTTTGCCGGTCCGGCGATGAACATGGTGCTCGCGGTGGGGCTGCTCACCGCCCTCTACATGGTGAAGTACCCGAAGCCGCCGGAATCGTTTCAGGAAGGACTCGTCGGCTACGTGGCGCCGAAGTCGCCCGCGGCCAAGGCCGGAATCCGGGAAGGCGACCGCATCGTCAGCATCGATGGAACCCAGAACCCCACCTGGGAAGACATCGTGATCCGGGAAGTCTCGAGCGCCAAGGAAGCCCTGAACGTCAGGATTGCGCGCAACGGCAGCGAGTTTTGGACCACAGTGACGCCGGTGCTGGATCAGCGGACGGGCGTCGGGTCAATCGGCTGGCAGGCCCAGGGTGAAGTGCAGGTGGCGGGCATTTCGAAAGACATGCCGGCTGAGAAGGCGGGACTGAAAGGCGGGGACATCCTGCTGCGCGTGGACGGCAAGCCTCTCCGCTCCGTGCAGCGCCTGCACGAACTGGTCAACGGAGCCGCCGGAAATCCGGTAGTGGTCGAGTACCTTCGCAATGGCCAGGAAGGCACGGTTCAGATTCAGCCCGTGAAATCGGCGGACCCGCCGGGTTCGGCGCCGCGCTGGATGATTGGCGTGCTGCCGCAACCGCGCATGATCATGACGCAGCTCTCATTTCCCGCTGCGTTCCGCGAGTCCGTTTCGCAGAACCTGAAGAGCGCCACGCTGATCTATCAGTTCCTGCGCGGTTTGGTCGAGCAGCGCATGTCGCCCAAGTCGATTGAAGGACCGATCGGCATTGCGCGGCTTTCGGGTGAAGCGGCCCGCGAAGGCGCGACCGCATTCTTCGGCCTGATGGCGATAGTCAGCCTCAATCTGGCGATCTTCAACCTTCTTCCGATCCCGATCCTCGACGGCGGCGTGATTGTCATGCTGCTGGTCGAGATGCTGATGCGCCGCGACCTCAGCCTGAGGGTCAAAGAAGCCGTATTCAAGTTGGGCTTCGTCTTCCTGATGGCGGTGATGGTCTTCGTGCTTTACAACGACATTACGAAGATGTTGCCGGGGTAAACCAAAACCGGGGACAGTTCGAGCCATGCCGCGCTGAAAGCGGCACCCGCGAGCATGAAAACGGGGCAGAGGCGAGGTATGCTCTTCAGAGCCAACGCGCAGCGTAAGCCGGAGTAGTCTGTGAGGCT
>JAEZIJ010000036.1 GCA_023436715.1 Acidobacteriota bacterium
TCAGCCAATCCCGTTCCTTCTGCGTCAGCAACAACAGCTCCTGTTCTTCGGCCACGTCCCAAGATGGCCGATCCCATCAGGAACGTTCTACTTTGCCATAACAGGAATTTCTCACGTTGCTGCGACACGGCCGCATGGGGTGGTGCCATCGATTTCTGGAATCTGATAAGCTATGCGGCAGCCGGCGTGGACCTTTTCTTCCGAACTCTTGGCCAGGAGGTTGGCTGGAGATATCTGCGAATCGTCAAACCAGTCAGTCAGGCAAGCGTTAGTGGTACGAGTTCCCTCGGCCACCTTGCATGCGATAGTCCGTCCATTGACGAGTTTCCCTGAATCAAGATCTGTGACTATGAGGGTACGTAACTCCAGGAAATTGAGTAATCTAAAGAATAGGTGCGCGTATGCACCCCCTATCTCGACGGTCGAGACGTACTGACTCCCCAATCGTAGTTCCGTCAAGCTGGCCTGGTCCACGAACTCAATCATCTTGGGAAGGAGGAGACGTTCCGAAGGTCCCTCAATCAGGACTGCCTTGTCGGCGAAGAACAGATCGCAGCGGGTCAAGGTCATATACTGCTGTAGAAATTCCCTGGTTGGAGCCGACTCGTCCGTCAAGCCAGCGCGCAGGTCTTTGATATGAGTTTCGCGCAACTGGGCTGAGTGCCTTGCCTTTCCGCAGAGAAAGTAGCGAATTGTATCGAATGGTGCCTCATTGGCCACATGGCTAGAATGAGTGGTCACAACGAATTGGACATTCCACGGAGTTCCGTTGCAGAAACGCGTCGCGAAGTCTTCCGCAAGCTCACCAAGCTTTCGGATGAACACCTCCTGCATCTGCGGATGCAGGTGAGCTTCTGGCTCCTCGACAAAAATCAAGTGAACGGCGGGCGCAATCGCCCTCGATCTTGCTTCTTTGAACGAGACTAAGATGCGAAGCAAGATGTATATGAGATTGCGGGTGCCGAGTCCGTTGTAGGATTCAGGGAGGTTGATTCCGTTGACGCCTTCGTAACAGAGTGATGTGTTGTGCCCGAGGAGTCGCTTTACTTCCAGCGTGGTCTCAGGGGTCAGTCGTGGGTCGGCGAGTCCTGGGTATCCGAATATTTTGAAGGCTGGCAGCAGGTTCCGCAGATTGGCCGAGAATTCCTCACCGAGCTTGCCTTCGACGTCTTTTACCGCCGCCTCCAGACTCTCCGCAGTTTGATGATCCTTCGGATCGGATGACTCGAGGCTCGCAGTATCGAAGAGAGTCTCAAGAATGCGTGCCAAGACGTCTGTCATCCGCGATGTCGCGCCGTCAAGCCCTCTTTGCGCGCCGATGAAGGCAGTCTGAAACAGTACGGCGAGGCGAGTCCACTCCATGGGTCTTCGATTTGTCTCGTCTCCCGGGTCGACAGCCTCCAGGTAGGGCTGAAACAGCTTCGGGACTCGTTCCTTCATTGCTCGAAAGAAATTCGTCCTGGCCGTCGAGTCCGATGACGTATCAAAGCCTTCGAAGAGCGCCTCCAGTTTGCCGTCAGCCAACTGAAAGCGAAGGGACAGCAGTGCGATATCGCAGTCGGGATTTAGATCGACGATGAAGTCCGCTAAAGGCCCAAGATCCGGCGATCCTTTGGAGTACCGAATGCCAACTCGGGCTTCGATAGATGGCAGGAGTTCGCGAATCTCCGTATCCTGCTTGCCTTCGTGCTTAGCTATTAATGCACTCCAGAATCCCTCGTGCGCATCGAGAGAGAAGTCCTCCAGCTTGAAGCTAGGAGCGACGCCCGTGAGGAGTCGCTGGAAGAGTTCGGTCAGGGACGTCTTGCCGCTATTGTTACGACCAACAACCACTGTTGTTCTCTCGTCCAGAGACAACTCGACATCCGCCAGCAGCCGGAAGTTCTTGATTGCGATGGTTTCTATGTGCATGGGTCATCCCGTCGTCGATAATCAGCCCCGAATCTCAAGATAGCCAGGCATTGAAACCCGCTATTGTACTCTCCAGCGATAATCGGCGGTTGCCGGGTTCCTTGTTCAGCGACTTCCGTACGGACCGGCAATCTCTGCCCAAGTGTCGACATGGGCCGCGCTCTAGCCGGCCCATGATCGTCAAAGCTGCGGAACCCTGCGGAATGCGCTCTAATGCCTTCAGGTTCACGGCGGCTGGAGTGCGAGTGCGACCGCGCCTAAAGTGTTGTGGACAAACAGCCGATCAAACACGGTAAAATAATGGCACTCCCCCGAAGCGAGGCGCGTAGTGGATACGCTTACGCCCGAACAGCGAAGCGAGCGAATGAGCCGGGTGCGGTGCAAGGACACGAAGCCCGAGTGGGTCGTCAGACGATTGGTGCATGGGATGGGTTTCCGATATCGGCTGCATAGGCGGGACCTTCCGGGCAGCCCAGACCTTGTGTTCTCAAACCGAGGTAAAATCATTTTTGTCCACGGATGTTTTTGGCACAGGCACGGGTCCTGCAAGTACACGAGATGGCCGAAGTCGAAACTCGAATTCTGGAAACCGAAGCTGGAAGAAAACAGTCGCCGCGACAAGGCGAACCTGCGAGAGCTTCGGCGCTTGGGATGGCGAGTGATGGTCGTCTGGGAGTGTCAAATCGGAAACTTCGAGCGGCTGGCCGCGCGGCTACAAAGGTTCCTAGAGGTAGAAAGTTGAAGTCCGTAGAACTCTTCACGGGAGCGGGAGGGCTGGCGCTCGCAATAGAAAAGGCGGGCTTCCATCACCATACCGTCATCGAGCGCGACCGGGACTGCTGCGACACCATCCGTGAAAACCAGGCCAGGGGGTTCAGCCTTTTGGATGGCTGGCAGTTGTTCTCTGGAGACGTTCGGGACTTTGATTATTCGGCGATCAAGGCTGACGTCGATCTGTTGGCGGGAGGTCCTCCTTGCCAGCCCTTCTCGATTGGTGGTAAGCACAAGGCTTATCACGACGAGCGGGATATGTTCCCCCAGGTCGTGAGAGCAGTGCGCGAACTGCGCCCACGCGCCATTCTGGTCGAGAACGTGAAGGGCCTCACGCGGAGAACTTTTGCCAACTACTTCAGCTACATCGTTTTTCAACTGAGCCATCCTGAAATCGTTCGAGCCGAAGGCGAGAGTTGGACGGAACACCGGAGCAGGCTGGAACGGTATCACACGAAGGGGAGTTGGTCCGGACTTGAGTACCATGTGGTGCCCCGCCTGTTGAATGCCGCGAACTACGGCGTCCCGCAGAAGAGGGAGCGGGTGTTTTTCGTTGGCTTCCGCTCCGACCTTGGGGTCGAGTGGACGTTCCCCGATGAAACGCACTCGCTTGAGTCTCTACTCATAGACCAGTGGGTGACGGGGGAGTACTGGGATCGCCACCGGATTGCAACCAAAGACAGACCGAAACTCCCAGGGCGGTTCGCCAATCGTGTCGATGCGCTAAAGGCCTGCACGCCGCTCGACTTGTTCGCCGCCAGTCCGTGGCGTACAGTCCGGGATGCGCTGGCCGGCTTGCCCGATCCCGAGCGCGACGACTGCTCCGGATTCTTCAACCACCGGCACAATCCCGGCGCCAGAAGCTACGTCGGGCATACCGGCAGTCCACTGGACGAGCCGGCCAAAACCTTGAAAGCCGGCGACCATGGAGTCCCCGGCGGTGAGAACACCGTGGTGAGGCCAGATGGCAAGTTGCGCTATTTCACCGTTCGAGAGGCCGCGCGCATCCAGACGTTCGATGACGGCTATGTGTTCCACGGCGCGTGGAGCGAAGCAATGCGCCAACTTGGAAATGCCGTGCCCGTCCGACTTGGCGAGGCAGTTGCCGCCGGTGTTAGACAGCGGCTCGTCGCGGTGAGATAATCGCGGGTTGGCGACCCCATACAATCCACTGGACAAAGAGAACCTGGGCGTGAGCGTGAGGGATGCACTCCTCAACCAGCCGGTACTCCCGATGCCTCCTGGCAGATTTCCGGGCGCGGGCATCTACGCCATTTACTACGTTGGCGCCTTCGAACAATACAGGCAAATAGCGGATCTCAACAAGGACAACAAGTTCGCGTGCCCGATCTACGTGGGAAAGGCCGTTCCCAAGGGGTCGCGAAAGGGCGGTCTGATCAAAGACCCGAACGCGGCGATCGCGCTCGCGCCGCGCCTTAAGCACCATGCCGACTCCATTCAAGCCGCGACGAACCTGAGACTCGAGGACTTCTTCTTCCGCTGCCTCGTTGTGGACGATATTTGGATTCCCCTCGGCGAAACGTACATGATCGAGAGGTTTCAGCCGGTCTGGAATAAGGTGGTCGAGGGATTCGGGATCAAGACGCCTGGTGTGCGAAGGAAGGAACAGTACGCCTCGCTCTGGGACACCATTCATCCGGGCCGCGCGTTCGTGACGAAACTCGGCCTGCCACCGAACCCAAAAGGTGCTCAACAGATCCTGAAGGAAGTCTCGGAATACCTCGCCTTGCCGCGGGAAGAGAAAGAAAAAGTTCCGGTCAAGGATGACGATGAGGCGCAGGAAGAGAACGGCGGGTAGAGCCGGGTTCACTTTTCAGAGCATCGGCTTGGGCCGCCCACCATACATTCGAATTCTGGTGTGCGCCGAGTGGTAGCTATCTCGAACCGCGTCGTCCTTTCGGCAGAAGTTCTTCCATTCGCTGCACGATCTCCGAAGGGCGCACATCCAGTTCCGCAGCCAGTGCGATCAGCGTCCTCATCGTGGGGCTCCTGAGACCCCGCTCCAGCAGGCTCACGAACGTCCGGTCGAAACCCGCGTCTAGCGCCAACTTTTCCTGCGACACGTTCCGCGCTTTCCGGAACTCCTGGAGCGCCTTGCCGAAGGCCTTCTCTGGACCCGAGGACGGATTGTGCTTGCGGCGCGGTTGCTCCAAAGAACTAATGCTGATATGCTACGGACAGAAGTCCCACGGACAATAGTCCGAATTTTCAGCAGTCGCGGTGTGCCTTCTCAACGCTGTACTCCAGAAATAGATCGCTTTCTCGAAATCTTGCACGATTTTGCGGTCGTGAGTACGGCTCCTGGAACCTCTGTACTTTCTGTGAGTTATCTGCCGACCGCCAATGTCCCGGAAGACATCGTCGTGCCGCCCCAATTCGCCCACGTATCAATCGTTGAATGAGCGCCCATCGCTAAAATTGACCTTTGCTCGCTCTCTAACCTGTCTTGTAGAAATTCAGAACTGAAATTCAGAAAGAGGCATGGCATGCATGACGGCAAGGTGATCGCGTCCCGGAACGCCGGCCCGCCCACCGACGAGCAATCCGGTCATGTGCTGGAGGCCGACGATGGCCTCCGGCCGGGTTCCCGGACACCATCTGGCCTACTGGCCACGTTTTGCGATGCGACCGCTGTGAAGGCACTGGGGATTATCGACTCCTTCCATGCGGCGGCGATGCACCCGAACCCGGCCGGCTTCATGCTGGCTGGAGTATCTTCGAAACTCGGCCCCGGCGAAGACCGGTTGAACAATGGCATCGATGAGAGATAGCCATGTTGTCCAGGTCCCCAGCCATGATTCACGCCGCAATGCAGCGTGCCGGATCTAGCATGCGACCGCCCGGAGCCCGAGGAGCGCGTCATCGATCGGTCGGCCATCCCCGCCGCCCGCGCTACAAGTGCAGAGAAGGGCTATTGGGATTCGAAGATCAACCATCTGGCCTTGCTGAAGAAGACGCAGGTCCTGGAGATTTCCTTTCCTGGATGCGATTACGCATCCAGCATGAAGTCAGCTATCCATGCCGCGGCGGCGCGCGCCGGGTTGAGAGTGAACGTCCGCGTTCGCGGCTCGCGCATCTACGCGTGGATCGCCGGACGGCGGGACCAGGGACGAACGCACCCGCCGCGAGCGCCCATTCGATGCGAGGTGTGTGGGCGCGAGATTCTCAGGCCGAGCACCGGGGGCAGCAAGCAGTTCGTATGCGCTGGAACTGGACAGCAGAAGAGCGACTGCCAGAAGATCCGGCGCTGTTCGCAGACGCAAGGCATATCGATCACGGAAGCCGCAGAGCGCTTCCGTAAGGCCCAGACACAACGCGCTGCCAGCCAGAAGAGGAGGCACGATGGCGCACCCGAGGACGTCGAACGCGTCGCCAGAAAGACCCTTTGCGGTCCGTGATCGCATCCTGGTTTCCGGCGTGTCCGGAGAGGTGATAGGCGAGGTAATCGAAGCCGCCACCGTCGACGAAATGCCGGACCTCGGGCCAGGCGGGCTCTCCAAAGAGGCGAAGGCTGTCATGCGGGAGGTGGGCGTGGATTTTGTCCTGCTAATCGGACATCGGCACAACGGTCGCGCGGTCTGCTTTTGGGCGGTTCGCACCCCCAGGGGGTGGCTGGACCTGCACGGCCAGAAGCTCGCCATCCGCAAAGGAGGCACATGCGCCACATCAGCGTGATCTGCCCGCGCTGTAAGGAACTGGTGCCGGTAGTTGAGAAGACTATCCAGCAGCACGGAGACTGCCCCGTGGGCGGGATGCACTATGTGCCGTCGCCCACGAAAATCAGGACCGGAGCCGGTGGGCCTGAGTTCGAGGTGCTGGCAACGCGCCCGCTGACAGCGCAGTGCGCCGACTGCCACCGGGAACATGTCGCGGGGATCGAGGCGTTGGTTCGAATCAACATACCCGATCCAACGGTGAACTGACATCAGTGCCGCTTCGCATTTCAGCTTTCAGGGAGGGACATGGGCCATGAACGCCGCCGATGAAGTGACCCGGCTGTTGAAGGATCACCATGCCGTGCTCGTGCGGCAGAACAAGCATCTGGTCTACAGGCTTCCCAACGGTCAGAACTTCGTGGTGGCCAAAACATCGAGCGATCCTGACCGGGCCGCGAAGAACAACTTGAGCGACCTACGGCGCGCGCTTGGGATTCCGCGCGATACGCCGAGATCCAAGGGAGACGCAGCTATGCCAATTGAACCGAAACCAGCACCCGTGGCGCCCGCGCCGCCCACGCCGAAGGAAGAACCGCTGAAAGCCCGTGTCGAGGCGGCGATCGCCTGCGAGGAGGCGGCGCAGGAGAAACTGCTGTCCGAAGCGCAGGCGGTCGAGCGCCGCATTCAGATGCTCAAGGCCGTCCTGCCGTTCGCGGAAGATCCCGCGATAGAAGCATCGCTCCGCGCGTTGCTGCCGGCCGTCGAGCCGACTGCGCCATCGGCACCGCCGCCGGAACCACCGCAGCAGATCACGGAACGCGTGCAGGTGACGCGGCAACTGGTCCTCGCCGCCACGCAGACGTTCGAAGAGACGTTCACGGTGAACGACGTAATGGCTCTGATGACGGGTGGCCGGCAGATCGATCCACGAGAGCGCCTCCGAATCCGGTCCTCGATAGCGCAGTCGGTCACAACACTATTCGACCGGGGCGAACTGGTTCGAGAAGCGGAAGGCTACGGCAAGCGCCAGGCCGTCTGGCGCAGGGCCGCGCTGAACGGAACTGTCAACCGAGCCTGCGCCGGAGCCTGAAGATGCAAGCTCCGCGGCACTGCGGTTGACGCGCACCGATGATCGAGGCCGGCGCGAACATCGAGCTGGGCTGTCCCATAGGACGGTTGTTGGGGACCCCAATGGAAGCGCAGACGGGGTGAGAAGTGAAAAAGACAACGGACGCGATGCACCGGGGCCTCGGCAGAGCGGTCGTCGAACTGCGGTCGAGGATGCGTTGGGGCCAAATGGACCTCGCACACCACATCAGCACGCATGGAGGCCGGGGCGGGCTCATGGTCGCACCTTCACAGGAAGTGATCTCCCGCTGGGAGAATTGCTCTCAGGCGCCGTCGCCTGTTTACCGGGAGGCGCTCGCAAGGCTCTGCGCGAGATACCGGCACGACGATCTGGCAGAGACATTCCGCGCCCCAATCAGCGCATGGAGGCTTGTCGGGCACGTAAACCTCGGGCTGATGAAGGATGATGATTAGCGATGGTCGGCTCGCGGGCATCTGGGTTCGGAAAGGATGGAGAAGATGAACATCACACGCACTGAAGTGCTTCAGCACGCTCTGATCGGATACCAGGCGCAGATTGAGGAGATCCAACGCCGGATGGAAGACGTGCGACGCCGGCTCAACGGCGCGGCGGCGCCAGTGGAGGAGCGACCGAAACGCCACCTGAGCGCCAAGGGCCGCGCAGCCATCATCGCGGCGACCAAACGCCGGTGGGCAAAAGTGCGGAGAGAGAAGCGTGCGAAGGAGCGGTGAGCCCACTGCGATTTCTGCTCCTCGCCCGCCCCGGCTTGGCGGTATCCCGCCATCACGTTCACCGACAGCTTCGGATCGCGGTCGGTAGAGGACTGACTGGCGTGCGAGGACTGCCATCGATTGATCGCGGCCGGCGACCGCGGCGCACTTGCGCGGCGATCCTTGACCGCGCCGGGAGTGCAGATGGCTGTGGCGTTCCTTGGGTGGGCGACGCTCCGCTACTGCCGCGACCTGCATGACCGGGGCGAGGTGAGGCCGATTGTGTCGTAAGGGCGCGGGAACTCTCAGTGGCGAATCGTCTTCTTTGGGCTTGGAGGTTCTGCCGTTGGGTTTAGATGGCCGCCCGGTCACACGTACTTCAAGAAAACTCGAATGTTCTGCAAAAACATGATTCACAAAGCATTTAAGCGTTTCCAGTAGCCCCGCAGGAGCGCGAAGCCCGGCGGGCAAGAACGTTCACCGATTATAATCAGGTTTTCCTACCCGAAAAGGGCGAGAGGGTTGGGGCGAAATGCAGAGGCTCAATATTGACCTTGAGAATTGCTACGGGATCAGGAACCTTCCGGCGCAGTTTGATTTCAGCGCCAAAAGGGCGTATGCGATCTACGCCCCCAACGGCTCCATGAAGACCTCGCTGGCGCAGACGTTTAAGGACGTTGCGGATGGCACGCCGTCAAAGGATCGGATCTTCCCGACTCGCGCGTGCAAGCGCAGCATCAAGGATGAGACAGGCGCGGAACTCCCGCCGGAAAGCGTGCTGGTCATTCGCCCCTACGATGAGGTGTTCGGGCACACGGAGAAAACGTCCACGCTCTTGGTCGACGCCAAGCTGCGCACAGAGTACGAGCAACTCCACGTGGAGATCGACAAGGCCCAGGACGCCTTTCTCAAGGGACTGAAGGAGCAATCCGGCTCGAGAAAGGACCTCGTGGCGGAGATCTCCGCCACGTTCACCAAAAGCGACGACCAGTTCTACATTGCACTCCTCCGCATCGAAAGTGAGCTTTTGGCGCAAAAGGAAGCGCCCTTCGCGGACATCGCGTACGATACGCTCTTTGACGAGAAGGTCCTCAGCGTCCTGAACACGAAGGACTTCAGGACCGTCATCGAGGAGTACGTAAAGAAGTACAACGAGCTTTTGGCAAAGTCCGTGTACTTCAAAAAGGGCACGTTCAACTACTACAACGCCGCCACCATCGCCAAGAGCCTTGCTGAAGACGGGTTTTTCAACGCCAAGCACACCGTCAACCTCAACGCTGGCGAGAAGGTAGAGATCACTAGCCAAAAGCAGCTCGAGGACCTCATAGCCAAAGAGAAAGAAAGCATCACCAACGATAAGGACCTGCGCAAGAAGTTCGCGGAGATCGAAAAGCTCCTCACCAAGAACGCGACCGTGCGGGACTTCCAGGCGTACCTGGCGGATCACGAGGAACTTCTCCCAAAACTCGCGAACGTCGCGGCGCTGAAAGAGGAGCTGTGGAAGTCGTACATCAAGGCGCGTTTTGCCTTGTATCAGGACCTCGTCGCGAAATACCGGGCCACAGAGAAGCGCAAAAAGGAGATCGAGGAGGAGGCAAGCAAACAGCGCACCCAGTGGGAGGCCGTCATCGAGATCTTCAATGACCGCTTCTTCGTCCCCTTCAAACTGGTCGCAAAGAACCGGACCGCAGTAATCTTGGGCGAGGAGCCCATGCTCACCTTGGGCTTCATGTTCGACGACGGCACCGACCGGGCGCCGGTTGAGAAGGCAACCCTCCTGCAGGCGCTCAGCCAAGGCAAGAGGAAGGCCCTCTATATCCTGAACATCATCTTTGAGGTTGAGGCCCGTCGAAAGGCAAACCAGGATACGCTTTTCATCGTCGATGACATCGCGGACTCCTTTGACTACAAAAACAAGTACGCCATCATCCAGTACCTGCAGGACATCGATGAGGACTCGCAATTCAAGCAGGTCATCCTAACGCACAACTTTGATTTCTTCCGCACCATCCAAAGCCGGTTCGTCAGCTACAAGCACTGTCTGATGGCCATCAAGAACACCGACGGCATCACCCTGCAACAAGCAAGCGGCATTCAAAACGTGTTCGTAAAGGACTGGAAACTTCATTTTTACGACGACCCCAAGAAGAAAATCGCAAGCATCCCCTTTATCCGCAACATCATTGAGTACACCAAAGGCGAACAGGACGCCATTTTTGTTAAGCTCACGTCGCTGCTGCACTGGAAAACTGACACTACCGGCATGACGTTAGGGGATCTTGATGCGATCTACAACACCGTGTTCAACGCCGCCGGCGCATCGCCCGACCCCAAGAAACCCGTAATTGAAGTCATTCATGCCCAGGCAGCCGCGTGTCTGCACGATGGCGATGGCATCAATTTCGAAAACAAAATCGTCCTCTCCATCGCCATCCGGCTTGCCGCCGAACACTACATGGTGCAGAAGATCAACGACCCCGCCTTCGTTGGGAGCATTGCGGCGAATCAAACCCGCGCCCTGCTGAACAAATACAAGGCGCAGTTCGGGGGCGAGACCGCCGCGATTCAGACCATGCAGCGCGTCGCGCTGATGACGCCGGAGAACATTCATGTGAACTCGTTTATGTACGAGCCCATTTTGGATATGTCCGATGAGCACCTGCGTAAGCTCTACCAGGACGTGGCTGCGCTTAACGCGACCGTGCAGCAGGAAGAAGCCGAGCCGGTCCTCGTCTGAAGAATAGTACGCCGAAGCAACGCGGTCGCGACCGGAACAGCACGTCGATCGGTGTATCCGTCCGGCAAACCCATGTAGGGGCAGCGTCGTGCAAGCATTACCGGCGCACGTGATCGGGGGCTCACATCGGCTGCTTCGGGACCATCCGGGAGCACGGGACAAAATCTCCCTATATAGGAAAAGAAATGTTGTCCTCCCGGACGACGACCGCGAGTGAAACAATCCCAGACGCGGCGACCGCGCGCGTACGCGCGAGAGCACGTGGAAGACCAGATCAAAAACTCGCCAGGGAGTCCACGTGGCGTCCAAACTCGCCACCGGCGACCGAGGTTGCCACGGGATATTGGACTCCAGCCGGTCCCGACACTTCTTCATTCATTCCGCGAATGGTTGTGACAGTCGTGACTCTTGCGCGACCCCAAACGTCGCCGTCGTCGTCCAGGAAGACGAAATTTCTTTTCCTATATAGGGGGAGATTTTGTCCCGACGGTCCGGACGGTCCCGAAGAGGCACGGCCGCTCTGCCCCCGTTAGGGGACCCGGGTTCTTCTGACTTTAATCCATCCGGATGAGCATTCTGGGCGATCACGGCTGCAGAATCACTCGCCCCATCTTCAGGCGGTGCCGACTCGCCTGGGCAAGGTTGATCGTGATCTTCACGAAGTCGAGACGGGCGACCTTCGCGTGATACTCTCGGAACGCCTCACACATGGCTTCGTCCGTTATTGCAGGCGACACCTGATCGTCCTGCCCGGTCGTCAGCGGCACATCCTCAAGCGACAGACCACGGCTTGCGAGGAACGTCGTAACGATGACCTCGAATGTCATTGGCGGCCGGTGATCCATATGGGCCTGATCTCGCCTTAGCCTTTCGCCGGTTACAGCGCACGTGACACAACCCTCGTGGTCTCTATGTGTGGCGAAGAAGGCGTCGCGGGCCTCATAGAGCCCGAACTTCACCACTTGCCGGAACGCTGCACTGACCTCCTGCTTGCGGCTCGGCGCACGCCCGGAGATGCAATGCGGATAAGAGAAATCAGTGCCAGAACCGTCGACGCGAACGATGCGGAAGCACTGCGTGCCGTGCTCAGTCATTTCGATTTCGAAATGGTCCACTCCGCAGCCAACCTTCGTAGCGTATTCGGGGTGGCGTTCAAGCAGTCCAGCCACATCGAGGCTATGTTCATCACTGACGCGGTCACCCGGACGATAGGAGTTCAGCATCTCCCTGAAGAAGGCGGTGGCATCGCTCTGCTTTTCGAAACTCCGAGTGGCCAGTTCAACAGGTTTGGCGCGACCCATGTCATTCAGTAGTATAAGCGGTCGAGCGATCAGTCGTTTCTGACGCCTCAGGTGCAAACCGATGCACGCCTGCCCTGCCGATCCATTTGGACAAATCGCGCCAAAGGGCGTGTTACCCCTTGAAAACAATCCAGATAAAACATTTGACCCTGCCCATGTCGTATTGCGATAATCCCCGCAGTCAAACGCGAGGCGCCGGGACGCCTCGATTCAAAACTCCTTCCCGCCTCTCGTCAGGAGAAGTGTTTTCCCCGCAAGCACATCGATCAGAGGCCACGTATGCCCGGACGCCTTATTCCGTTCTACTCGTACGACGGTTCGTACATCGACCACATCGCAATCCGACGCGCAGAGCGGTTGGAGGAGATGGGGCGCGTGAAGGTTGTGCGCCACCGAAAGGGCCACGTGAACCGGGCCGTGCTGCTCCGCGGCAACGATGAAGCTCACGCCACGAACGTTCGCGACTACGTCGGCCAAGCCTACTCGTTCCACCAACCGCTGCCCGACGGTCATCGCCCGTGGAAACTGCGCCCGCTGCAAGGCGGCAGGAGCGATTTGAATCTCGCGCCGGCGAGCGTGCGCCCGATCTTCATTCGCGTGCTGTTGGACTGCTTGGTGAGGTGCGCGGCATGAGCGGGCAAGGCACAGCACGTCGAGGTCCATAGGTACTACCGGGCCGAAAACTCCGGCGCGTTACGCGATCGCACAATTCCGCTAGCGCCAGAACAAATCCGAGGTGGTCACGTGGTCGGGCGGCGTTCGCGCCCCGGCGCGTCCCCGTTGCGCCCGGCCTGCCGAGTGGCCCAATGCCTCGACCTGCCGCAAATCGGCGCGTTGGGGGCCAAACGAGGCGAATTGGCTGGCTATTCGAAAAAAACTCGGAGCGGGCGTCCCCGGTGACCACCAGAACAGCAGGTCTTTCAACGACTGGTTAGCGGCTCCGTCCGTCCGGCACAGCTTCCACCGCGACGATGCGGAACTCGATGGCGTTCTTCGAGTGCTTGGAGACGTAGAAATCCTTCCAGCCTTGAACGACCTTCTGAAGCATCCGCAGCGCCGTTTCCTCTTGAAAGTCGCTGCCAAAATTCGCATCGATCTCGACGGAGATGTGGTTCGGCGTTGCCATCGTAGGTTCGATTGTGCGCCCGATCCGGCGGAACTTCAATCGGTTTTGTTGTGCCGATGTCTGCCACTGAACGCTGGAGTAGCTCAACTGGCGGCGCACCCGATTCGCAATCAGGAGGTTTCCGGTGCGATTCCGGCCTCCGGCTCCAACTAAGCAATGAGCAGCATACTTCCGGCGCTGGCGCGGCGCATCGAAATCTGGCCGAGCGACCGTTTGGTGCCGTACGCGAAGAACGCGCGGACGCACTCGCCGGAGCAGGTGGCGCAGATCGCGGCCTCTATAGCGGAATTCGGTTTCAACGCTCCGATCCTGGTAGACTCCAACGCAGGGATCATTGCGGGACACGGTCGTCTCCTGGCTGCCCGCAAGTTGGGACTCGCTGAGGTGCCAGTCGTCGTCCTGGATCACCTCAGCGAGACCCAACGCCGCGCGTACATCCTCGCGGACAACAAGCTGGCGCTCAACGCCGGGTGGGACGAGAGGGTTCTTGCTTCGGAGTTGCGCGACCTGGAATCGGACGGCGTGGACCTCGCGCTCGTCGGTTTCCCCGACGAGGAGTTGGAGGATCTCCTGGTTGGCGACGAGCCACAGAACGCGCCCGGCGTGGAGGAGGAGATCCCCGAAGCGCCAGCCACTCCGGTTACCCGGCTTGGCGACCTTTGGCAGATTGGCCCGCACCGCCTGATCTGTGGGGACTGCCGCGACCTCACCACAGTCCAGAGGCTCCTCGACGGCGCTCGGCCCAGTGTCTGCATCACATCCCCGCCGTACGCGACGCAGCGGGAGTACGACGCTGCGAGCGGGTTCAAACCGATTCCGCCCGACGAATACGTGGCCTGGTACAAGGACGTGGCCGCGAACATCGCGACGGTCTTGGCGGACGATGGCTCTTACTTCCTCAACATCAAGGAGCACGCCGCCGAAGGCGAGCGCAGCCTGTACGTGAAGGATCTGGTGATCGCGCACCGCCGCCAGTGGGCGTGGCGGTTCGTCGATGAGTTCTGCTGGCGCAAGACGGACAACGGCGTCCCTGGCGGCTGGAACAACCGCTTCAAGAACGCATGGGAGCCAGTGCATCACTTCTGCCGCCAGCAGCAAATCAAGTTCCGTCCCCAGCGCGTCGGCCACCAATCGGAGGACTGCTTCGACTACTCGCCCAACAACCCGAAATCGACGTCCGGAAGCGGGCTCCTGGGCACGGGCGCGCGTGGCGACGCCGCAGGAAAAGTCGGCGCAACAGACGCGGAAGGGCGTTACGCGGGTGTGGCGCGTCCGTCGAACGTGATCGAGGTCAAGAGCGAGTCGTCGCAGGGCACTCACTCCGCTCCGTTCCCCCGCGCGCTGGTGGAGTTCTTCCTGCTGGCGTTCTCCGACGAGGGCGATGCCGTCTTCGATCCGTTCATGGGGTCCGGAACCACCATCGCAGCGGCGGCGCTTCTGGAGAGAGTAGGCTACGGCTGCGAACTATCCCCGAGTTACTGCGATGTAATCCTGCGGCGCGTCCAGAACCTCACGGGGTTCGAACCCATCCTTGTCCACTCGGATGAGGCGTGGATCGACCTCCAACCACCGACGTTCGAAGCAACCGCAACGAGACGTTGCGTGCCGATCAAGCAGGCAATGAATCCGAAGTCGCGGGACTCGAGCGCCATCAGGCATCACGGGCCAAACCCGCACTACGGCCCTCGCAAGAAGAAGGCGTCGTGAGCGGCCAACCGTTCGAGTCCGCCGCGCGGTACATGCGGCGGAAGCAGTTCGAGCGCGCGGTTGGTTGGCCGTCACGAATCCAGCAACCGATCTTCGGCCCGGTCGACGAGGGCACCATGCTCGACGTATTGAGACGCGGCCAGGAGCGGTACGAGCGCGCGGGCGGGACACCGCACTCGTTCGGGGAGTGCCGCACGAGGACGGTCAACGGCTTCCCGATGTAATCCAACCATCCTCGATCGAAGGAGACACCTATGCCGGAAGTAGCAACGCCCAACCAGGGCGAACGTGAATTCGAAACCGGGACGGATGAGTTCTTCAAGGCTCACTCCGAACTGACCGCCACCAACGCAAAGCGCACGTACGACGCGTACCAGGATCTCGATCTGGTCGCCGCCCGCCGTTCGCAGTTGCAGTTCGACCAGTTGCAGAATGTCGCTCTCCAGGCGCTCCAGAACAGCGTCGAGACGAGCAACATGGTGGCGAAGCAGGCCATCAAGCACGCCGACGTTGCCGCAGACGCGCTGTGGACTGACGAACTGAACCCGGTGGCGCGTGGCGCCGGATCGAACCTGACCGCTGGCGCAGTGCCCGCCAACCGCGCGACGGACGTGAGCGCGGCGGGCGTCGGCGTGGACGCGCAGGCGGTCGCGGCGGCGGTCGCCAAGCAGGTGGACGCGACCATCACGCCGGTCCTGGCGACCTTGCAGCAGATCGTGCAGGCGCTGACCACGGCGACGACTGCTATTGCCAACACCGTCAATCAAGCCCAGCCGAAAGTGACGGCCTAAACCGATGGGGATCGCGCGGGGCAAAGCCATGAGAAGCGCAGCGCCCGTCCCGCGCGATCTCGCCATCGTGAAGTGGCCCGTGGACCGGCTCATCCCGTATGCCCGCAACGCGCGGACGCATACGGATGAGCAGGTCGCGCAGGTTGCGGCCAGCATCCTGGAGTTCGGCTGGACGAACCCGATTCTGGCAAGCGCGGACGGCATCGTGATCGCGGGCCACGCGCGCCTGGCGGCGGCGCGCAAGCTCGGGATGAACGAGGCGCCGGTCATCGTGCTGGACCACCTCACCGAGACGCAGCGCCGCGCGCTCGTCCTGGCGGACAACCGCCTTGCGATGAGTGCCGGATGGGACGAGGAGATGCTGCGGTTGGAGTTGGAGGCGCTCAAGGAGGAGGCTTTCGACATCGACCTCGTGGGTTTCACGGACGAGGAGATCGAGAAGATCCTGACCGGTCCGGACGAGCCGAAATACGGCCTTACCGATCCGGACGAGGTCCCGGAAGCGCGGAATCGGACGGTCACGGTGGCCGGCGACTTGTGGTTGCTTGGCGAGCACCGGCTCCTGTGTGGCGACGCCACCGCGCTCACCGTCGTTGAGAAGGTGATGGCTGGCGCGGCGGCGGATCTGGTCTTCACCGACCCGCCGTACGGCGTGGCAGTCGCCAGTCGCGTTGGGACACGCGGTCTATCGTCGGCGGAAGCCCGCTCCCTCGGAACCGCGAAGATCGCCAACGACGAGTTGTCGGTCGAGGCGCTAACCGAGTTCCTCCGAGTCGTCTTCGGGAATATTCTGGCGGCAACGCGCAAAGGAGCGTGCTGGTACGTCACCGCACCGCACGGGCCGATGGGACTGGCGTTCTCGGTCGCGCTCAGCGAGATCGACGTCTGGCGGCATTCGCTGGTGTGGGTCAAGGACTCGCTCGTGATGAGCCGTATGGACTACCACTACCGGCACGAGCCAATCTACTACGGTTGGACTCCGGGCGCGCCGCACAACGCTGTCCCGACGCGCGACCAGGACACCGTTTGGGAATGCGCGCGCCCGAAGCGCAGTGTCGAGCACCCGACGATGAAACCGGTCGAGTTGGTCGAACGCGCGCTCCGGAACAGCAGCAGGCCGGGCGACACGGTCCTGGACGCGTTCGGCGGTTCCGGAACCACGATCATCGCGTGTGAGAAGGCGGGACGGCACGCGCACCTGATCGAACTGCTGCCCAACTACTGCGATGTGGCCATCCGCCGTTGGCAGGAGTTCACAGGCGGGGTTGCTCGTCACCAGGAGTCCGGCCGCACGTTCAACGAGGTGGCGGCGGAGAGTGCGGGTGTGGATCATCCGGTGAGCCAGTGAGACGAGAAAATCCGCCCATCTCCGGGCGGCTTGGCGAGGCGAGCGTGATTTCTACAGGCAGGATGCTTTGAACGTGGCTGCGATCCGGTAGTCTCCGTCGATTCCCTGCGCCCAGACCTTGTACTCGTACGGGCAGATGCCAGGATCGTCGCCGCGTTCGAGGCTGCGCGTCCGGCCAGCCAAGTCGCTATGGGCGAGTTCTTTCGCTTCGTCGATGGTGCTGGCTACGGCGACCGGCTGGGTGTGGCCTTCTTCGTCCTCGGCGATCAGCATCGCGAGGCCAAGTTGCGTGTCTGGAAGGATCGGGATCGCAAATCCGTTGTAGTCTCTCTGCTGCTTCTTGGTGGCGTGTTTCATGGCACCCCATTCATCACTCCGGTTGGCGCGGGAGGCAAGGGAATAATCGACCCGGAACGAACAAAGCCGCCCGGAAGAGCCGGGCGGCGAGGCGCGAGGCGCGTGGGGCCTACTTGGCGATGCGGTAGGTCCGCTCGCCAGCCTCATTCTTGCCGCTCTCTACCGTGAGGCCCATCTTCTTGCTGAGGTTGCCGGAGATGAATCCGCGAATGCTGTGGTTCCGCCAGTCGGTCGCCTTGGCGATCTCAGCCATCGTCGCGCCGTCCTTGCGGCGCAGAAGGTCGAGGACGATGGCCTTCTTGCTGAACTCGCGCGGCACTTTGGCTTCTCTCTTGGGTTTGGAGGCCTTCTTGCCGGCGGGTTTGGCGCTCTTCGCCGCGTCCTTCTTCGGGGCTGGTTTGGGCGCCTTCGCGGTCTTCTTGGCGGCGGGCTTCGAGGCCGTCTTGCTGGCCTTCTTCGTCGAGGTGGCCTTCTCCGGCGCGGTCTTTGCGCCCTGTTCGGCAACGGCGGCGGTTTCTGTAGCGGTGGCTTCGTTCTTCATGGTTCCGTTTCTCCTTTTCCTGGCGGCTTATTCGTCCGCGCACCACATTCATCACTCCGGTCATATGGGAAGGCAAGCGGAAAGTTCAGGAATAAACGCATGTCGGTCTTGAGCCTGAGAGCGTACGCGCGCCATCGCCGGATGGCCCTCTCGGCGGTCCAAAAAGCAATCTCCTCCGGACGCATCTCGACGTTGCCGGATGGGCGTATCGACTCCGATGTGGCAGACGGAGAGTGGGAGGCCAATACCAAGGCGCGCCCTCCAGCCATGCGCCGCCAGGCAGACGACGAGCAGGATGCGTTCGGTGCGGCGCAGTATTCGAAGGCGCGCGCAGTACGCGAGCACTATCAGGCGCGTCTCGCAAAGATCGAGTACGAGGAGCGCGTCGGTAGCCTCATCTCGAAGGACGAGGTGCAGGTGGCTGCGTTCAACACCCACCGGGTGATCCGCGACGCAATGCTGAACATCCCCGACCGCGTGGCCGCGATGCTTGCCGCGGAGACGGACGAGGCCAAGTGTCACGAGATGCTTTCCACCGAGATTCGGAAGGCCCTGAATGAATTCTCAGACGCCCTCGCCTGAACAGATCTATCGCGCGTCTGCGGCGGCGGGAGCGCGGCCGGACCCGTTCCTGACGATCTCGCAATGGGCCGACAAGTACCGTTGGCTCTCGCAGCGCGCGAGCGCGGAAGCGGGCCAGTGGCGCACCGACCGGACGCCGTATCTGCGCGAGATCATGGACTGTCTCTCGCCGTCCTCGCACATCGAGCGCACGGTCTTCATGAAGGGCGCGCAGATCGGCGGCACGGAGTGCGGCAACAACTGGATCGGTTATGTGATCCACCAGGCGCCAGGCCCGATGATGGCGGTCCAACCGACCGTCGAGATGGCCAAGCGCAACTCGAAGCAGAGGATCGATCCTCTCATCGAGGAGTCGGAAGTGCTGCGGAATCTCGTTCACGAGTCCCGGTCACGCGACTCCGGGAATACCGTTCTCTCGAAGGATTTTCCCGGCGGCGTCCTGGTGATGACGGGCGCCAACTCGGCAGTCGGCCTCCGGTCGATGGCTGCCCGTTATCTGTTCCTGGACGAGATCGACGGCTATCCGGGGGACGTGGACGGCGAGGGCGATCCGATCAACCTCGCACTCGCGCGCACCAGGACGTTCTCGCGCCGGAAAGTGTTCCTCGTTTCGACGCCGAAGATCACGGGCATGAGCCGGATCGAGGCGGCGTACGAGGAAAGTGACAAGCGCCAGTACGTGGTGCCGTGCCCGGTCTGCCGCGAGTTCCAGGTTCTGAAGTTCCCGCAACTGCGGTGGCCCAAGGGCGAGCCGGAGAAGGCGGCTTACGTCTGCGAACATTGCGGCCAGCAGATTCAGAATCACCAGAAGCAGTGGATGCTTCCGCGCGGCCAGTGGCGCGCGACCGCCAAAGGGGACGGCAAGACGGCTGGCTTCCATCTGTCCAGCCTGTACAGTCCCGTCGGCTGGTTCTCGTGGGGCGAGGCGGCGAAGCAGTTCGAACAGGCGCAGAAGACCCCATCGCTCCTCCAGGTCTTCGTGAACACCGTACTGGGTGACACGTGGACGCTGCTGGGCGAGGCTCCGGACTGGAAGAAGCTCTACGACCGGCGGGAGCCATACAAGATCAGCCTCGTGCCGTGCGGCGGGATCTTCATCACGGCGGGCGCGGACGTTCAGCGGGACCGCATTGAGGTGGAGGTAGTCGCGTGGGGTCGGGGCAAGGAGTCGTGGTCTATCGATTACCGGGTCTTCGAAGGCGACACGTCGCGCGGCCTGGTGTGGGAGAAGTTGACGGGCCTGCTCAACGAGACATTCACCACGACGAGCGGATTGGAGTTGCCCATCATCCAGATGGCAGTGGACTCGGGATACGCCACCACCGAGGTCTACGAATGGGCGCGGCGGCAGGGGAGTCGCGTGCTCGTCGTCAAGGGCGACTCGCGCGCTCCGGCCATCCTTGGGGCGGCTTCTCCGATCGACGTCGGACCGCTTGGGGTAAAGCTCCGGCACGGAGTGAAAGTCTGGCCGGTCAACTCCGGCATGGCCAAAGAGGAGCTATACCGATGGCTCCGGCTCGAACGCCCAACCGACGAGGATCTCGAACAGGGAGTTCCACACCCGCCCGGATACTGCCATTTCCCGCGCTACAGCGAGGAGTACTTCAAGCAGATCACCGCTGAACAGTTGGTGGCGAAGCTCGTCAAGGGCTACCGCAAGCTGGAGTGGCAGAAGATGCGCGAGCGCAACGAGGCGCTCGACTGCCGCGTGTATGCACGTGCGGCGGCAGCGCGCGTGGGTCTCGACCGGTTCCAGGAGAAGCACTGGCGCGCGGTTGCGGATCGGATGGGGATTCCGATTCAATCGCAACCTCCCGCGCCGACGCAGCCGCCACCTCGGGTTCCAGTTGCACCACCGGCAGCAGCGCCGCGCCGAGGCCGGAGAGTGAGCGGACGTTTTGCGAGGTGACACGATGGCTAACTTCACGGAAGAACAACTGCAAGGGTCGCTCGACCGGATCGCGTCTCCCGAAAAGCGCGTCGCCGCCCCGGACGGGCGCGCGGTTGAGTTCCGCTCGACCGACGAGGAAATCAAAGCGCGGCAGTACATGGTCAACACCAACCGGGCTAACTCCGGAACGCGCCGCCGTCAGACGCGCCTGATGTCGAGCAAAGGCTTCTAACACGTGTTCAAATTCTCCAGCTTCTTGACCCGCTTCAAGCGGGGAGGGACGGGTGCGCCGAGCAACGCTCCGGCCCGGCACGCCAGCTCCTTCCCGTACGAGGCCGCGACCACAGGCAGGCGGTTGGGCACGTGGGCCACGACCCGCGACGCGGTCAACTCCGTCTGGTATCAGAGCGCGGACCAACTCGTGGCGCGATCGCGGGACGTTGCGCGCAAAGACGGGTGGGCGGCGAAGGCCATCGACGAGTGGGTGTGCAACGCCATCGGCAATGGGATCAAGCCGCAGTCCTTGCATCCCGATCAGCCCACCAAGGAGAAGATTCAAAAGCTCTGGTCCGAGTTCGCCAACGAGTGCGATGCCTCCGGCACGACCGACGTGTATGGCTTTCAGGCGCTGGCTTTCCGGTCGATGGTGGAGGGCGGTGAGTGCTTCGTCCGGAAGCATGTCCGTCCGATGGAAGATGGCTTGACGGTCCCGCTCCAGTTGCAGTTGATCGAGACGGAGCAGTTGCCGTTCTATCTCGCGCGTCCGACTCCCGAGACGCCGGAGGGGAGTGTGGTTCGCGCGTCCATCGAGTTCGATCCACGGGGACGCCGCACCGCGTACTACTTCTACCGCGAGCATCCCGGAGAACGATTGTTCTTCCCGAACGGTCTCGATCTGCTGCGGATTCCGGCGGCGGAAGTGATGCATTTGTTCCGGCCGCTCCGTCCGGGGCAACTCCGCGGCATCCCGTGGCTCGCGAACGCACTGGTGCGGCTGTGGGAACTGGACCAGTACGACGACGCCGAACTGCTGCGGAAGAAGTTCGCCGCGATGATGATGGCGTTCATCACCCGCGAGAACCCGGAAGACCCGTTCTTCGGCAACGAGCAGACGAACACGCAGGCCACGGATGCGGGCGGTGCAACTTCGGACTCCGAACAGGGCGTCCAGGTCGCGCAACTCGAAGCTGGCACGATGATGGATCTCGAACCGGGCGAGGACGTGAAGTTCACCGATCCGGCGGATGTGGGCGGCAACTACGAAGCGTTCGAACGCCAGACGCTGTTGCGGATCGGGGCGGGTCTTGGCATGCCGTACGACATGCTGACCGGCGACCTCTCGCAAACGAGTTATAGCTCGATCCGCGCCGGCATCCTGTCGTTCCGGAGGCTCTGCGAACAGATCCAGTACGGCGTGTTCATCTTTCAATTCTGCCGCCCGACGTGGCGCGCCTTCATCGAGGCAGCGGTTCTTGCGGGCCGGTTGGACGCGCGCGACTACCAGGCGAATCGCGCCGACTATCTGGCGGTCGAGTTTCACACGCCGAAGTGGGCATGGGTCGATCCGGAGAAGGACGTCAAGGCCGAGGTCATCGCGATCCGCGCGGGGCTGAAGTCGCGCGGCATGTCGATCAACGAGACCGGCCAGGACGAGGAGGAAGTGGACCGGCAGATCGCTCGCGACAACGAGCGCGCCGACGCGCTGGAACTGGTGCTCGACTCCGATCCGCGCAGGACGGACGCGCGCGGGGCCGAGAAGGTGGAAGAGACCGGCCCGCAGGATGTTGGGACCACGCCGCCCGCGAAACCTGGGAAGGCTCCCGCCAAGAAGCGGGGCAAGGAGTCGAGGGTGGAGGTGATCCAGTGAACCGGACGTACTTGCCGCACCTCGCGGCGCGCATCTTCGGCGTCCCGTTGATGGTCCAGATCGACAAGTTGATGGTGATCCTGGACGCCATCGGGCCGCGCATCGGCATGCGCGAGCATCTTGTGGTGGATGGCCTGCCCGTTGTGGTGACCAGGCCCGCTCCCGATGACGAGGACGAGCAGGACGATTCGCTGGCTACGACTGGCCGGAAGCCCTACCCGGTCACTCCGGATGGCATCGCGGTCCTCGCGATCTCCGGCACTCTCGTCAAGAAGGCGTCGTGGATGGACGCCGAATCGGGCCTCCAATCCTACGAGAACATCCGCACCATGCTCCAGGATGCCCGCGACGATCCCGGCATTCGTGGTGTGCTGCTCGACGTTGACTCGCCCGGCGGCGAGGTCGGTGGGCTGTTCGATCTCGCGGACGAGGTGTACGCCGTGCGCGAGCAGAAGCCGTGCTACGCCATCGCGAACGACGAGGCATTCTCTGCCGCATACGCCCTGGCGTCGAGCGCGCAACGCCTTTTTGTCACCAAGACGGGCGGCGTGGGCAGCGTTGGCGTGATCGCGGTCCACATGGATCAGTCCGGGTGGGACGAGAAGATGGGCCGCAAGTACACGGCGGTCTTCGCGGGTGCGCGCAAGAATGACTTCTCGACGCACCAGCCATTGTCGGACGATGCCCGCGCGGGCCTCCAAACCGAGGTGGACCGGTTGTACGAGATGTTCGTCGGTCTGGTGGCGCGCAACCGTGGCATCGGCGCCGCGCTCGTCCGGAAGACGGATGCGGGCCTGTTCTGGAGCGAGAACGCCATCAAAGCGGGACTCGCGGATCAGGTCGGGAGTTTCGACGATGCACTCGCCGCTGTGACGCAGGTATCCCGTGCATCGAGGCAGGCTCGCGCTACGGCGTCTGCTGAAGCTGCTGAAGCGCAAATCGCAGAACAAGGAGAAGAACCTATGGCACAAACACCCAATACGAACCCGGCAGACGCCCCCGTTCCCGTGGCCGCGCCCGCCGAAACCCAGCCCGCCGCCGCGCCTCCCGCGCCGGAACCCGTCGCGGCTACTCCGGCGCTGCCCGCTGTTGACGCTACCGCAATCGAGGCGCGGATTCGGGGAGAGCACGAGGAGGTCGCCGCGCTTTGCACGCTGGCGGGCTGCCCGGAGTTCGCCGCCGAAGCCATCGCGAAACGCATGACGCCCGCGCAGGTGCGCGAACACCTCCTGGCAAAGAAGGCTGCTGGCGCGCAGGGTACGCAGATCAACTCGCAGGTGGACGCCTCGCCGGTTGGAGCGGAAGCGCAGTTGAACGCCGCGGCCACCCAGATCGCGGCCAGCAGGCACATCACGTACGCCTCCGCGTATGTGGAGGCGATGAAACTCAATCCCGGCCTGTACAACCAGTACCTCGCTGAGAAATCGGCAACGGTGCGGCCGAGTTAGCGGCGATCCAGCCAAACGAAGGGAGACACACAACAATGGCTTACGAACTTGGAAACGAAGCGATTTCGGTCCCGGCGAGCACTGACCTCTCCGCAAAGCAGTTCTACTTCGGCTCGATTGACGCCAACGGGCAGGTTGCGTTGACCGGCGCGGGCCTGGCGGCGGACGGCGTGATTGCGGACAAGCCCGCCGCGCAGGGCCGTCCGTGCGCGTTCTACACGGTCCCCGGCATGGTGGTCAAAGTCATGTGCGGCGCGGCGGTAGCGAACGGCGCGTCGCTCGATGTGGATGCCAACGGCAAGGCGGTCACGCACGCTGCCGGCAAGATCGTTGCGAAGGCCTTGGCGGCGGGCGCCGGAGACGGGAGCATCATCCCGGCTTTGCTGATCCTTCAGCGGTAGCAGACAGCAGCGGGCGGCAGGGAAAGCTCCGCGCCTCCGGGCGTGGGGCTCTTTTTTTGCCCGCAAGACAAACAAGAGGAGATTGAACAGTCATGTACACGCCGACTCCCGGTGATGTTCACGTCAATACGCCGCTGACGCAGATCAGCATCGCGTATCTTCAGAACCAGGACCAGTTCGTCGCAGCGCAGGTCTGCCCGGTTATCCCGGTCAGCAAGCAGAGCGACCGGTACTATGTCTACAATCGCGGCGACTTCTTCCGCGATCAGATGCAAAAGCGCGCGCCCGGCACTCCGGCCGCAAGCGCGGGCTACAAGCTCGACAACACGCCGACCTACTTTGCGGACGTGTGGGCCGAGGCGAAACCGATTCCGGACCAGTTGCGCGGCAACGCCGACGCGGTCCTCAACATCGACCGCGACGCGACGGAGTTCCTCTCGCAGCAGGCGTTGATCCGGCGCGAGAAGATCTTCGCCGCCAACCTCTTCACGACCGGCAAGTGGAACACCGACATGACGGGCGTCGCCGCTGGCCCCGCCGCCGGCCAGTTCCTCCAGTGGAACGATCCCGCTTCGAACCCCATCGAGGACGTTCGCGCCGGGAAGCTCGCCATCAAGCAGGCCACCGGATACCCCGCCAACACGCTGGTGATCTCCGAACCGGTGTGGTTGAAGCTCGTGGACCATCCGGATCTGGTGGATCGCGTGAAGTACGGCCAGACCAACGGCGGGCCGGCGCGCATCACCCGCGAGGCGCTCGCGGCCATCCTGGAGATCGACCGCATCCTCGTCATGGGTTCCATTGAGAACACGGCGGGCGAGGGCGTTGCCGCGTCGCACTCCTTCATCGGCGGCAAGAACGCTCTGCTCTGCAACGTGGCTGCGAATCCCGGCCTGCTCACGCCCTCGGCTGCGTATACCTTCGGCTGGACCGGCTACCTGGGCGCGGGCAACGAGGGGAACCGGATCAAGCGGTATCGCTGGGAGATCATCTCGTCCGACATCGTCGAGATCGAGATGGCCTTCGACATCAAACTCGTGGCTTCGGAACTGGGCTACTTCTTCTCCAACGCGATCGCGTAGGGGTGTGCTTATGGCTTACCGTTCCTTGCCGGAGTTTGACCCTTCGGCCACGTTCCTCGCGACCGCGCGACTGCCGGTCTTCAACGGTGTCCGGTTCCAGCCTGGGGAGGCGCTGCCGTCTCCTCCGCGGGAACCGGGACCGCGCCGTGTGTACCTGCGGCAATTGCGCCAGTTGTTTGACCTGCGGAAGGTCAATCAGGTCGAGCCTTCCGTGAATCCCCAGACCAAGAACCGGAAGGAGAGACCGCATGGGCGCGCAAAAGTTTAAGGGTAAGACCGTTGTACCTCTGCTGAATCAGGGCGGCGCGGAGTTCAAGTTCGCGGATGTCCTCGTGGCGAACGCCGAGATCAAGACGCTCCGCGCGACGCCGAAGACCGTTGTTCCGGCTCCTGGCGCGGGCAAGGTTCTGGAGTTCGTTTCGGCGGTCCTGCAACTCAAGGCCGGGACGAACGTCCTCACCGAATCGACCGCCAACCTCGCAATCAAATACAAGGACGGCTCGGGAGTCCAGGTGTCGCAGACGATTGAGGCGACCGGTTTCATCGATCAGGCTGCGGATCAGGTCACGTACGGCCTCGTGAAGCTCGATCCGATCACGGCGCGCACTGCGTGCGAGAACCAGCCGCTTGTACTTCACAACCTGGGCGCGGGTGAGTTTGCGGGCAACGCCGCCAACGACGCAACCCTGCGAGTGAAGGTCTCCTACCGCGTCCAGGTCCTGGGCTGAAGCCATGACCGATCCGTTTGCCGCGCTCAACAAGGCATGCGTCCGGTCCTTTGGCGCTGCGGTGACGTACCAGCAGGGTGCCGCCGCACCGTTTCCCGTGAAGGGCATCGTGATGAAGGAATCCGACGAAGAGCGTCATCGCGAGGGCTTGTACGCGCGTCTCTTCGTTAGCTTGGCGGACTTCGTCATGCCCCCGGACCACGGTGACGTGGTGACCTTCGGTGGCGTGGAGTACACCGTCTTCGAAGTGCTGGCCGACTCGATGGGCGGCGTGACGCTCTCCCTGCGCGTGGCGGCGTGAAATCCCAATGGCATCGGTGCGGATCTACCAGAAGAAAGAGGCTCGCATCGACCGCCTCAACGTCAGGCAGGCTGAGATGTTCAAGATTGCGAACGTCGGCCTGGCGTCCGTCAAGAACCGGCTCGCGGCGGCGCAGGGGCCGAACGATTCCGCGGCCAAGCCGCTCTCCAAATACTACGCAATCCGGAAGACCAAGATGGGCAAGGGCAACCGCCGGAACCTGATGTTGACCGGCGATATGCTCCGGAACTTCCTCGTCCGGACGGTGAGCGAGAACAAAGCCAAGGCCACCAACTCGACCCGCAAGGACCGGATCAAGGCGTGGATCACCAGCAAGATCGAACCTTGGGCCGTGTTCTCCCCCAAGAACCGTGCGGTGGTCCACCAGACGGCGCAGCAACTGATCGCGCAGTTGGCGCCGCGCCTGGTTATCGAACGCAGCCTTGGCGGTAGGCAACAATGATCGACACTTCTGTTCTGGTAGACAACTTCGTCGCCGTCCTGCGCGACATTCCCGATCTGGTCGAGGAGATGGGCGGCGATCCGGAGCGGATCTTCGCCTATCACGACCAGTATCCGAAGAAGGTCAGCCTCGCGCACGCGATTCACCAGATGCCCGCGCCGTCCATCATGGCGGTCTGGCAGGGCTCCGGGCCTGGCGCTTTTGGCGGCTTCGACGTGTGGAAGCATCAGGTCACGCTGTTCCTGCGGGCGCGCGAGTCGTTCGACGGCGAACCGCCCACTCCGTACTACCGGATGTTCCGGTCGATCACGAAAGGCGTGCCCACGCAGAGGGGGCAGCAGATGTTGAACATCCAGGTTCACCCGAACTGCCACCCGATGGATCTGCCGGCGGTCCAACGCCAGACGGACGCGGAGGGCTTGGATTACTTCGAAGTACCAATTACGTTCACGGAGATTGGAGATGACTGAATTCGTGTACATGCGCCCGCCTTGGGGCGAAGGCGAGGTCCGGAAGGTTGAGGCGAAGCCGGAGGTATTGACCCCCATGATGGTCGCGGGCTGGTCCCAGTGCGCGCCGCCCAATGACGAGGAGGTAACGACCGATGTCCACGACTAGGCTCCAGGAAGTGTTAATCTGCTTCGGAAAGAAGAAGCAGACCGACATTGCGACGGCCCAGGTTGCCGCCGACATGTGGCGGTTCAGCAAGCTGAACGCCGCGCTCATCAACCCGAAACTCGCAACCGAAAACGATGCGGAGGAGTACGGCAAGGGCCATGAGTTCCCGACCGCCACGTACAAGACGGCGTGGGACGTGGGGACCACGTTGGAGAAGTATCTCAGCGCGGAGATCGGCGCGTGGGCGGTCGCGTTCGGCTTGGGCAAGGTCGTCAAGAGTGGGTCTGGCCCGTACGTGTACACCTGCACGCCGTTGATGCCGTCGGCTGGAGATGCCGCGGAGTTGCCGTACCTCTCGTACGTCGAGCAGATCCGTCCTGGCGCGGGCGTGGTCCTCGACCGGCAGGGCGTCGGACTGGCCGTCGAGTCGTTCCAGATCACTGTCGGTTCCGGCCCCGGCCGCGCCAATAGCAAGATCAGTGTGGAACTGGTCGGCTCCGGCAAGCTCATCGACTCCGCGACCGGCATCACGATGCCCGCCGCGACGGCGGAGAAGCTCTTGCCCTCCGCGTCGCTGACGCTCTCGATCAACGGCGTGGACTACGTGACCAGCAAGAACATCGTCTCCCTGGAGACGGGCTGGAAGAACAACATCCGGATGGACGCGGGCTTCTTCCCCGGTTCCGGCTTCCAAACGGCGGGGGACGGGTCCACTGGCGCGATCCGCGGCAGGCTGGAGTTCGGCAACCGTGCCGGCAACCTCAAGTTCGTAGCGCGGTTCATGAATGGATCGGACGAGTACACGAAGCTCAAGGCGCAGACCTCGGGCACGGCGGTCGTCACGCTGGCGTACGACACGAGCAACTCGCTTCAGTTGACGTGGCAGAAGATCACCTACTCCGTGGTCGAGATCGCGGAGACGGACCAGATCCTCACCGTGGCAGTGGAATGCCTGCCGATGTACGACACCACCAACGGTATCCTGACGGCGGTCGGCAAGTGCGCCGTCGATGGGATCTGCCAGTAAGGATTCACGATGGAACTCAACGCCCCTGTTTTCGACGCCACCAGGCCGGTGGCGATTCAACTTCGCGGTCCAGATGGCCTGAAGACTGTCCGGGTCCGCTTCCCCTCCGACGACGAGTGCGCCGAGCGGCAACGACGTCGCAAGGTCATCGTCAAGAACCTCGGTCGCGGGATCTCTGAAACGACGATCCCGAACGGCGAAGAGATCGACGCCGCGCTCCTCGCCAAGATCCGGACGGAGGAGGAACCCGAGGTCGATGCCTTCGAGGCACAGAAGGTCATCGAGCAGTTGGTGGCCTGCGACGTGGACGACGTGGTGCTCGAAGGCGATGCCTTCCGCGTCACTCTCCGGGTTCTGGGCGGCACTGTCACGCACCTGCTCAGGATGCCGTCCGCGAAGGACGTGAGCCAGTACCGGCGCGACTTTGCGCGGGTGCTGGATCTGCCGTTCAGCCGCCAGGAGTTGACCATCAACGTGCGTGCGGCGGGCGATCTCTGGAAGAGGCTCCTTGACTCTGTCGAAGGGTACGTGGGCGATGTGCCCGTGGTCCACCAGGCCGTCGCGGCCAAAGCCGCCATCGACGCTCTCGATGCCTCCTTCCAGGAGGATCGGGACGCAAATTTTTAGCTGGGGAGTGGCCCGAGCATCCATCCCTGCGATACCTCGTCCATTGGGCGCTCCGGCGCGATGAATTGTGCGAACCGGGCCTGTGTCCGGACGCGCCCGATGGCCGTCGTTGCGACCGCTGCCCCCTGGACCGGCTCGACGCCGCGCAGACCTCCGAAGCCGGATTGCTCATCCGGCGCGCCCTCGACCTGCGCGCGGCGCTCAACCTCGGCATTCACATCGGCCTGGACGACATCAGGGCAGACGAGTTCTACGCAATGTTGATCCTGGACGAAGAACGGGACCAGTTGGACCGCGAGCGGACGAACGTCCATGGCAAGCAGTAACCAGATCGAACTGGTCGTCACCGTCGAGGTGGACAAGGCGAACCAGTCCATCAAGAGCGTCAACGCGAACCTCTCGGGCATCGAACAGACGGCGGTGCGCGCCGCGCGGGGTGCATCTCAGGGGATCGACGGCATGACGGCCTCGATGGTAAAGGGCGCCACGGCTGGCAACCTGTTCGCGGACGCAATCAAGAAAGCCATCGAGTTCGCGAAGGAGTGGACCGTCGAGGCGGCGAAGGAAGCGGCGCACGCCGAGCGCGCCGTCGCCATCACGCGGACGCTTGCCAAGGCGCACGGCGACGGGGCGGGCGCGGCGCAGAAGGCTATCGAGGCGATCCGCAACGTTGGGTATGCGGCGCAGGACGCCACCACCAGCGTGCAGAAGCTCATCATCTCCGATATCGGACTGGACAAGGCAGAGGGACTCGCTAAGATCGCCAAGGACGCCTCCGCAGTCAGCACGGAAGGAATCAGCGCAGCGGACGCGTTCGAGAAGATCATGCTGGCGATCGAGACGGGGCAGTCCCGTGGCCTCCGGAGCCTCAGCCTCTTTCCCGACCTCGCTAAGGCAGAACAGGTGGCGCGGTTGCAGGCCGAACTGCACGGCAAGACGCTCTCCGAGAACGAAGTCAAGCAGGTCCGGTACAACGCCATCGTGGAGGCGGCGAAGGATATCCAAGGGTCCGCAGCCGCAGCGGCGGGTACGTTCGACGGGCAGATGACGAAGCTCTCGCGCGATCTGAAAGACCTCAAGGAGGATGTGGGCAAGGCCTTCCAAGGCGAGTTGCAGACCGCAGTCGGCATCCTTAAGAGCATGGTCAAGTTCTTCGGGGACCACACCGATGCCATCGAGAAGTTCGGCAAGGGCACGTTGGTCCTGGTCGGCATCATCGCCACGATCACGGCGGCGACCAAGGCGTGGGCCCTCGCGCAGGCGGCGCTCAATCTTGCGATGGCCGTCAACCCGGCGTTCCTGCTCGCGGGCGGGATCATCGGCGCGGGCGCAATTATTTACAAAGAGTACTCCGACATGAAGGAGGGGATGGACGCCCGTTACAAGCAGATGGAGACGGACGCCCTACGGCGCGACGTGGGCTCGGGCAAGGTCAAGATCGACGACCTGCGGAAGCGCGGTATGACCGACGACGAGATCCGCGAGTTGATCTCCGGCCGCAAACTGATTCCTGGCGAAGAGTCCCCATGGGGCGACTTGGGTGCCGGCCTGCCGAAGATCAGAATCGGCGGCGGCGGTCCCGATCCGGAGGCGCTCAAGCTCCAACTCGAAATCCAGAAGCGCCAGCGAGAGAACGCGGAGTACTTCAAGGACCAGTCCATCGCAGCCAGTGGCGCGGGCAAGACTGGGTACGCGAAGGACGTTGCGGAGATGAACGCGGAGATTGCCCGGCACACCCGCTTCACTGACGATAAGGGCACGCACACCGTCCCGCTCACCAAGGCGGCGTGGGACTCGATCATCGACACCATGCAGAAGAAACTCCAGGCGTTCAAGGACCACTTCGCCCTGGAGAACAAGAAGGCGCTCGCGGATTACCTCAAGGACGAGGACGAGAAGCACCAGAAGGAGATGGAGTACGAGGCCAAGCGATACCAGGAGCGCCTGAAGAACGACGTGGATATCGCGGAGAAGAACCTCGACCATCTGCGGGAGGTGTATGCGTTCGAGGAGCAGCGGGCGGGCTTTGAGCGTGACGCGAAACTCCGTCAGTTGGACGGCGTGGACGCGGTAACGCTGCAGCAGAAGATCGCGGTCGAGCAACAGAAAGCGGCCATAGAAATCGAGTACCTGCAAAAGGTCCATGACGTGAAGCAAATGCTCTACGACATGGACACGCGCCGGATGCTGCTGGAAGAGGAGTTGACGCTCAAGCGGCTCGGCTACAAGACCGACGAGATCAAGGCCCGTATCGCGGAGCTGACCGACCAGCGCAAAGAGATCCACGACCAGGGCGACGAGGCCAACGACGCCGCGATCCGCGCGGCGCGCGAGAACGCCGCCAATCGGACGGCGCAACTGGTGCGCGACCACAACCGGCAGATCTTCGACTCGCTCAAGCAGCAGGCGGGCGGCGTGTTCGATGCGCTCCTGTCCAAGTCGCAGTCGGTGTGGAAGGCCATCGGCAACTCGCTCAAGACCGCGCTGCTGACGGCCATCAAGGAGGTTGTCACCTCGCGGGTTGCGGCCACGCTGATGTACATGTTCACCGGCCAGAAAGTGTCTTTCGCGGGCGGCGGCGCGGGGCCTGGCGGTAGCGGCGGGATGCTGAGTGGGCTGGGCGGTCTGCTGGGCATCGGCGCGGTCCCGGTCTTCGGCGGAACGAGCGGCGGATGGACAGCCGGGTCGGTTACTCCTCCGGGCGGTATGGCTGCGGTTGGCGGCGGCATGAGTCAACAGCAGGCGGCCCAGATCATCCTGGGCACAGCGGCGGGCGGCGGTACTACGGCCGGCGGTGGTGGCGTCACGTCGAAGGCTGGCGTCGGCGTCCTCGCCAACCTCAAGCAGAGCATCTCCGGCTGGAAAGACATGCTCACCAACCTCGCCAACCTCGGGTTCAAGCCGGAGCGGTGGAGCATGGACGAGGCCGGGAATATGACGAAGATCGCCAACGCGAAGGGCATCGGCGGCATGAAGGGCGGCGCGATGCTGGCTGCTGGCGCGATGCTCGCGATGGACGGACTCCGGCGCGGCGGCAAACTCGGGGTCGCGGAGACGACCGGAGGCGGCGCGCTCATCGGCGCGAAGTTCGGTGGTCCCTTGGGCGCGGCCATCGGAGCGGTCGCCGGGTTCGCGGCGGGGATGGTGCGCCTTTTCATCAAAGGCGCGGTCGAGAAGGCCCGCCAGAAGATCAAGGATCTGTACGGGGTCGATATCCCCGACAAGGGAGTGCTCCAGCAGATCGTTGATACCGCGAAGCAATCGTACGGCGGCAACCTCGACATGGCGATCCGGACGCAGCAGATCCGCGACCTGATCCAGTTGTACGCCATGAGCACAGGCCAGCAGACAAAGGGCATGCCCGCGCAGGTCCACCCGCTCGACCTCGTGCAGAAGGGCGGTTCGCTCTACCAATCGCCGGGATATTCCAACGGCACCGCGCTCGCGAGTTTAGGCGGTCTGCCCACGCTGGACAGCATCGGCAGCGGCGTGGCATCCGGCGCAGGCCCGGTCGTGATCCAACTGGACGGCCCTGCGACCACGAGCCTGCTCCAGGGGCAGGCCGTGACGGCCATCGCAAACAACCCACGCGTGGTTGCCTCGGCGTCGTTGAGCGCGGCGCGCTCGAACGCCGGTCGCCGCGAGTTGACCAGCCTGCAACTCAGTCCCGGCCTGGTGACTTCGTAATGCCCGGTTCTGTTGCCAACGCCGCGCCGGCCACGGTGATGCCCAACAGCCTGTCGAGCGCATTCGTTCATACGCGCGAGTATCCGGTCATCGATAACGAGTACCGGAATGGCGAGTCACAACGTTCCGCGCAGGCTGCGACCAGCAGGAAGAAGTGGAGCCTCACGAAGCGGCTGACGCCGAACCAGTTGACGGCACTTCGGAACTTCTACGATGCGCGAAACGGCACGCACGAATCGTTCTACTTTTACGACCCGTACGAGGCAAATCCGAAGTTCTCGTGCGACCCGACCGGCGCGGCCGTGATCGGCAGGTACGTGGTCCGGTTCAACACCGATTGGAGCCAGTCGGTCTCGCCTGGCCGGTCGGACGTGCAACTCGAACTGATCGAACTCGCCTGACTCTTCCCCAAGGCCAAGACAATGCTGTTCATCAAACCTGGAGTCCGGATCACCGGCATGCGACCGGAGATCCTTCTGGCGGCGGTCGCCGCTGAGCGGGTGTATGAGGAAGCCGGCCACGACTTCACCATCACCGCTTGTGTGGACGGCAAGCACATGGCTGGCTCGCTCCACTATGCCGGCGCGGCCGTCGACGTTCGCACGCGCGACGTGCCCGCCGCCAGCTTGCAGCAACTCGTCGCGCGCATCAAGGCGTGCTTGGCAGACGACTTCGACGTACTCGTCGATGCCGATCACATCCACATCGAGTTTCAACCGAAGCAGTCCTTGACCAATGCCTGACACCATTGGCAACATCATCGTTCCGGAGATCGCCGCCTCCGGCGTGTTCCCTATCGTGCCTGACTACCCGTACGGGCGCGCGAGCCATCCGGACGTGGCCATCCACCAGTTCGGGTCCGGCAACGCGAAGATCGAGCAGCGGTTCCTGCTGGGCACGGGCGCGCGGCGATTCACCGTGCGGCGCACGTGGATGAACGACACCCAGCGGATTGCGCTTCGGAATTTCTGGGAGTCGAAGTACGGGCCGTACGGCGCGTTCACCTACAACGCGCCCAACGACGACGGCAACGGCACCACCCCGTTCACGTGCCGGTTTGCCAACGAACCTCTTTCCTGGCAGATGGTCGCGGACTGGGTGTGCTCGGTGGGTATCACGTTGGTCGAGATCCCCACGGGCACTCCGGCATACACGCTCAGCTCCACGGCGACCCGCTTCCCGTCCGGAGTGCTGGCGACGGCACTTCTCTCGCAGGTCCAGCAGGTTATCCCTCTCGTAAAGATCGTTCCGCTCCAAGCCGCGTATCCGGCCATCTATCTCTCCGACCGGCGCTGCTCTGTGGGCGGGCAACTCTACCAGGCGCGCCTGATCGACTTCGACGGCATCACGCAGGGCATGGGCAACGAGTCCGACAACGCCTCGTTCACGTTCGGCAACGCGGATCGGGTGATGCGCGACCTTGCCAACGACGTGGACCTGTATCGCGCGGCGCTGTCGTTCTCGCTGTTCCACGTGGGCACGGGCATCAAGCTCGATCTATGGGAGGGCGACATCGTGGACTGGTCCTGCGATGCGGGCCCGGAGTTCAAGGTCACGGCGTCCGATGGCCTTTACGAGTTGAATCTTCCGTACCCGACGCGCAAAATCTCCCGCACCTGCTGGAAAGCGTTCAACTCGCAGGCGTGCCCGTACGCGGGCCACGGCGCCATGGATCTGGTCCACTTCCCCGACGCCGCCGCCAACTCGTGCGACAAGAATTACGACACCCCCAACGGGTGCCTCGCGCACGGGATGAAGCACTATTACGGTGGCATCATCGCGGAGCCGCAAGGCGTCCGGATCAAGGACAACTCGACCGGCGTGTGGGGCTTCGGGCGCTCGATGCTTACCAGCGTGTCGCTGGTCGCGGACTCGATTTACGATCAGGTGCTGCCGGAGGTGTACACGGACACGGAGATGCCGGTCAACTGCAAGGTCGCGGCGGGCCGGGACGAAAGCGACTTCTACGAGGCGCTGGGAATCGTGGGCGAAGGTCCGCTCGTGGCGTACACGCCGACCCACTACGAGGACAAGGACGGCGACGGCAACGCGGAGACGCTGGTGGGCCACACGCTCGACGGGCAGGCCCACCACGGCTTCCCCAAGAACGACTACGGTCTCCGGACGGCGCTGGGCGCCGATCCGGCCAGCGCGGGCGACTTCTTTTCACTCGACCAATCCGGCAATCAGACCGGAGGCGACTTCCGGAAGGTGTACTCCGGGAACTCGACCTTCAAGGACAATTTCGCAGCGGGCACGGCATTCGTCGTGATCCGCAGGTCGGACGCGAAGGGTCTGCAACTCTCCAACCCCGGCGACCACGCGATGATCGCCACGGTCCAGCAGGGCTTGAGCGGGTGGGTGTGGACCAGTCCCGGCGTACGCGTGTACGGCCCGTGCATGGTGAACCCGGTGTGGATCGCGGTCAACATGCTGTTCCGTGCGCGCGGCCTGCGGTTGGGCGCCGACGCGACGACGGCCCAACTCAATGCCGCCGAAGCTCTGTTTGATGTGCAGGCGGCGATCGATGCCGCCGCGATCTGCAACGACTCCGTCACCAAGATGGTTGGCGTGGGTACCGAGACGCAGTTCGCGTTCCGCGGCACGCTTCAGGAGGAGAAGCCCCTGCGGGACTGGCTCCAGGAAGTGCTGATGAACTGCCTCGGCTATTACACATTCGCGTTCGGGAAACTCCGCATCGGCATTCGCGAGAACAGCAGCGCGGTCGAGGCTTTCACGGACGGCAACATCCTGTTTCGCAGCCTGCAACTCGCTCCGGCCAAGCCTTCGTTCAACCACCTCACGGCGAACTTCGCGGACCAGGATTTCGCGTTCGTGAACAACAGCGTGGCCGTTTACGATATCGACCACGCAGTCCAGATTGGCGGCGGCACCGGGCCGATGTACCTGAAGTCCACCGTCAACCTGTGTGGTACATCCACCAAGAGCCAAGCCGCCCGGATCGTCAGCACCAGACTGCGCGAGGAATTGGGCGGCACCAGCGCAGCGGAGTGGAGGGCGGCGAGGCAGATCGGCTTCAAGACCACTGTGCTCGCGCTCAACACGGAGCCCGGTATGGTCTGCTCAATGACCCACGCCGACATGCCGAACGGCATGGGCGAGTTCCGTGTCGTTTCCTGGAGGCTCAACAAGGACTTCTCCATCGACGTACAGGGCCGCACAACGACGGACAGCATGTACGATCTGGTCGCCGGCCCGAAACCCGCAGACGTGGAATCGGTGCCGGTACCGGACGAGATCCTGTACGATACCGGGCTGCCCGGCCTCGTAAGCGGCACACCGAAGCTCGCCGATTACGGCACGTTCGCGTTGGACGATATCGAGGTTGCGCCCGACGCGGCTGGCAACCTGAACATCGTCTCCGCGCACGAGATCGCCATGTCGCTG
The DNA here is from genome assembly GCA_023436715.1 of Acidobacteriota bacterium. GTDB lineage: Bacteria > Acidobacteriota > Terriglobia > Bryobacterales > Bryobacteraceae > Fen-330. The sequence continues at coordinate 36,198 of JAEZIJ010000036.1, forward strand.
TATTACGTGGACGAGTTGGCCACGGACCTGTGGGCCTGCATCGACGCCGCCATCGACAAGGACTCCGATCCGATGTCCGTCGCCTGCACGGTCAACCCGTCCACGCAGAGAGTGTTCCGGGTGGGCGACTTCGTGATGTTCAACGACGAGCACCGCAACCCCGACGTGGGATACCTCCGGGCGTACGAGTGCATGCAGATCGTCGGGCCCGGTGGTGTGGGAGACGTGGTGCCGACCGGCGAGTTTCAGTTCGCGCGGAAGTGGGACGACGATCAGCGACCCGGCATGGCGTGCTTCGAGACGCTGAAGTGCGCCCACCCGCACGGGATGCGCTTCTTCAAGATCGACTACAAGACCTTCACGTACTCGGTGCAGAAGGGCTTCTTCCGGACGCCGGGCCTCCCGGCGCGAGTGGAGGCAAAGCTCCCCTCGGCGTGCGTCGTCGCGGCGGTCGTGGGCGTCGCGAACCACTTCGGCTACGGCGAGATGAGGACGTTCGGGCTTTACCACCACAGCGAACCGTTCATGCCCGGCGCCCGGACCTGCAATGGCGGTGCATACACGTTCCAGATCCCCGGTGCCCTGGCGGTCGCGGACACCGTCGTCATCCCCATGCGCGTCCACGACAGCGCGTCGATCCGTTGCATCTTCGCCTACGTGCAGACCGCGACCCCGGACGGCCAGAGCGCGTTCCTGGTGAAGTACTCCCACGACGATGGGGTCACGTGGTTGCCAATGGAGTACATGGGCATCGCGCAGATGCTCCCGGACGGCGCGAAGAACACGTACGACTTCCTGGTGTCTGCGGGATACGGGAAGCCAGCCACGCGCCGCCTGCCGTACAACGACTTCGGTATCGTCCTCTACCAGAATGTGATCGCCGGTCCCGGCCAGCAGACGGTGAACACGGCCTCGTACGGCGCGAACCGACTCGGGTTCGATGTGGGCGAGTTCGTACACATCGATCTCGGCAGGACCGACGAGGAGTACGTGCAGGTGCTCGCGGCCAATCCGGAGAGCCAGACGTTCACAGCGGTCTTCACAAAGGATCACGCGATGGGCGCGACGGTGCGCCCGACTATCTGGCCTACGCCGACCCTCAACGAGGGTGATAGCCTCGCGTTCGATATCCTGGCCGTCGCCAACCCGGATCCGGGTAGCGACCTCACTGTTGTCATCCAGACCTAAAAGGCTGGGCCTCTGTAGTTTCCTTCGTTGGGTGTGGCGCTTCTCCGGCGACGGGCACGCGCGCTATTATCAGGGCGATATGCCCAAGCCTCGAAAGGCAATATCGGCGCTCGACCAGAAAAGACTTTTGCAGGAGGCAAACTCGCTATGCCCCTTCTGTTCGGAGTCGGACGTGTCGACATTTGAGTACCATCACATTGATGGGAACCCAACGAATAACGACCTCGGCAACTTGATCGTCGTCTGTAGTTCTTGCCATGCACGCATCACGAAGCAGATCCTCTCTGCGGACGAGGTGATAGGAAAGAAGGCCGAACTGGCCAGGACGTCTCACGCCTATTCCGCTGCGAGACAGACTGGCGTGCACGTGAGCATCACGTCGTCGTCGTTCCGCGGGGACATAGCGCAACACATCACGAAGATCTCCGGCGTGAAATCGCCGAGAATCGCACATCCACCGGGTTCCATCGGTGCGAACTTAGGGATGAAGGGCTACATCGACTATCTCCTTCGCCAGTACTTCGAATTCCGAAAGGCAGATTCAAGCTATGGCCGACGCGTCCCGTTCTCCTACGCCGTCATCCACCGGAACATCGAACGCAAGTTTGGCGCTAAGACGTTCTTTCTTCCAGAAGCGAAGTTCAGCGACCTCGCTATTTTCCTGGCGGGTCACATCGATAACACGATTCAGGGCAGACGGAATCGAAGCGGTAATCAAGCCAACTATCACTCCTTCGAAGAGCATCTGCTGAGGCACAACCTCTAGCTTTAGGGCACACTTCAGTTCGCTAGCCGTGTCTTTTGCAGGCAAGGCAGCAGTATGTTCCCCATGCCTTCAGAAGCCCTCCGCATCTTCGACCCCCGGCGCAACTTCCAGTTGCAGAGCTTCACCGGCCGGGGTGCGACGACCACTCTCCACGATGCATCCGCCACCGGTGTGTCCATCTCCGGCATCTTCCAGGCGGCCGAGGATTTCGCGGTCCTGGGGCTTTACAACGCGTACGACTACTTCAACCACTTGCGCGTGAAGCACCTGCCGCGAACTGATCTCTCCGGCCTCACGCTGGAGTTTGATATCGAGTACGATCACACACTCGACGGTGCCATGCGGCTGGACGCCGCCAAGTACCCGTCCGTCTCGTGGGATTCCATGACGTTTATCTGCGGCACCGCAGGCGACGTGTACGACGTGCGCCTCCTCGATTACGCGGCGGTCATCTCCGGCGACGAGACGCCCGCCCGAGTCTTGTGCGCTCTGAGCGGGAAGACGCCGGTGTGGGGGACGGACGTGCTCCACCTCCACTTCCGCGACACGCGCTACACCGTCTCCCAAGCCGATATCCGGTGGGAAGGCACGATGTACGAAGACCTCATCGGGTCCACTGGCATGCAGTGGATCACGGTGAACGACCCGACCGGCAACATCGCGCACGCGCGGGAGGTCATCATCGAGCGGACGGGCACGAACGAAGAATGGTGCCACGTTCTCGACTCCCGGCTTGGCGCGGGGACCTGTCAACTGGCGGTCAATCCCACGCTCAACCATCCGGCTGGCTCGTACGTCACGACCGTGCCGTACCCCTACGACCTCGCACGCAAGTTCATGGCGATCATCAACACGCCGGGCGACCCGGTGGCGGGCAGGTATGGTCCGGACCAGTCCAGCGTGATCGAGGCATCGCTCGACGCTGCATCCCTCCAACTGGTGCTCTCCTTCAAGGCGCTCGACGCGCCGAACGCCAATTACGGCAAGCTCGGCAACCTCGACGTGGTTCTCATGACGGCTGGCCACATTCCGTTGACGCCAGCGGAGCAGTCGTCCGTTCCGACGTACGACGAGGGCACCGACACACAGGGGTTCTTCTGGGATGCTGCGACCGCGCGATTCTCCGGCGGCGATTGCGACAAGAAGTATCACGTCACGCTCCCGTTCGGGAGCCTCGTCGATAAGCTCGGGCGCGCGGTGCCGACCAACAACTGCCGCAAGATTTACATCGTCTTCGCGCCCCGGTTCGAGCGTACGGAGGAGGAGTTGGAGGACGGCTGCTTCCTGACTGGTGACGTGAGCCAGTGGGACACCTTTTGGAGCGTGGACGACACCTCGCGCCTGGTGGGCGGACGGTACTTCGTGGGCGACCAGTCCAGCGAGGAACGCGTCCTGCTGGCGCAGGCCCTCCCTGGGCAGGCCAACGTGATTCGCGGGTATGAGGGCACGGCGCCGCAGGCGTGGCCGGCGGGCACACGCGTCTGTAAACTCTCGCCCAAGAGCGGCTTCTCCTCCGACGTGGAGTGGCGCGCGGTCCTGTCCAACATCTCGGTCACAGGCGATGCGAGCCTCAAAGTGGGCGGCGCGGCGGCGCGGATTGAGGAGTCGGACGCGCGATGCAGGTACACCGGCTATTGGGAGGACTATAAGTACGGCGCGGCCGGCTGGCCGTCCCAATGGTGGAGCGGTGGTCACGCGCGGCGCACGGCACCCACCGGCCCAGGAGACGTTCGCAAGGTCGCTCTCGCCTACTCGCAGACCCGGCAGCACGATCTGTACCTCGGGACGTTCCTCAACACCGACTGCGGCAAGATCACCGTCGATGTGGACGGCGTGTCCAGCACGCACGACCTGTATCTGAGCGAGTACGGCGGCACCACCGCAATGCTGAAGGTTCGCGGCAATGTTGCGGCGGGCAACCACACGGTCGTCATCACCGCTCTTTTCGACCGGAACGGCGCCAGCAGCGGGTACTATTGCTACTTCGATTATCTGTGGCCTTTGGTCCCGCAGGACGTTCCGGACGCGCCGAAGGACTACGAGGGCGTGTCGCTGGCCATCGACTTCGACACGGACCACGGCTACAAGAAGCCCCCTGCCTGGCACCTGTGGCAATTGCAGAAGCTCGGGTTCAAGGGCCACGCCGACGTGTACATGGGCGTCTTCTGGAACAACAAGCGGCAGCGGACCGGCGCGAGCTATCCGTACGCCACCGTCGCGTTCTCTGGCGACCCGGTTCCCGGCAACGTGGTGTCGATTTCGATTTCGGGAACGACCATCGCACACGCCATCGGGTACGGCGAAACGTTGCAGCAGATCGTCTCGCACTTCCGCGCGACGATCAACGGCATGTTCTCCGGCGTGTGGGCCAACGACGGCTTCGGCGCAAGCAGCACGCTCCTGATTCAGTCCAAGGCTCCGTCGTACACGTTCGGCGGCTTGGCGGTGAGCGCACCCAACTCCGTGACGCTCACGCTATCCGACCACATGGGCGCGGCCGGGAACGAGGGGGATTGGGAGATCCTGGACTCCGCGTCCCCGGTGATGACGGAGGGAGCGCGGAAGTGGATTCGCGATTTGGCGGGCCAGTTCGCGGCGGCGGGGATCACTGCCTCGTTCGCCTTCTCGATGGAGGTCTATAACCCGCCTGCGGAGATGCGGGCCAAGTACCTCCGGCTGAACGGCGGCGTCGTGGCGCCGGGTGAAGACGTGTACCTCGACGTGCCCTCGTACCAGATGCACTTCGGTTCGCGCGTTCGGGCCTATCTCCGGCAGATGTACCGGGAGTGCGCCGACGAGATCGCGGCGGCTGGCCTTCCAGTCGTGCTCCAGTTTGGCGAGACGCAGTATTGGTATTTCGACAACCGCGCCCGCGACCCGCAGGGCGGGATGCCGTTTTACGACCAGGAGACCATAGGTGCATTCGCGGCGGCGAAAGGTCACCAGATTTGGCCGTTCACTTCCAACACGGATGATCCAGCTGGCGATCCGGCGCACCCGCACGAGACTGCGGCGTTCCTGCGGGATCGGATCTGGGCCTACTGCCAGGATGTGATCCAGTACGTGCGCGCGGCGCATCCAGCAGCGGTGTTCGAGTGCCTGTGGCCGCTCGACGCCAATCAAGGCAAGCCCGCGCCGAACGCCACCTACCGGCAACTGCTCATGTACGTCAACCTGCCGGAGCAGTGGAAGACCTCGGGGTTCGGCATCAAGTACTTCCGGTGTGAAGGCTTCGATTACGACATCTGGCAGAAGAACGTCACGTTGATGCGGCAAACCATCACGTTCGCCAACAAGACGCTGGGACGGCCCGCCGAGGAGTGCATGTACCTCGCGGGCCTGTACGGGCCTCCTGACCCGCCCATCGCGCAGGCGTACGGGATGTGGAAGCAGGCGAAGCTCTACTCGATGTGCTTCTGGGCCTTCGATCAGTTCTGTCTGAACAGCCGTCCGGTACCGCTGCCTGCATGGGTTGCGAGCGCGACGGCGGCGATCTACCACAAGCCGCGCGCCGCCCGAGCAGCGGAGGTAGAGAGGGCCGTCGATGTGATCGTGCCCGCAGCGGGCGCGCTCAACCGCTTCAAGTTGAACGAGAGGAAGCTCAATGGCTAACTATCCCGGCGCAATCGACGGCGCGGCGAGCCTGTACACTCCAGTCGATGCGTTTTCCGGTCGGCCACTGGAGGCGACGACCACGGGCGCGGTGCTGGCCGGCGACTCGACCATCAACGTCTCCTCCACATCCGGAGGCTTCGCAGCGAGCTACGGCATCCTCTCGATCGACGACGAACTGATCGTGTACACGGGCAAGACCGCCACGCAGTTCACCGGCTGCCAGCGTGGGGCCTTTGGGACGAGCGCCGCCGCCCACAACAAGGACGCCACGCTCAAGGCGAACATGGTCGCGGGGTTCATCGCTGCGCTCCAGTCGGCGGTAGTGGCTATCGAGACGGAGTTGGGCACCGCCGCCGCGCGCAATTATGTCCGGAAGGATGGCGCGGTCACGGTCACCGGCCTCAAGACGTTCCAGGATGGCGCGGGGTTCGGCGCAGGCACGAAGGCGGCGACCGGGCTGGTGCGGCTGCCCAATGCTGGTGCGGTCAAGTGGCGCAAAGCCGACGACTCTGGCGATCTCGGCATGGCTCTGAACGCGAGCAACCACCTCGCAATGGATGCCATCGTCGAGTGGGCGCCCGGCCAGACGTTTGGCTCGCTCACCGTTCCGGACGCGACGGCGCTTTCGAAGGGTGTCGTGCAGCTCGATCCGGTCGGTGGCCTGGCGGTCGCGGCCGGAGTCGTCTCGCTGGCCGGGACGGGCGTCACGCCCGGCACGTACACCAGAGCCACGGTGGACGCGAAGGGGCGCGTTACGGCTGGCGCGCAACTCGCGGCTTCGGACCTGCCGACGCACACGCATTACGCCTCCGATATCGTCTCCGGGGCGCTGCCGTTCAAGATCCAGAAGGCAGGCGCGGACGTGGGCACCCGCCACGCGTTGAACCTGATCGAGGGCACCAACATCGGACTGGCGGTCACGGACGAGGCAGCCAACGACCGGGTGAACGTGACGGTCGCGCTCTCCTCCGTCCCGGCGCACACGCACGCCGAAGCGGACGTGACGAACCTCGCCGCGGATCTCGGGGGCAAGGCGCCGCTCACCCACACGCACGCGCAGTCCGACGTAACCGGCCTCGTGACTGCTCTGGCAGGAAAGGCCCCGCTCTCGCACACGCATGCGGAGGCCGATATCACCGGACTGGCAACAGATCTCGCGGGCAAGGCGGCATCGGTCCACACGCACACGTCATCGCAGATCAGCGACGCGACCTCGAACGCGACGGCTGCCACGGTCGTGCTACGCGACGGGTCGGGCGGCGCGTCGTTCGCGTACACCGCCGCCAACAATCTTTGGGCGTACCTGGACTCGCACTTGAACTCAATCGAGTGCGGGCCATTCCAATCAGCCGGTGGGCCGTACGAAAACATGGCGAAGTACTCCGAGGACTTCTCCGCGGCGACCTGGGACAAGAACGGCGGCACCTGCACGGTGAGTGCGAACAGCATCGTCGCCCCCGACGGTAACCAGACTGCAGATGCCGTCACCGCCAGCGGCGTGGCGGGCCTGATTCGCCAGAATGTCGCGGGGCTCGTGGCCAACGGCCAGTACACGTTCTACGTGTGGCTCAAGGTCGCCTCCGGCACGATGACCGTGTCGCTCGGCATCCTCGATAACGGATGGACCACGTGGCTCACTGGACCCACCGCAGTCACGCTCACGACCTCCTGGCAACGGTTCAAGGTGACCGCGACGATGACGGGCGGCGCGACGTCTCTCTGGATCGCCATCGGCCATTACTCCGATGGCTGGACCTCCGGCCAGACGTTCCACGTTTGGGGCGCGTGCCTCCAGCAGGGCAACGATCCGAAGAAGGCGTACGCCCGCACGTGGGGATACCAGGCCGGCGCCGTTGCCGCCGGAGTCGCCTGCGGGCAGTTACTGGTGGTCGCCAAGGACACCACTGAGTCCCCGCTTAAGATACGCGGTCCTGGCTCAACCCTTGCGGACCACACGCTGCTCGAAGTCACGGCTGGCGGCGAACTGATCGTCGCGGGCGGCACTGGCAACGGCTATCGCCTCGCGGAGATCGTGGGCGCGAGCAACCCGTCCGGATGGTCGGGATGCCTCAAGGTGAAGAACCCCGCAGGCGTGACCGCAGGCTACATCCTCCTCTACTCAAATCCGTAAATCGAAAGGCTACCCGATGAAGTTGACGCTGGACCATACCCAGCGTCTGAACCTGCACGCGCTCCTTGGAGCGCAGCGGGCAGACGTGGGTTCTATCCGCGCGATCTGGAGCATTCAGGATCGCATCGCGCTCGATGCCGACGAAGAGAAAGCCGTCGAGTTGAAGCGCGAGATGGTAGCGGGCCAGGAGCGCGCCGTTTGGAACCCCGCGCTCTCGATTGCCGCCAAGGATTTCGAGTTCTCCGAGCCGGAAGCTGCGCGCATCAAGGCAGCGATTCAGACGTGGGACTCGTACGGGGCAAACGCCGACCGGCGCTGGCTCCAACCGCTTGTCGAGACGCTGTTCTCGACAGAAACGCAGAAATAGGAGAGAAAACATGAAAGCGCTTCTTCTCATCGCGAAGTATTTGCCCGTTGTCATGGGCACGGTCGCCGCCGTCGAGCAGACCGTCCAGGCGCCGGGGCAAACCAAGGCCCAGGTTGCATTGAACACGATCCAGACGGTGTCTGCCATCGCGGGCCAGACCGTTCCGGAGGAGCACGTCCAGTTGATCGCCAGCCTGATCAACAGCGTGGTCGACGTGTTCAACAAGACCGGAATCTTTCAGAAGGCGACCACGGCGGTTGCGGTTCAGAACTGATGACGGCCCAGGAAATCACCATCGCGATCTCCCTTCTCACGGTGGCATCGGCTGCCGTCAATGTGTTCGTCGGCCTTCGTCTGGCGGCAGTCCAGTCGAGATTGAAGGCCGATGCCGCAGCCCTCGAAGTCTCGCTCGTAAAGCAGTTCGTCGGGTGGAAGGACGAGGTGTTGTCGGCCATCAACGGCAAGTACGTGAGCGCGCAGTTGATCGCGGAGATCCGCGCGAGCATCGGGCGCGAACTGGCGCAGGCTGAACTTCGGCTCGACCGCATTGAAAAACGGTGCGAGGAGCGTCCGAAGGAATGCCTCGCGCTCCGGTGCCACCCGCCGGAGTAGCAGTCCGGAGACTCGATGTGCAGGTTCCCCCTTCCGGTCGCCCGCGACGCCGATCCGGGCGACCGCGTCTCGCCTCCCGGCCTACGCGATTCGCGCTAACTCCAATCCTCATTTGCTGTTACGGCGCCACCGCTCACTTCCCCCGTACTTGCCGTTCGCACTTTGGAGTTCAAAACCTAATTTCCTGTAACTATATTTCTCCCGCTATCAGACATATCCGTCAAAATCCGTCATGTTCGCCTTCCCGAGTGTCTTGACGCGCTTAGGCGTTGGGATTACTTTCGGTTTGTAGTTCAGATCCAAACACGCTTCGGCGCGTTCTCGACGGGGTAGCAAAGCGGCGCGGACAGGATAGCCCGCACGCACGCCGCACATTCCGTATCCGGTGGTTTCGAGTTCGACGCCCGAGGTGTCTCTAAGCCCCAAGGACAAGGTAGACGGCATGGTCAAGGCGTACAGGAAAACTGTGTCCAGACGCAGGCGCATCAATCGCGACCACGGTGGCGTACCGCAATTGGCGGCGCAGTTGTGCGGGTGCGATCTCTCGATGGCTTACAAGGTCCGGAATGGGCAGGCCACCTCCGCGAAGGTCAGTAAGGCGCTCGCGGAAGCGGAACGGCAACTTCAGCGGCAAAAGGACGGGCGGAATGAACAGTTCCGTCGTTAGCGTCGAGTCCGGACATATTCGGGTCCTGCCTGCCTTCGCGGACATGCTGACGGTTCAGCGTCTCGGCGGGCGGTTCAACGGAGCCACGCGCGTCTGGCTGTGGCCCGCGACCCGCGAAAATGCCATGCTCCTGGCGAAGCAGTTGCGCGGGGCACGTACGACGCCGGAGTTCGCCGCGCTCCTTGCTCCGATGGCTCAGGAGGCGGAGATTCCGGCGCAGCCGAAAGCGCCGGTCGTAGACCCGCCTTCCGGCCTGATCGCCTCTCGTGTGGAACCGGACATCGTGGTTCCGGATGGGATGCTCACTCGCCCCTGGCGGCATCAGAAGGCAGCTTTCAAGTTCTGCACCGATCGCTTCGCCGCCGGAATGCGCGGCATTCTCCTGGCAATGGGCATGGGCACGGGCAAATCCCTGGTGGCCTACATGTTGATCCTCGCCCTGTTTGCACGGCGCGTGCTGATCGCCTGCCCGCTACGCGTGGTGCAGGTGTGGATCACGCAGTTTGAGCGCCACGTGGGCGCGCCCGTAATGCTCATTGCTCTCGGTGAGGATGCGGGCTCAGTGTCGGAAAAACAGGAGTTGGCCGCGGAGAAGATGAAGCTCGCGCAGACCCTCGGCGTGCCGTTCATCGGAGTTATCAACTACGACTCCGCGTGGCGCGATCCGTTTGCGGCGTGGGCCGAGAAGGTCCAATGGGATCTCGTAATCGCGGACGAGGCACACCGCATCAAGGCTCCGGGCGGCAAGGCATCGCTGTTCTTCAAGCGCATGCGCCTCCACGCCGCCCATCGCATCGCACTTACCGGGACGCCACTGCCGCACGGGCCGATGGATATCTACGCGCAGTTCCGGTTCCTGGATGTGACGATCTTTGGCCCCTCGTTCAGCGCGTTCCGGACCAAGTACGCGGTCATGGGCGGCTACCAGCGGAAGCAGATTACCGGGTTCCAGAAACTCGACGAGTTGGAAGCCGCGATGAGCAGGATCACGTTTCGGGTTGGCCCGGAGGTTCTGGACCTGCCGCCAGCCACACACGTCACATACTACTGCGACCTGACGCCGGAGGCGGCGCGCATCTACCGCAACCTTGAAGAGGACTTCGTGGCGCGCGTGAAGGACGGAACCGTGACCGCCGCGAACGCCTTGGTGAAACTTCTGCGTCTCCAGCAGGTGGTGGGCGGCTGCGTACCCACCGACGACCACATCGTGCAGCGCGTCGATTCGAGCAAGCAGAAACTTTTGGCGGACACGCTGGAGGACATCGGCGCGGACGAAGCGGTGGTCGTCTTCTGCCGGTTCCATGCCGACTTGGACGCTGTACACCACGCATGTGAAGCGATGGGATACAGCACGCTCGAACTGTCCGGCCGGCGAGATCAGTTGAAAAGCTGGCAGGACGGCGAGGCTCAAGTCCTCGCGGTGCAAATCAGCGCGGGCGGCGTCGGAGTCGATTTTACGCGGGCTCGCTTTGCCATGTACTACTCGCTCTCCTTTTCGTTGGGCGAGTACGACCAGGCGCTCGCCCGCGTCCACCGTCCGGGACAGACGCGCCCGGTCGAGCACATCCACCTCGTCGCGAGGAACACGGTGGACGTGAAGATCATGCGCGCCCTGGAAAAGCGCGCCGAGATCGTGCAGTCAATCCTCGCGGAAATCAAGCACTAGCCAGCCAGGAGAACGAAGCAGCCATGAACATGGAACCGCTCAGGGAATTTGTGTCCCTGGAGACGCGCAAGAAGGAACTGGACGCCGATCTCAAGGCGACCAAACAGAGGCTCGATGAACTGGAGGAACAGATAATCCCGATGTTCGTCGAGGAAGGCGTCCCCTCCATGACCGTCGAAGCGGACGGCGTGAAGCGTACGCTCTCGATCTACCCGGACGTCTATGCCAGCCCGCTCAACGGCCGCGACGAGGTCGTCGAAGCACTCAAGCGGGCGGGGCTGGACCAGTACGTCGCGGAGAACTACAACACCAACTCGCTTACGAGTTTCGTTCGCGAGATCTGGAAGGAACTGCTGGCCACGGCCGGCAGGGAGAAGCGGGTCGTCACCGAGGACGATCTGCGCGCGGCGCTCCCGCTGGTGCTTGCCGGGGCGTTGAAGCTCTCCATCGTTCACAAACTCAGCAGCACCAGAAAAGCGTGAAGGAGAAAGCTATGCCGCAAGACCTCGTAAAGATTACCGCCGCGCCGCTCGCGCTCACGATGCCGGAAGAAGAACGGCAGGAAGTGATGGCGGCGTTCCACACCAACTGCGCCAGCGGCAGCATCACGGAGTTCGATCTGCCGCGAATCAAAGTCGCGTCCGGAACGGCTTTGTGGCTGCTTAACGAATTGGAGGGCGAGGCCACCGTGTCTGCCATCGAGGGCGTAGTCGTCCACGCCCGCGACACGCGCTCGTACTTCCACTCCAAGGATGCCGGGAATGTGCCGCCCGACTGCTCGTCGCGCGATGGCGTGACCGGCACCGGCAAGCCGGGCGGCGAGTGCGCCGGGTGCCCGCTCGCGGAGTTCGAGTCGGCTCCGGACGGCGGCGCTGGGCAGGCGTGCAAGCAGAACAAGCAGTTGTTCATCCTGCGCGGCACGTCGATGCTGCCGGAGGTAGTTTCGATTCCGCCCACCAGCCTGAAGGCCATCCGGCAGTTCTTCCTGAAGCTCGTCACCCAGCGCTTGCAGTACCACCACTGCATCCTGCGGATCGAGTTGGAGAAGGCGCAGAACGCTCAGGGCAAGGTGTACGGCAAGGCGGTGATGAAGTTCGTCCGCAGGTTGTCGCCCGAGGAGATCGGCCGCGCCGAAGAAATGCGCGCTTTCGCGCAGAGTTTCGCGGCCCGCGTTACGCCGGGCGCGGCCACGGAATAGGAGCGCGGATGTTTCCCGAAACGATTCTTCAGTTGAATAACGGAGCGACGGTTGCCGAATTGAGCGACGCGCTCGCGAAGGTCCTCGCCGCCGTGCGGGGAACCGGCAGAAGCGCATCGGTCACGTTGACGGTCAATGTGAAGCCCGCCAGCAAGGGCGTCACGAACGTCGTGATGGTCGAATCGCAAATCAAAACCAAATTGCCCGAGCTGGAGCGCGGCATGACCGTCTTCTATCTGACCGAGGACAACCGCCTCGTCCGGAACGACCCGAGGCAGCAGATGCTCCCGTTGCGGGTCGTCGATATCGAGGATCAACCGAAACAACTCAAGGAGGTGGTGTAGATGGGACGCGATAACTACGGCAACAGCGGTGAGCCGCAGACCATGAGCGATATGCAGGCGGCGATCGCCGCCGGTGCGGCGTTGGGCGATCCGCGCACGCCTGTCGTTGACGAGAAAGCTGGCACGTTCGCGGTCGTGCCGAGGGAGTACAGCATCAAGTCGCTGGAGGAGTTCCTGCCCCGTCCGTTGCGGATCAGGGAGAGCGTCCTCCTGTACGACACCGACTCGTTCATCGGGTACGTGAACGGCTTCAAGCTCCCCGGCCTGTCCCGTGTCTTCTTCAATAGCGAGCAGGAGCAGTTCGTCGCGGTCCTCGACTATCACGAAACGGAGACGCCCGGCTGGTGCGACCACACCGCCACGTTCAGGCCGCGCCGGAGCGTGGAATTCGAGACGTGGATGGGAGCGAACCGCAAGCAGACTACGCAGGTCGAGTTCGCGCGCTTCCTGGAAGAGAACATGCCGGATGTGGTCGAGCCGAACAGCGCGGAGTTGCTCCAGGTCGCGCTCACCTTCGAGGCGAAGAAGACGGTGGACTTCTCCTCCGGCGTGCGGTTGAACAACGGCCAGATCCAGTTCCAGTTCGATGAGGTCGTTCGCGGCACGTCCCAGAAGGGCACCATCGAGATCCCCGAGCAGTTCGTTCTGGGCATCCCGATCCACATGAACGGCCCCGCGTACCGCATCCCGGTGCGGCTGCGGTGGCGGTTGCAGGAGGCCAAGTTGATCTTCTGGTACGAGATCGTGCGCCCGCACCGCTTCATCGAGGACGCGCTCAAGGAGATCCGCGAGCGGGTGGCCAACGAGACGGCGGTTCCGCTCCTGGTCGGCAGCATCGAGGAATAGCCCGCGGCGGCGGGGGGCCGCGGAGTTAGGAGCCGCGCCCTTAAACGACTGGAACACCGGCCCGGCGCCCGCCACTCAGCCGCCGGAGGAAGCGCAGACATGGACAACAACACCATCGACGGAGGCGGCGAGTGAAGCGGGGGCACCTGAACAGCGGGCAGCTTTCGCTGGACTGCGCCATCGTGCGGCAGGCCCTCTCGGACCTGCGCGCGTGGAACAAGCCGGTGCCCGAGAAGCAGCCCAGGAACGAGCCCGAGAGACTGACGGAGTTCAAGGATGCCGCTCGGTGGGCGTTCGACAGCGCCGGGCATGCTCAGTGGCACTTCAGTCTCGCGGCCGTCTGCGCGCGGCTGGATCTCGATGTCCGCAAGGTTCGGGCCAACATGCTGGCGAGGCTTACCGCCAATCAGCGTGCCTGGATGGCGGCGCTGGGTCTGGAAAACGGGCACGCGGCGGTGAAGGGGGCACGGTGATGGACGACATTTGCGGCAGCTACCACAAGGGCAATACGGAGTCTCGCGAAGCGCACGCGAGCATTGAGCGGATCAAGGAAGCCATGCGGGCGAAGATCGTCGGGCGGCTTAAAGAAGTTCCCGCTGGGAGGACTTGCGACGAGATCGAGACCGACCTCGGTTTGCGGCACCAGACTGCTTCCGCGCGGATCTCGGAGTTGCTCGCGTCCGGTCGAGTCATCCGGACAAAGATGCGGAGGTCCACAAGGAGCGGCCGGAATGCGTCCGTGGTCGTGGCTCCGGAACACTGGACGCCCGAATGCGGAATCGCTAGTTCCAAGCGCGCGCGGGCAAAGGAGGGCTCCAATGGACGTTCTTGAGAACATCCTCGAACGCATCGCGGAGACCACGGAGCAGCGCGATGTCTATCTGAAGCAGGCCGAGGCCGAAGAGCAGAAGATCGCCAAGTTGGAGTCGATGTACTACCTGCTCGAAGACCCGGCGACCCAGGAGTTGATGAAGGACGTGGTCGTCGGCCTCGCTGTGCAGAACGGCGTGGCGGTGCCGAACGGCAACACTGGTATCGCGGGCGAGAAGCATTACGTCGGCATGCAGAGGGTGCGTGAGTACACCGCGAAGATCCAGACTGGCCAGCCGTTCACGGTCCACGAGATCTTCACCCTGAGCATCGAGCACATGCCGTCCACGCCGAAGATCCGGCACCCGGAATTCGAAAAGCAGCGCAAGGCCAGCATCGGCCTCGCCCTCACTTCGATGGCCAAGGGTGGCGACCTGGAAATCATGAAGCAGGGGCGCGGTCGCGAATGCACCGTGTACCGCAGGCCGGAGGGCAAATAGCCATGGGCGTTTTCAAGTGGTTCTGCCATCACGCCTGGGGCTTTCCCCGCCGCTGGCCGCAGTTCGAGGGCAAGCGTGACATCGATGTGCAGACGTGTTCGAAGTGCGGCGCCCGTCGCGAGTCGCTGGTGCAGTTCGGCGCGGCGGCGCCTGCCGCGGATCGCCCCCCCTCCAATGAGCAGCAGTTCGCCGGGGTGCGCGTATGAAGCGCCAGCCGGTCCTGGAGAAGTACGTGGTCGCGCGGATCATGTCCGCTTTGAGGAAGGTCTCCAGTGTGGTCGTCCGTAAGCGCCACGGCACTGCGATGGGCGTGGCCGGCGACCCGGATCTCTACGGGACCATCCGAGGCCGTCACTTCGAGATCGAGGTCAAGCGCCCGGACGATCGAGCCTCGCAGTTGACCGAACTTCAGACGCAGAGGCTCCTGGACTGGAAACTCGCGGGCGCGCTCACGGGAGTCGCGCGCACCGTGGATGAGGCGCTCGCGATCCTGGGCATCGAACGGAAAGAGCCCACGGTGTGGCTGTGCTCCGGGTGCCGCCACTACAGGTGGCAGGGATCGGAACAGCCGGCGCGCTGCCCCAGATGCGGCCACATCCACTTTGAACAGGAGAGCCATACGTGATCTACGGGTCCGTCTGCTCCGGCATCGAAGCTGCCACTGTTGCCTGGCAGCCGCTTGGCTGGCGCGCCGCCTGGTACGCGGAGATCGACACGTTCGCGAGCGCCGTGCTCGCCTATCGCTTTCCGGAGGTTCACAATTTTGGCGACTTCACGCGGATCGACCCGGCAGGAACAGTTGACATTCTCGTAGGAGGAACCCCCTGCCAGTCCTTCTCCGTCGCCGGACACCGGCTTGGATTGGCCGATTCGCGTGGCAACCTCACGCTGGAGTTTCTCCGACTGGCTGCGCGCGCACGCCCCCGCTGGGTCGTGTGGGAAAACGTCCCCGGCGTTCTGTCGATCGATGGTGGACGAACGTTTGGAACCGTCCTGTGGGCGCTGGCGAACCTCGGGTATGGGGTCGCTTACAGAATTCTGGACGCTCAGTTCTTCGGAGTGCCCCAGCGTCGTCGTCGCGTCTTCGTTGTTGGATGTGCTGGAGGGTGGCAGGCTGCCGCTGCGGTACTTTTTGAGCGCGAAAGCCTGCGCCGGGATCTTGCGCCGCGCCGAAAAGCGGGGCAGGAGATTGCCGGAACTCTTGAAGCACGCGCTTCAACGGGTGGCTTCGATCCCGGCGCGCACGGTGCTGCAACCGGGTATCTGATCCCGGCAGAGATCGTCGGACACTCCATAAGCGCGAAGTGGGCCAAGCGCGGGAGCGGGCCATCCGGCAGTGAATACCACAACCTCGTCGCACACACGCTCCGCGGCGAAGGCTTCGATGCGACCGAGGATGGCACCGGCAAGGGCATCCCCCTGCTGCCGATTGGCTTCTCCTGTAAGGACCACGGCGCGGACGCGATGGAAGATGTGGCGCCCACTCTTCGGGCGATGGGCCACAACGAGTCGCATCCGAACGCCGGAGGCCAGCTCGCGGTCGCGTTCCGCGCGTTCGGCCAGGATGGGTTCGCCGCATCCGAGATCACACCGCCGGTTTTGTCCAGCGACGGCGGCGGCGTGGCAGCGCCGGTCGTTTTCGAGGCACGGTACGCGCGTAATGGACGCGGTGCGCCGGACGTGGTTGCACCCCCGCTCAAGGCGCAGTCCGGAGCTTCGGGGCGCGGCGATGGTGCGCCGTTGGTGGCGTCCTGGGTCGCGGTGCGGCGGCTCACGCCGCGAGAGTGCGAGCGATTGCAGGGCTTCCCCGACGACTGGACGCTGATCCCCGGCTACAACGCGAGGCTCCGGCCCGAGGAGATTGTCGAGATGGCAGAGTACCTGGGCATCTCCATTCAGCAGGCAACGGAGTTCGGCGCGACTCCGGACGGCCCTCGTTACAAGGCGATTGGCAACAGCATGGCTGTGCCCGTCATGCGGTGGATCGGCACTCGGATCGACCGCGTGGATGCAGTACTCCGGAGGGCGGCGTGAGGCACAGGGCGAAGGTGGAGGGTGAATACGCCGCGATGAGACTGGTCGACCTGGGAACCATCGATCCGCAGGCTTGGCCGGCGATCGCGAGGGTTGTCAACGATGTGATCGACCAGGATAGGGACAGCAGGCCGCGCGACGAGGAAGACACGTTGCCATGAGCGTGTACGGACGCGAAGCGTTGCGCCGCCTCCGCGAGAGGCAGCAAGAGGCTGTCGCGACGGTCGAGGAGCCGCGCGATGAGGGTTGCGCCCTTATCGACGTGCCGGCGGACGCACCGATGGACGACGCCGTGTTGACGGTGTGGAACGGCGAAAGGTTCGTGGCATACGACCGCTGGCGAGCGTCCGCGTCTATCGTGCGCGAGGAAAAGAGGCCGGAGGACAAGCCCGCGATTCCCGCCGGTGCCAACTGCGTTTCCGGCGAGTGCGGCGGCATCCGCATCTGGCTCGTGAAAGACGGCGCGCGGTGGTCGATGTGGGTTGGATCGAAGACGGCTGGACGGCGGCGCGACTTTGCCACGCCGTACCTGGATCACGCGATCCGGACGGCGGAGCAGTGGTACGGCGCGTCTGTCTGCGGTTGGCGCGCGGAGGGCAACGAAGGAGGGTTGGCGGATCGATGAACCAAGCTCAGGAATCCCATCTCGCTCGGGTAAAGGAGGAGTTTGCCGCTCTGGTAGACGCCAAATACCGTGCTGGCGCCGTTGAGCATCGCGGCGAACTGCTGGCTTTGCCGCCTCCGGCCATTTTGAATCTCGCCATCGAGGAAGCCATAGATCAGGTTGTCTATCTGCTTTCACTGAAAGAACTGATCGCGCGGAGGATTGGATGACGCCGCGCGCCTTCTTGAACCTGCTCTGGGGCGCGAAGCCCAATGAGCACTACATCCTGCTCTGGACGTTGCAGGACAAGCGGAGCCACTGGTTCCAGGACGTGGCAGAGGCCGCGGACTTCGCCTCCGCCGCCGCGAGCAGCCAGGACGTGTACGTCGGCTTGGCGCTCTCTCAAGCCGACCTCGGCCCGATGAGGCGGTGCAAGTCGGAAGAGGCATCGGGCATCTGCGGCATCGGGGCCGATCTGGATCTTAAGTCAGAAGCGCACGGCGTTAAGCCGCTTCCGGCCACGATCCCTGATGCCCTGAAGATCCTACCTGCCGGTATGCCTCCGTCGATCCTGGTTCTGACGGGCAACGGCGTCCACCCTTGGTGGCTGTTCAAGGAGCCGCTGATCTTCGATAGCGAAGAGGAGCGCAGGGACGCCGCGCGGGTCCTGGCGCGCTGGCACGCGCTTCTGGGCCGCAACGCCGCCAATCACGAGTGGTCGTACGACAAACTCTCCGACCTCGCGCGCGTCCTCCGCATTCCCGGCACGCGTAACCTCAAGGATCCGGCAAACCCGAAGGCGGTGACGATCCTCTCCGTAAACGACCGCAGATACAACCTCTCGGACTTCGAGGAGTTCTTGGATCGCGAGGGCGTGCTGGATGCAAAAGCGCGGGAAACGGCGGCACAGGAATGGGCAGACAAGTTCGCGGACAGGCAACTCGTCATCGACCTCACCAAGCGCATCGGGCAGGATCGCATCGACATGTGGATTCGCGATGACCTGCGGTTCCGGAACACTTGGCTCAGACAGCGCCACGATCTGAAGGATCAGAGCCAGAGCGGGTACGATCTCGCCCTTGCGTGCTTTGGGATGGATGCCGGCCTGTCTGAGCAGGAGATCGTGACTCTGATCATCCACCACCGCGCGCTCTATTCCCGTCCGCAGCGCACGCGGGTGGACTACTTTCAGAGAACAATCGGCAAGGCCAGCCGGAGGACCGGCGGCGGGGCGGACGCTATTGCAACGCTGGACCCGCCTCCGGAGACTCCCGCCGCGGCTGCCGATGACCGCGTGGCCGCACCGCCCACAACCGCCCCCGTTCCGCCTGGGGGCGCGCACGTTTCGCTGGAGCAGCCGGAGGCAACCGATAGCGCCATGCCGGAGCAACGGGAGGCCCTGTGCGCCAGGATCGCCGCGATCCTGAGAACGCCCATCGTGCGCTTCACGAAGCTCGACGGCAAGGAACCGACCTACCACATGAAACTCACGGACGGTCGCGTGATCGAGTTCGCGAGTTTCGCCAAGTTCACCGACCAGCAGTCCGTCCACAACGCCATCGGCGCAGTGACGAACCGGCATATCCCCCGGTTCAAGCCGAAGGCCTGGGGCGAACTGTCCCAGTGGATGCTCAACGCCTGCTATATCGAGGAACCGACCGACGAGGAGGACCTGATTCGCGGGGCGCGGCTGCACCTTCTGAGCTACCTCCAGGAGACGGAGTTCATCGCGTCCATCGAGAATCAGCGCGTCCAGGACCAGCGCAAGCCGATCGTTACGGACGATGGCCGGATTGCCGTCTCCTCCATCGATTTCCAAGCGTACATGGCCAAGACGACCTGCCAGAAGGTTTCGCAGCGGGAGGCTGGCTCCATGCTGGTCGCGGTCGGCGGGACCAAGTACCGTGTGTGCGGCCGGAAGTACGACCAGATCCGGCGCGTGCTGCCGCTGCCGGATTTCGACCCGAGGGAGATCCGGCCCCAGGAGGCGCGCGATGTGCGGGGAGAATGAACAGCGCGCAACAGGCAACCTCGAAGGAATCGGTGGGCGCGACCACGACGTCACGTCGGAGTACCGGATCTTCGGGCCTCCTGGAACCGGCAAGACAACGAATCTGACCCGCCAAATCGGACGCGCCGTGGATCGTTACGGCCCGGACTCGATCCTGGTCACCTCCTTTTCGCGGGCGGCTGCCGCGGAACTGGCGGGGCGCGACCTGCCCATCGCACCAGATCGCGTCGGCACGCTCCACTCGCATTGCTGGCACGCGCTCGGAGGGCCGGAGATCGCGGAAGCGAACGTGGAGGAGTGGAACAAGGACAATCCGTCTCTCTGGATTACGCCCCAGAAGAAGAGAGGGAAGCTCGACGGCGAGGAATCGGAGGAAGACGCCGGGGACCAGGAGAAAAGCGGCGACGCGGTGCTTCAGCGTTTGGGCCGGTTTCGCGGGATGATGCAGCCGCGTGGCGCGTGGCCGGCGGAACTCATCAGGTTCGAGCAGAAGTGGACGGCGTATAAGCAGGCGAACGGCCTGCTCGACTTTGCCGACCTGATCGAGACGGCGTGGCGGGACGTAGCAATCGCACCCCGGAATCCGTCCGTGATCTTCGCGGACGAAGCGCAAGATCTGAACCGGATGCAATTGTCACTGGTCCGGAAGTGGGGCGAGCACGCGAGCTATTTCATCGTGGCCGGGGACGACGACCAGACCATCTACTCGTTCACGGGCGCATCGCCGGAGGCGTTCCTCGATCCGGACATCCCGGACGATCACAAGATCGTCCTGAAGCAGTCGTATCGCGTGCCTCGCGCCGTCCATCGCCTCGCGGAGACATTGATCCGGCAGGTTGGACGCCGCCAGGCGAAGGAATACCTGCCTCGCCCGGAGGACGGCGCGCTCGACCGGCTGGGCCGGTTCGACACCTACAACCGGAGCGAGTACGGAATCCTGAAGACCGCCACCGAGCATCTTGAGCGCGGCCAGACGGTGATGTTCCTGGCCTCCTGCTCGTACATGCTCCGGCCCCTGGTGGCGGTGCTCCGGAAGCACGGAATCGCGTTCCACAATCCGTACCGGAAGTCGAACGGGTTCTGGAATCCCCTTCGGATGGGGAATCGTGGCTCGACACCCGCCCGCATTCTTGCGCTGCTGATCGGCCATCCCGATTATGGTCCCGAGCACCGCCCGTGGACGCATGGGGACTTGGCGTCCTGGGCCGAACTGCTGAAGGCGCAGGGCGTCCTGCGCCACGGGGTGAAGTCCAAGCTCAAGACCGGCGACGTGACCGCCGCCGTCACGATGGAACATTTGGTTGACCTGTTCGAACCTGACGCACTCGATCAGATGATGGGAGCGTGGGATGCCGGCTACCGCGAGTTGCTCGACTGGTGGCGCTCGCGTCTCATGGAAGAAGCGCGGAAGCGCGCCACCTTTCCTGCCGATATTGCAGCCAAGCGCGGGCCAGGCGCGTTGCTCGAAACGCCTCGGGCTGTGGTCGGCACGATCCACTCCGTCAAGGGCGGGCAGGCTGATGTGGTGTACCTCTTTCCGGATCTGTCTCAGGCCGGAGACGCGCACTATGCTCACGGGGGCGCGGCGCGCGACTCCGTCGTCCGGCAGTTCTACGTGGGTGCGACCAGGGCGCGCGAACGGCTGTACATCTGCGGGCGCGCCAGCACCATGGCGGTCACGATATGACCCGGCCCGTCGATCTGACTCAGGTGCCGACCGTTCCATGGGCGTGGGTCGATGAACACGTCTACGCGGCAATTCGCGGATGCAGTGTGAAGGTATTGCAGAACGAACGGCGCCTGAACATCGGCTGCCCGTTCCGGCGGATCAACGGCACGACGGTTCGGTACAAGCTCGGCGACATTACGGCGTTCCTGGAATCGCAACCGGGCGGCGGTGGCGCTGCAAAGTCCAACAATCGACCCAGGCGTGAAGCTGGCCGGCCGCGGAGATCTTTGACTTGACTGCTCCGCAAACCATAGACCCTCATGGGTTCGAGGCAAATTCCGCCGCATGAGTGTTTTCAAAAACGGCAGGCTCTACCATTACGAGTTCTTCCTGGACGGCCACCGGCACCGTGGCTCCACCGGCACTGCCAACAAGGCCCAGGCCATCAAAGAGGAGCGCAACCAGCGCGAGCGGTTGGAGAAGAGCTACAGCCAAGTCATCGAGGAGGAAGCCCGCGAGCAACGGCGGAAGACGGTTCAGCAGGCGGCAGACGAATTTCTGATCGAGTACAAGGCCAAGCACGAAGCGCCCACGTTCGCGGTCTACGCCCTCGGGCACGTGACGGATCACCTCGGCAAGAAACTCGTCGTGGAGATCACGCCTACGGTCGTGAAGAACTACCAGACTGCTCGGCTCGCGGCAAAGGCCGGTCCCAAGACCATCAACGACGAGGTGCTTTTGCTCTTGAGGCTATGCGGCGACCAGGGCGATCTGATCCGCGCGAAGCTGCGCCGGGATAAGGCGCTGAAGCTGGCGACGCCGCCGTCGCCAGGACGCGCCTATACCGCCGACGAAAAGGCCCGCATGCTGGCGGAAGCCGCGAAGCTGCGGAGCAAGAACATGTACCCGGCCCTCGTGGTAGACCTGAACTGCGGGCTGCGCGACAAGGAACTGCGCGAACTCCGCTGGGGACAGATCGACCTCATCCACAAGAAGCAGCTCACCGTCGGCAAGTCGAAGACCGAGGCGGGAACCGGCAGAGTGATCCCGCTGAACAACACGGTTCTGGCGGCGCTTGAAGTACACGCCGCGTGGTACGTGAAGCGATTCGGCGAGTGCAAGCCGGAGTGGTACGTCTTTCCCGCCGGGAAGGGCCAGCCGAACGATCCCACGCGCCCCGTCACAACGTTAAGGACGGCGTGGACGAAGGTCCGCGGCAACGCGAAAGTCGTCGGGCGCTGGCACGATAACCGCCACACGCTCGTCACTGAGCTTTCTGAGTCAGGCGCAGGGGACGAGGTAATCATGAGCATCGCCGGGCACGTCTCGCGCGCGATGCTCTCACGCTATTCTCACGTCCGGATGGAAGCGAAGCGGCGCGCCCTTGATGAGATTGCCGTGCGCCAACGCACGGCCGACGAGATGCGAGAGAAAGCTGCAAAACGGCAGCAACTCGCCGCAACAGTGTCTAAACCTGTTGTAGTTCAATAGTAACCGGAACCCCAGAGCCGGTCCGACACGCACCAATCGTCCGGGTCGAACCGTTCGTCGGTCGCTTGTCTCACCTCAAAACCGCTTGACATCATCGCCGGAAATGACGATGATCGTTTCATGCGGTACCCAGGTGGCAAAGGCAAGTGCTACCAGCACATCATCAACGTCCTTCCACCGCACCCCACATATATCGAGACACATCTGGGGGGCGGTGCCGTGCTTCTGCACAAGACGCCTGCCCGAATGAGCATCGGAATCGACCGCGATCCAGCAGTCATTCGGCACTGGCAGAGCCTCTTCCCATTGCTCGCTTCTTATGTCGAAGCGGATGCCGTCGACTTCCTTTCCTCCCATCACTTCCTTGGAGACGAGGTCGTGTACTGCGACCCGCCATACCTGCCGAGTACGCGAAAGCGTGCGCGGGTCTACCGATATGACTACCGCGAAAGCGACCACTTGCGGCTGCTTGGGACGTTGCAGAAGCTGCCTTGCCGGGTGGTAGTCTCGGGCTACCCTTCCGAGTTGTATGATGAGTTCCTCTGCGCCTGGCAGTCACAGACGTACCCGGCGAAGGCGCATGACGGAATTCGACAAGAGAAGATCTGGTTCAACTTCGACACCCCGTCCCGGTTGCATGACACGCGGCACCTTGGACGAGATTTCCGGGAGCGCCAGACGATCAAGCGTCGCCTGCAACGGCTCCAGACACGCATTTCAACACTCTCCCCTCAGGAGCAGCGGCTCCTGTCGGAGTGGCTTGGCGATCATCTGCAAGAGGAGGACGACGATGCAGGTCTTCTACTTCTTAAAAGGTGACCAGGTCGTCGAGCGCTGCATCGCAGCGCCGGAGGTGTGCGTGGTGCCGGGCGTGCGTTGGGGGCGGCCCGACGTGCTCTTCACTGCTGCGTACTGGCTGACGCAGTACTGGATGCACGAAGACGACTTTCCCAATCGGTGTCACCGCCTCGGCCAGACGTTCGAGGAAGAAGTCGTGGCTTGTCTACTGGGAGGTCATGGCATTCCCGCCGAGGTAGGCTTAGCCGCTTTCGAACGGTTGCGTGATCGGGGCCTCATTGCAGGCCCGTCTCCTAGCGCCGAGGTGCTTTCCGACAACTTACGACAGCCGCTGATGCTACGAGGCCGGGACATTGTCTATCGGTTCTGGTCGCAGAAGGCTCGTTATGTGTCCTGCGTGCTCAAGACGCTGAAGGACCAGCCGGTGCCGCTTGACTCGCCTCGCGCGCTGCGGGACCGCTTGATCCAGCTTCCTGGCATCGGGCCCAAAACGGCTTCCTGGATCGTCCGCAATTGGCTTGGGTCGAACGATGTGGCAATCCTTGACATCCATGTGGTTCGAGCAGGACAACTCATGGGTCTCTTCTCGACTTTCGACCGCGTCGAGCAACATTATCTGAACATGGAAGGGCGTTTCCTGGAATTGGCGGCAGCAATGAACGTCCCGGCTGCCAATCTCGATTCGCTCATTTGGCAAAGCATGCGGAACAGCCCCCGGCTTGTTGCCGGCCTTTTCGGAGAGCATCCCAACGCGGCTCGGCCACTCAAACGGCGGGGGCACCACCTACCCAAGCAAGGCCAGTTGCAACCGGCCTGAACGGCAGACCTTTCACCAAACGCTCGACAAGGGGCGCGCCGGTGCTGCCCAAAATCCTGAACCCCAAGCCAAGTGATGCTGCGATAAGCGCAGCATGCCCGAATAGAACACCGCCGTCTCGAAGCAGGAGCGAGAGCGGGTTCAGGTAATAATGCGCAGCTAGATCGAAATCGGAAAGCAGTGCGACGAGCGTCGCATCTTGCGTCTGAAAGCACTGCTGCGCCCGCGTGCGTAGTGCTGCTGCGGTGGATAGGTCAATTTCCAGGTCACCTAGGGCATGCCTTTCCGGCACATACGCATGCCATGAACCATTCGGACTGCCCAGCAGGATGCTGGCAGGATGCAGGGCGCCGAACGACGCCACGTAACGCCGCTGCCGGTTTGGGTCTTCTGCGTTCACCGCCTGAACCGAGGTTGCATAGTGCAGCCAAGTAGCAAGTTCGCCGGTCAAGATGGGCGTGAAAACTTCAGCCGAGCGGCGCCGTGCAAGCGCCGCGACCAACGATCCTCGAGGCTCAATTGGTGGTGGAAGGGGTGTCTCCCGAAGCACGGGTAACTGAAGTCGAATATACGGGCCCGGAGTGTCGAGCCTGATCGGCTCGTCCTCAATACTCGCCATAGCCCAACTCGCGCATGCACTCCCGATGTTTGCAGCATCCCCGACAGCGGCCGCAGGCATGTTCGGAGACGTGGCACGAATGCGACCATGCTAGGATCTCAAACGGCACGGAGAAGCGTCGGCAGAGCGAGATCGTCGTGTCTTCGGCCGCAGGTGTCTCCAACATCATTCCTCCCTCCTGCAACTGCAGGAGTCTGTTCATCGCCTCGAAAAACTCTCTCCGTCCATCCGCATGTGACGCGTCGGTTACGACCGCACCAATTGCGAGGTGGTTCATTCCCGCCTGAATCGCCGCGGCCGCACCTAGCGTAACAATGAGTTGATTTCGGAAAGGCCACCATTCGCTGACCGGCGCAAACGTCAGCGGGCTGGTACCCGCCATGTCCCCGGACCCGAGGGACCGGCAATCCACTCGGATCACTCGATGCTGAAGTCCAAGTGTCTGGCAGACTGCGACCGATGCACTGATCTCTCCCCGAGCGGGCAACTGTCCATAATCGATGGTAATGGCGAGATCCGGTCGTAGCCCCCAAGCGAGCGCAGTCGAATCCATTCCGCCTGAAAGCAGGAGCGCACGCTTGGTCACGCCCGCGCCGCCCACGCCGCGCGATACAGCGCCGTAACGAAGTCGGGCACAACGTCACATGAGGTCCCCGTCAACATCTTCAGCGGCTCCTCCGGCGTCGATTGTGCGAGCACCACGACTGGTCTGCCGAGGGCGCGGGCGTATCCAATCTCAAACAAGGTTCCCGCATCGAGTCCATCGACCAAGGCCAGCACAGCTCGACTTACCTTGAGTGCTTCTATGTCCTTTGGCGCGACGTCGTGCGCACGTCCCATGCCTACGTCGTGGAGCGGGGAAAAAACCCGAAGGCCCATGCCGAGGAGTGCCAGGCGCGCCTCCTCCACTAACCATCTCTGCGCGATGTTGAAGAAGGGACCAGCCAGATAAACGTGGAATTCCCCCTCCCGAGGCGCGCCTTCGTCGAGTAGAATCGGGCTGAATGGGAAAGGGCCTTTCGCATCTATGCTCTCGGGAGCGATTGGCAGTACGCGGTCGTTGACGTACAAGGCAGCGGCGCGGGAAGCCTGCGTTGCTGCGTCGACAGCAGCTAATCCGTCTCCTGCCCATCGGGCGGCAAACACCGCAGCAAAGACGTCTCCTGAACCGATGGGCCAGATCCTCTCCGTTGCGTAGGCCGGGATTCGCTCAGAACGCCCGCGCTCATAGACAAAAGCTCCGCGCGCTCCCCGCTTCACAACGACCACCTCAGCGCCGTATTCGGCGGCGATTCTGTGCGCGGCATCTTCTGGATTCTCACTCTGCGTGAGTCTGGCCGCCTCCGCGCCGTTTAGGACGTAAGCAATCCGAGGCGACGATCCTGCCGCAGGGGTGAAGGGCTCGGGCGAGATTGGGCTTTGTGGGTCGTAGACGACACGCTCGGCGCGTACCTCGGCACTGGCCTCAAGCATACCGAAGACGAGCACGTTCTTCTCTTCGACGCGGAGATGGACGTTCCCACCCTGTCCTATCGGTGGCCAGATTACTGGCGACGATAGCGCGTGGTCGTACTGAAACTGTCGGGTAACAGCTACGCTCGTCGCGATCGTCTCGAACTGAAAAGTCTGAGCAAGGCTCGCCAGCAGTCCCTCAGTCTCCTTGTCAACAGCCGTATAGAGACCTGTCTGAAAACCGAGGCCAGCTATGACAGCAGCAGCACGTCCGCCGCTGCCCCAGGTTTCGTCACTGTTGTAAGGTAGGCGGCAGCGTTCGCGATAAATGCCGCCAACCACCGCCATTCGGCTCTTCACTTCACGCGAACGTGAACCCGGCATGCGCCTCCCTGAATGTCAATGACCTCGGCGACGTATTGGTAGCCCCTCTCCATGCATTCGGCAAGGCTCTGGATGATCGAGGCGGTAATCGTTCCGGCCACTTGTCCGTTAAAGAGTGCCTCGATTGTGACTGCTTTACCGGTCTTGTTGACGGAAACGTCGAGCACCGTTCCCTTAGTGACTTGACTCAGCACCGTCCTGTTAGGCGAGTTCAATGTCGTCTGCTGCGACAGCGTCGCGCAACTGTCACCAGGCTGGTCAATCCAGGTACCGCCACCCGATCCAGACACGTTTTACCTCCTATCGAATTTGTTCAACGAATAAATATAGCGCGCCTCACGCCTACGCGAGGGTCGTGGCAAGTTTCCTATGCGGAGACGCGCTTTGAGTTGCATCTGAGATCGGCGAATCCACACGACCTTCACGGGTTGGAATCGGGAGAGACGAACTTCCGTCCCCCTGAACTGAATCTCGCCATGGATCGCCTCCACGGCTCTTTAATTCGACGGCCTCCAACAGTCCCCCCAGAGTCCCCCCAGTTTCGCGCAGAATCCCGCTTTCGCGCGCGTAAGTGGTTGTGTTTGCAACGCCAGGCAGCTACAACCAAGTCGGCTGTTAACCGAAGGGTTGTAGGTTCGAGTCCTACCTGAGGAGCCAATCCCAAGTCGTTGAATCCACTGCAACTCTTTGAGTTTCAAAACGATACGGCCTGTCTCCGTGTGACTGCCTAGACCCGCCGTCTTCCAGAAAAATTACCCAGATTTACCCAATTTTCCCCAATTCTCCCGGTGGGGTCCCCCAAAAAGTCCCCCCAGATGCCGGCGTGGGGCACGGTGGTGCCGGACGGCGACCGTTGCGTCCGCCCAAGGCACCGGGCAAGCACCGGGCGGCACCACAGCCGTCCTTAGCGCCTTTTCGGCGGCGTCGATGAAGCGGCCAGCACTGAAACGACAAGACTTGCACCGCCTCGCACTCGCCAGCACTGGTGGACAGGGGTTCGATTCCCGTTAGCGCTACCATTTTTTCATAGACTTACGGGCCGCGGGCAAGCACGGGCAAGCACGCGCGGCGGGCCCGCAGAAAACTCCAACAGCATTGGCCGATTGGCCGAGAAGATCTTTGTTGCGGTGGCGAGTGCACCGCTACAATCTGATCGATCGTTCACCGAAACGCCGTAGTTCGAGTCCTACCTGAAGAACCCTTGTTACGTAAGAGGAATTGGCGAATTTCCGCGGATCCGATTGGTGCGTCGAGCGAGATACGGATCCGGACTTGAGAATACCGTGCATCCAAGTGCCACGAATGAAAGGTGCTCTGGCTCAGGACTCCGAGCGGAGCTGCTACTGCTTACTGCTAATTACGCCGATGGTGGAGGTTGACCGGCAAGCCGATGGGCTCGGCCATAGTGACCAAGTCGCCGCCGACGAGGCCTCGCATCAAATGCGCACAAAACGCGGAAAAGAGGATACGGAGCGGCTGTTCAATGCGTGCGCGCACGCGCCAGTTGCGATGTCATCGACTGGACCAGCCGATCTACGGTGGCCCGAGCCGCTGCCGAGAGGCTGACGACGACGCCCGGGACATTCCGTTTCCCAACCGGAACCGCTTGCGAAGCGGTCTGGGTCCAAACGACAGATCCGGTGCTGCCGTCAACCAGTTGAGCGGAGATCGTGCAGAGCGCGCGGACATCGCGGCCCTGGTCCACCTCTTCGAATTGGTCTATGCTGCCGCTGAGCACGTAGGCCGGCCTAGTATCACGCCCAGCTACCGTAACGCTCTTGAAAATCGACTGCGCGCGCACGGTGTCCGCCACGTATCGCGTGACCGCCTGGCTCGGGCTCATCGCCCAACGATGATAATCGTAGAACCCGACTTGCTCAGGGCTGGGGCGGTACACGATGCGGCCCTCGCAGAGATGTTCCGGGCATCGGAATTCCTGCACCTCGAGCGAGCCCAGGACGGGCTCAGCCGGAGGGCTAGTCCGTGGAGCCGGAGGCGGCAAGTTCAGCACGTACATCGTGGGATAGCGCACCTTGCCGCCGCACCCCGCGATCGCCAGCATTGCCAGCAACGGAGCTGCAGCGAGGCGGCGGAACTGGCATCTGGTATTCATTTTGTTGGAACGCTCCGTTCCGGCGGCTGCTGTGAGCGGATGAGAGTCCAGGGGCGCTGTTTCACCTGCTCACTCAGCGCGCGAATGTTCTCCGACGCGACGCGCAGGTTTCGAACCATCTCGTCGATATTCCCCTCGTTCGCGCCGACCATCCGCTGCACGCCGGCCAGCAGCGTTCGAGCCTGTTCGATCGTACGCTGCGCCTCGGCGAGATCTCTCACGAGCGGTTCGCGAACTGCGTCCAGGGTCTTGTTTGCGTTCGTTACGGTACGGTCGATGTTGGAAATGACCGGCTGGGCCGAAGCCACGGCGGCATCCGCATTTTTTGTCAGGGCGGAAATCCGATCGGTGATTTGCGCAATCTTAGGAGACTCCCGATCTAGCAGAGTGTCGATTTCACCGAGAATGTGTTCGATATGTTTCTGGTTTCTCGCGCCGCTGATCTCGTTCAGATTCGCAATGAACGTCCGCGCCTCTCCCGTCAGCTCCGGAACGTCGTGCCGCAACCCGGCCAGTAGTGCATTCGCCGAATCCGCGACCGCCGCCACGCGCTGCGTTATCTCCGCCATGCTTACGGATTCCTCCGATGGGACTACCTCGCCCGCGCCCAGGCGGCGGGCATCGTTGCTTCCTGTTGTGATCGAGAGCACGGGGCTGCTCATGATCGTTACCGTTTCCGCCCGCGCCCTTGAGTTCTGGTTGATGGGAGTGCCGGCCTTCACATCGAACAGGACCTCGATCCGGGTCGGGTCTTGCGGCGAGGGACCCACAGTGCTTATCTGGCCCACCTTGATGCCGCCGAATAAAACTTGTGCGCCTGGGGCGAGGCCGCCGGCGTAGCGGAAATAGGTTTTGTACGGCACTTGCCCCCGCACTGTCCGCGTTGTGCGCACGTAATAGAGCCCGGCGCCGAGGACCAGGAGGCTTATGGCAACAAATGCTCCTACTTTCGCCTCAGTGCTCATTTTGAGACTCCTGCAAATAGGCGGATATGAATTCTTCCACTCTACGGGGCATGGCCTCCGGCTGGCGGTCAAGGAACTGGCGAATCCATGGGTCCGTGCTGCTGGCGAACTTTTCTTTCGTATCTACCGCGATGAGACGTCCCTTGTGGAGCATGGCTAGCCGGTCGGCTATGCGGAAGGCGCTTACCAGGTCGTGCGTCACTACAAGGAGTGTCACATGGGATCCACGCTTCAGGAGCAGAATGAGTTCATCCAGACCCGCCGAGACAATCGGGTCGAGCCCGGCGGAAGGCTCGTCAAGAACCAGGATGTCCGGATCGAGCGCCATTGCTCGTGCGATTGCCGCCCGCTTCCTCATACCTCCCGAAAGCTCCGGAGGGTAAAGCTTGGCCGCGTCCGCCAACCCAACGGCTGTGAGATTAATCGAGACGATCAGCTTGATCGTGGAGTCGGCCAGCCGCGTCAGTTCCTGCAACGGCAGGGCTACATTGTCCTCGACCGACAATGAATTGAAGAGGGCTCCACCCTGAAAAGCGACTCCGATCCGCCGTCGAATCCTGGCCAGTTCGGATGCCGAACACGTTGTGATGTCGACGCCGTTGATCGCGATGTTGCCGCTGTCGGGTTTCGCCAGCCCGAGCACCTGTTTGAGCAGCGTGGTCTTTCCCGATCCGCTTCCTCCGAGCAAGGCCAGAATTTCGCCGCGCCGGACATCGAGGTCGATGCGGTCCAACACGCGCCTCGGCCCGTACGACACGGAAACGCCGCGAAGGGCGATCACGGACTCGCCGGGGCCTTGGCTCGCGGGCTGCGTCATCCGGCCGCGCTCCATCCCATTACGTAGAAGATCGCTGTGACCACAAGGTCCGCGAAGATCACGAGGAAGGTGGACTTCACGACCGCAGAGGTTGCGGCGCGCCCGACGGCTTCCGGACCGCCGCGAACGCGCAGCCCTTCCAGGCAGCCGACCTGGACGATGATGGTGGCGAAGATCAGGCTCTTGACCAGCGCGAGCACAATATCGCGCACAAGAATGGTCTCGGCGACCGCCCGGAAGTAGATCCGAAGGCTCATGCCGATGCTGAACGCCAGGAATACGTAACCCGAGAAAATCCCCAAGAAAGTGCAGAGGACTGTGAGACACGGCATCGTGACCAAGGCGCCGAGATATTTCGGCGCCAGGGTGAACTCGAGCGGGTCGAGTCCCATTACGCGCAGTGCATCCACCTCCTCGGTCACAACCATGGTTCCGATCTCCGCCGATATGGCCGATGCGGACCGGCCGCTCACGGCCAGCGCGGTGATCAGCGGGCCCAATTCCCGGGTAAAGGCGACCGCCACGAGGTCTACCACGAACTGCATGGCGCCGAAGCGGCGCAACTCGGCGGCGCTCTGGAGGGCCAGGATGAACCCCGTGCAGAGCGACATAGCGCCGGCCATCGGCAGCGCGCTCGTTCCGATGGCGAACATCTGGCGAACGGCGGACTGCCACCTCTTCCCTTTGCCCACGCCCGGGAATACGCGCGGGAGCTTCCCAAGAACGGCCCAAAGCTGCATTGCCAGGGCGCCGATATCCTCCGTCCCCAGGACAACCCATTTGCCGAGTTGCTCCACCGCGTTCAAGTGAACTCCACCTCCGATCCAGTGGCTCGAAACACCCGGTCCAATTCCGTGATTTCCGAAAGCATCCTGGGCTGGCCGCTGATGCCGACGACGCGAAGCTTGACCGAACATCCGCGAGCGGCCTTCGCAGCCTCGAGAAGCGTAGCGATACCGGAGATGTCCAAACGCGAAACGCCGGACAGGTCTATAACAAGGATCGGGGCTTTGTGCCCGCGGAGCAGGTCTAGGAGCGCGGAACGAAGGGTCGGAGACGAATCGATGGTCACGCGTCCCGAGACGGCAACGGTCGGCGGAGGACTCGAGCGCAGAATCCGCATGGTCATCTCACCCGCATAAAGCTGCGTATCGCCAGCCCGGACTTTCCGTCCGCGGCGAAAGAGTGCGTTTTTCATTCCCTCTGCTGCACCCCTCCTGAAACGACCCCGATTGTATTTTCCCGTTCGCGGCGATCCAGGGTCAACACCCGGCGGAAAGCAGATCTCGGAAGTGCCGGGCTGGAACTCGCGCAACCGAAGCCGGCCGGAGCTCACTTGAGCCACACGATCCGGCGAATCTCCGGCGGCAGTGCCAGAGCGTGGTACGGCAGGACGCGTGGGGTGTAATCCCCGGCGTCGCGACTGGCCGGTGTTCGCAGGAGATATACGTATGGCCCGGAATCGAATGCGGCGCCGGCGCATTGCATCTCTTCCCTGAATCCAGGCGCCCCGTGCTGTGACTCGGCGTACAGTTCGACGCGTACGGAACCAGGATCGATGCCGCATAGATATACTTCGGCCTCAAATGCCAGGTCTCCATCCTGCTCAGTCACCTTCAGTGCGCCGAAGTGAACGTCGTTCCAGTGCCGGGCGATCTCCTCTTGCCAACGAAGAAATGCGGCCGTGAGCTTAGGGTCGGCCAATGCGCGCGCAGCATACGCGTTGGCTGTGGGAATGTACTGTTCCTCTGTGTACTGGCGGACCGTCCGGTTGGCGGAGAAGGCTGGGGTCAGCGCCGCCATGCTTTCACGGATGCGCGCGACCCACGATCGCGGAATGCCCTGCTCGTCGCGCGTGTAGAATTCGGGGACGACTTCATTTTCAAGAACGGCATAGAGCGCCTCTGCGTCCGCGCGATCCCATGCCGGATCGTCCCCGTGTTCCTGCCCGTCACCGACGGCCCATCCCACCTTCGGTGAGTAAGCTTCGGCCCACCATCCGTCCAGTACCGACGCATTCAGCCCACCGTTTACCAGGACTTTCATCCCGCTGGTGCCGCTGGCTTCCCACGGGCGCTTCGGCGTGTTGACCCAGACATCTACGCCTTCCACCAGCCATTGCGCCAGCAGGATGTCGTAATCACTCAGAAACACAACGTGCGGGCGGATGTGCGGTTGCCGGGAGAAGCTGGTCCACTCGCGGATGAGCGCCTGGCCGAACGCGTCGGCGGGATGCGCCTTGCCAGCGAGCACGAGTTGCACCGGCCGCTGCGGGTTGGTAAGGATGCGGACCAGCCGGTCGCGATCGTGGAGCAGGAGAGTAGGGCGCTTGTAAGGAGCAAACCGGCGTGCGAATCCCAGTGTTAGCGTCTGCGGGCTCAGAACCACCTGCGCTTGCTGCAGTTGTAGCGGCGACGCTCCGTACCCTTCCTCCTGCCGGCGCAGCCGGTTCCGGGCGTATTCCACCAGAGCCGCACGTCCGGCACAACGCATTCGCCAGATTCGCTGGTCGCCCGCGGAGCGCACGCAAGCTTCCAGGCTGCCCAAGTCTCCACGCCACGGTCCCTTTCCGCAGAGTTCGGTCCACAGGCGGTCGGCTCCCGCGCTATCCCACGCCGGAACGTGAACGCCGTTTGTGACGTGACCAATGGGCACGTCGTCTTCGGGGAAATGCGGGAAGAGCCGCTGAAAAAGCCGGCGGCTCACCTTCCCGTGCAGGCGGCTGACGGCGTTCACCGATCCGCTGCCGTGGATCGCAAGGTACGCCATATTGAACGGTTCGGAGACATCGTCGGGATTCGTCCGGCCCAACGCCAGCAGATCGTGTACCGATATGCCGAGAAGATCCTGCGCGTAGCTCGACATATATAGGCGCACCAGTTCGGGGGAGAACCGGTCAAACCCTGCACCCACGGCGGTGTGCGTTGTAAATATGTTTCCCGCGCGCGTAATGGCGAGCGCTTCATGAAAAGGGCGTCCGGTCTCTTCCATATACTCGCGAGCCCTTTCGAGCACCGCGAAAGCTGCGTGGCCCTCGTTGAGGTGGCAGACGTTAGCCCTAATGCCAAGTGCGCGCAGGAGCCGCCAACCGATTATTCCGAGCAGCAGTTCCTGCTCCAGGCGCAGCCGGGGTCCACCGCCGTACAACTCACTCGTAACGGCTCTGACACCCGGCGGATTGGCGGGATCGTTGGTATCAAGCAGGTAGAGGCAGGTTCGTCCCACCTGTACCGTCCACGTACGGATCCAGATTTTGCTCCCCGGAAGCTGCAACGGCATCCTGAGCAACTCGCCGTCCGCAGTGCGGACCGGGCGGATAGGCAATTGTCCCGGCTCATTCACGGGATAAAGCGCCTGCTGGTTCCCATCGGCATCGAACTCCTGCCTGAAGTACCCCTGCTGATAAAGAAGCCCTACTGCAACCACGGGAACGCCCAAGTCGCTTGCGGCTTTCAACTGATCGCCCGCAACATTGCCAAGGCCGCCGGAGTAGATGGGCAGCGCCTCGCTCAGCATGTATTCCATGCTGAAGTACGCGACGGTGCGGAGCGAAGAAGACGCATGCGCAGTCTGGAACCAGGCCGGAGCCGCGTTCTTCTCGCGCACTTCCGCCAGGAGTTGGCCGACGCGCTCCCGAAACGGCGCATCCATGAGACTGTCGAGCCTTTTTGGAGAGATTGACTGCAGGATCAACCACGGGTTTGCCGTCAAGTCCCACAACTCGGGATCGAGGCGCTTCCAGATCTCGTCCGCCGAGTGGCTCCATGACCAGCTCAGGTCCAGTGCGAGTTGGGTGAGGGCGTCCTGCGCCGTTTCAGGCGACGGCCTTGAAAACACAGGATTGCTCATGTCATTTCACCTCCGGGGTATGCCCAACGGGGACCGCTTCCGGCTTCGCTGTCGTCCATTTGATGACCTTGAGATCCAGCACGGCGATGGCGTAGAGAACCGGGACCAATAACAAAGTTATGAACGTCGCAACGGCCAAGCCGCCGATTTGGGCATAGCACAACGGTTGCCAAAGCGGACCGCCATGTGTCGCTAACGGGAAGAGCGCGAAAATCGTGGCTCCCACGGTGATCAGAACCGGCCGGAGCCGCTGGATTCCCGCGTCGCGGACCGCCTGCTCCAACGGTTCGCCTTTTTCGTGCATCTCTTCTATGAAGTCGAACAGCACGATGACGTGGCTGACGATTACGCCGATCAGACTGATGATTCCCAGGAAGGCCATGAAGCCGAACGGCGCTCCCATCAACCCCAGGTAGATCAGTGCGCCCACCACTCCGTACGGAGCGGCGGCGAAGACCAGAAGCGGCTTTACCGCGTTGCCGAATTGCACCAGCAATGCCGCGTAGATTCCCACGAGCGAGATCACCAGAACCGTCACCAGATTTGCGAATCCCTCATCCTGCTTGGCTTTTTCACCCCCGATCACCATGCGATATCCGGGAGGCATGTTTTTCTCGAACTGTTTGAGTTGCGGAAGGGCCTTCGTCAGGACCTCCGAGGCCAGAACGCCGGGCTGAGGATACGCGTGAATGCCGACCGTTCGAAAGTGCTCCTGGCGGCGAACTCGCTCTGTCTCCATCTGGCTGACCACCGATGAAACGGTCCGCAGTGGAACCTTTTGCGATCCCTGGGAGGAGTACACATAAAGGTTTTCGACATCGGAGAGCTGCGCGCGCTCCAGAGCCCTCAAGCGGGCGATCACCGGGATCTGCTGATTGCCCTCGCGGAGCGTGGTAAGGGTCGTTCCGCTCATAGCCGTGGTGGCGGACGCCGCCACGTCGCGATTCGTCATACCAGCCAGATTGGCCCGATCCGGGTCGATTGTCAGTCTCACTCTCAGGCTCTCGGGGAACCAATCGTTCTGCACAATCTGTACCCCGGGGGTCGACCGCAGAATGCCTTCGACGCGTGCAGAGAGCTTTCGAAGATTCTCGATGTCCGCCGGTTCCTGTTTCGGGTCGACATCCGACGTTCCGGAAATCCGTATTTCCACCGGAAACTCCACGGGGTTCGTCTGCAATTGATGCAAGGTTACGTACGCGCCCGGGACTTCCTTGCCCACTGCCGCCTGCAGCGGTCCCATGAGGCTGGGGGTCGCCTCTTTGTCGCTCACCCTGATGAGGATTTGTGAATAGTTGAGCTGCGGCAGTTCGGGAGCGACGGAAAACCAGAAACGCGGTCCGCCTCCGCCGACAAACGTCGTGAGGGATTGGAGAAGCTCTCCGGATTCCTTGGACGGATGGGTCCGCGCATACTCGGCGGAGACACGCTGCACGATGGATTCGACTCGGCGCGCGTCCTGATTCGTGGTGGACAGCGGCGCGTTATTTGGCAGCCAGACATCGATGTAGGACCAGTATTGGACGTCGTCCGGAAAGAACTGGGTCTTCATTCGCGAGGCGAGCACGACGCCAAACAGGAGAAAGATCAGCGAGCCGCCAACCACGGCCCACCGGTGCTGGATCGCTTTGCCCGCAAGCCTGTAATAGGCGCCGTAGAATCCGCGCACGCGCCGCTCTTCGATCGAGGGCTCCGGCTTCTTCGGCGGCCGCAGCAGATAATAGCCGAGCAGTGGGACGAACGTCATCGAAGCCAGGCGCGAGGAGACGAGCGCCGCCGCCATTACTATCGGCAGGCTGAACAGAAAATCGCCGGTCGAGCCCGTCAGCATCATGAATGGCAAGTAGGCGATGATATTGGTCGCCGTCGCATAGAGAATCGCGCGCGCAAGCTTCGTAGGTCCGAGCCATGCGGCCGTAAGCGAAGGCTGTCCGGCGACCAATTCGCGCTTGATCGCATCGTTCGCCACCACCGGGTCATCGACGAGGAGCCCGAGCGCGATGATCAGAGTGGCGATCGAGACTTGCTGCAAGTCGATGTGCACCATGTGCGCGAGACCGAAGGTCATGGCAAGCGTGATCGGTATGGACAGGGCCATCAGCAGCGCCGACCGCCATTCCCAGAAACCGATCAGCGAGATCAGCACCACCAACAGGATCGCTTCGTATAAGGCTTCCATGAACAGGTCGATGTTCTCTTTGACCTGGAGCGGCTGATCCGACGTGCGTGCGATAATCAGGTCCGCTGGAAGAACGGACCGCACCTGGTTTAACTTTTCGTCGACCGAGGCGCCGAATTTCTTGATCTGCTCGCCCGCTCGCATGTAAACCGCGAGAGTGATTGCGCGGCTGCGGCGCAAGTTTCCGTCCTTGTCAACACTCGTGTAGAAATTCAGGTACTGCGCCGGAGCCCGATACTCCCGGCTGATTTGAACGAGATCGCGTAGATATAAGGGGGCGCCGTGCGGGGGTGTCAGAAGAACGTCGCCGATGGCGCGGGCGCTATCGAATTTGCCGGAAGGGTCGATTTGAATCTGCTGCCTGCCAGCCTCAATCGTGCCTCCCGGCAGGGTGATGTTGCGCGCTTTGAGGACCTGGGCCAAATCGGAGACCTTCATTCCGTAGGACGCCAGCCTTTCCTGCGAATAGTCGAGGTACACGGCCTGCGGCAGGACGCCATTGCGTTCGATCCTGGAAGCTTGCGGCACGCCGA
Organism: Acidobacteriota bacterium; assembly: GCA_023436715.1. GTDB lineage: Bacteria > Acidobacteriota > Terriglobia > Bryobacterales > Bryobacteraceae > Fen-330. The sequence continues at coordinate 73,243 of JAEZIJ010000036.1, forward strand.
GCAGCGTGCGCCCGATCAGGTTCGTGAAATCGTCGAGCTGTGCGTAGGTATATTTCGCGGTCTCCACACTCGCCAGCTTCTCTTTCGTTTCCGAGGCGTCGTGAATGATCACGGGATTCGATACGTCGGGATCCTTTTCAGATGCCTGCAGGCGGGTCGCGATGAACCGGTCGATCAACGCCTGAATGTGCGGGTCATCGGAACTTGTTTCGCCGTCGACCCCCATGAAGCCCCGGCCGGCAATCACCCGTGCGCGCCGGAGCATACCGGCGCCCTCGGCGCTGCGGCGGAATGCTTCGGTTCCCGCGGCCACGCTCGGTCTCGCGAGCGTTAGGGGAAACGTGAAGACGATGCTGACGCGTTGGGGCCCTGAGGGGCCTTCAGCTAATCGCGCCGACCGGATAGCGTCTTCCACCGATCGCGACCGCATCTGAATTTCCAGGTCGTCTATGGGCGGGCTTGCCACGGTCATCATCAGGGCTGCCGTATCGCCGAAGTCGCTCTGGAATTGAATCTCCGAGGCGCCTGCCGGCAGCTTGGGAGCGACCGCCTGAAGCTTCAAGTTGATGTCGCTGAACTGCTCCCGGGTTTCCTTAACATTTTCGGCGAGTTGAACGTACACGACCGATTGGCCCGGGAGCGAAATGGAGCGGATCCCATAATCGGCGGGGGTCCCAGGGTGGATCGTCTTGTTTTGCGCGATCGCCTCCTCGATCGGCCGGGTGACCAACTGCTCGACTTCCTGGGCCGTCGCGCCGGGCCACCGGCACAAAGCGACCGCGACGCGAACCGGGATGTCCGGGTCTTTGCGCTGCGGCATCGAGGAGAATCCCCAGAGGCCCCACGCCATCACGGCCACCAGCGCCGCCCAGGCGATCTGGCGATTTTCCACAAAAAACCGCGATGTGTTGTGAGTGTGTTCAATCAGGCTCTCATCGGTTCGGTGCGGCATGGGAACCTCCTTACGGCACGACACTCACCTGTTGACGGTCATGCACCTGCGCTCCGCCGAGCGAGATGATCTTTTGCCCGGGCGTGAGGCCGCGCGTCACTTCGATCATGTTTCCGAACGTCTCGCCAATGTCGATTGTCCGCGCCGAAGCGTACGATTTGCCGTCGCGCTCGGTTAAGAGGAAAACCGCGAACCCGTTCGGATCGTCGGGCGCGCGCACCACCGCGCTGAGCGGCACGACGAGGCGGGGTCTCAAATCGCGCGTCCCACCCAAAGTGAGCGATCCGATCATGCCGGGCCTGATTTCCTCGCGCGAGTTCCCTATCGTCACTTCGACCTTGAAGACACGGCTCTGCGGATCGGCCTGCGGGGAAATTGAAGTGATTACTCCCGGAGCCGCGTGCTGAAGGGCGTCGAGCATCACGGGCTGCTTGCGCCCGAGGCGGATCATCGAGAGCGTAGTATCGGGCACCGCAAAAACCGCTTTGACCAGATGCGTGTCGAGCATGCTGAAGCCAATAGTCGAACTACCGACGAGGCTTCCGCGTTCGACGTTTCGTGCCGAGACCCATCCGGCGAATGGAGCGCGCAACGTCGTGTCGCTGAGCGAGAGCTTCGCTTCCGCGACTGCAGCGCGCGCTTTGGCCAGGCCGTCTTCAGCCGCTTTCACCGCCTTTTCGGCGGCGGTTACGGATGCGGCGCCCGTATCGTAACGTCCCTTTGCTTCGTCGTACTTGGGCTTCACGAGGCTCGCCGATTGGAACAGGTTGCGGGCGCGCGTATACTCAATAGCAGCTTCGTTGAAACTCGCGCGCGCCTCTGTTAGCTGCGCCTGCGCCTGCGCCACTTGCGCCTGCGCCTGTGCACGCTGCGCCTCGGCCTGATCGAGTTTATTTTTATAGTCGAGCGGACGCACCTGCGCCAGCTTGGCATCTTTCTGTACCTTGTCACCCGCCTGAACGTTGCGAATGCGGCCGTCGGCGCCGCGCACCTGAAGAAGCTGCTCGACGATCCCACCGGATTTGAATGCCAGGTCGACCTTCGCGAACGGTTCGATGCTCGTCGAATAGCGCTGCGGCACATCAGGCTGAATTTGTTCCACAGTGCCCGCCCGCACGATCTGAATCGCGGGTTCGGGATCCTTTTCCTTCTCCTTGCTGCAGCTCGCCAGCACCAATGCTGCTGCTACCAGCAATACTCTAGGCGGCATTGTTATTCCCTCCCCAATGCCCGATCGAAACTTGCCTTTGCCCTCCAGAAGGCCGCCAGAGCGCTTTGATAAGCGGAGTTGGCCTGGGCCACCGCGCCTTCCTGTTGCAGCACGTCGGAGAGCAGCACGGCCTTCTCCCGGTAGCTATTCATCACCACTCGCAGCCTCTCCCGCTGGGCCTCCTGCGCGACTGCGCTCACATCCAGCTGCATTCGCGATTCGGCCATCGCCCGAAATTGGGCATCCACGTCGAGCAGAACCTGCTGTTCGGCGTCGCGCTCGCCAAGCGACGCCTGTTCGGCCGCATAGCGCAGCGATTGCGTCTTGTGGCGTTTCTGGCCCCAATCGAAGGGCTGCCATTCTAAGAGAAACCCGGCAACCACGGCGTTTTGTGGAGCGAAGCTCACATTCGGAAACGATGCGTACGTGAAATTCGCGCTGATGTCGGGGATGTACTCGGCGCGCTGACGGCGCACTTGCGTTTCGGCCTGTTTCGTTTGAAGCCGGGCTTGCTGGATTTCGGGGCGCTGCCGAAGCGCCACATCGTGCGCCGCGGCCAAGTTTATCTCCTCGGGTCGCGGCAGCGGCTGCGCCTCTACCGAGAGTTGCGTTCCGAGATCGCGGCCCAGAAGCTGGTTGAACGATTCTTTTTGCGTCTTGTCTGCGTCTCGAAGGTTGAGCAATTGATATCGCTGCTGGCTGAGCCGGGCCCGAACCGCAAGAACATCCGCTTTCAGCGCAGCCTGCTGCGCCAGTTGCCGGATAGTCTCGACTTGCAACTCCGCCAGGTACTTCTCGTTCGCCTCGGCGCTCTCGATCTGCGCCTGTGTTTGCGCGATCTGGTAGTAGAGATCGCGGACGGATCGAGCCGTATCCTGTCTCTGCTGACGCAGTCTCTCTCTGGCAAGATCCTCGCTTAGCTGGGAAGAGATCAACGCCAGACGGATCTTCCAGAGCTGAGTCAGCGGCTGCGAAGCCTGCGCCAGGGTGAACGCCGTGAACTGCCGCGGCGTCGTGACGTCCGTATTCTGCGCGGGAATCGGTCCCGTGGCCGCGAAACTGCCGAAAGCGCCCTGCGGAACGGTGAATCGGAGATCGCGCAGACCTCCGCCCCCCAGGACGTAAATCCGAAATTGCGGCAACCGCTGCGTCTTGGCCGCTGCGGTGTCCTCCGTCGCACGAGCGACGCCCAGCGCGGCGGACTGCACCTGGCGGTTCCCTTTCATCGCAAGGGCGACCGCGTCGTCGATGGTTAATACCGAAGCTGTTTGTGCTCCCGCGATAGCGATCGCCAGGAGGCCGGCAACGAAGACTTTCGTTTTGGACATTCGGTATTCCTTCCGGCGATAGGAGATCTGGTGAGGCGGGTCTGTCTGCCCGTCTCGTCAGTGGGTATGTTCGACTTCTCGCATCCGCCCCCTCCCCTGTGCTCTACCCCATTTTCGTCAAATTGCAGCCATCCGAATCAACTGCGCCGTGGCAGCAGCGTCTCTCGTAGGGGTTAACCCCAGGATCGTTTCTGAGTCTGACACCTGCACGTAAACTCAAAGACTTAGACCGTAGTGAACCAGCCTGAACTGGCGTGACACACGTTCGATTCCCGTTAGCGCTACCATGTTTTCATAGACTTACGGCCTTCGGGCAAGCACGGGCAAGCACGCGCTCCGTCAAACCGGCCGGCCACGAACAGATGGCCGGAAGTGCTTTTCTTGAACTCGTCGATTTTGTCCCCTACCGAAGACAAAGCCAGGCCGGGTGACCGATGAAACCGTTCGCACTGAGCCAGGCGCTGACAGCAATTCGGTACTTGGAGAACTGGCTCACATGCGAAAAATGCGATGCACTCATCGCGGCCGACGACCGCAACGAACTCGCACGCCGATCCCTACAGAACCGGGCCAGACCGCGGTCGGCCTTCTTGGACCGTCCGGTGCGCAGGCGTACTGCCGCGCCCGCCACGACCAGTCCTGGCGGGCGGGAAAGGGCGCACCTTATCACATCGCGGCACAACTCCGCGCTGTGGCCCTGCTAATAGGTCCAGCAGCCGACCACAACCCACACGCTTCGTATGTCGAGGCTGGAGGCGTGGCTGAAGTCGGCTGGCAAGATCCCGGCGAGCAGGCGCTGAAGATTAGGCTGAAGGGGGTCTTGGATCTCGCGCCGTGATTGCTGGCCCATTGGTTCGCGTCATGCTTGTCCTTCTTCGCGGCGACCCATCCGCTGCCTTCGCTCTGCGCAAGCTTCCTCACCGCATTGAGGCTCTTTCCGCGGATTACGTATGCCGGAGTATGCGTGACAGCACGGCCATGATCGCCCAGATCAGGAGCAAGAGCACCAGCAGCCGGATCGACCAGACGATGGCAATACCCAGCAGCTTGAACCCGAAAGTCAGGACCAGGATAGCCAGCAGGATGAACAGGAGCGCCCTCACCATGTTCGCGTTCTCCTTCCGCTGAGTCATACGACAACCGGAGCGCGGATGTTCCCCGCCGCCGAATGGAGAGACGCGCGGCCCAACAGCACTGGCGTCAGGTGTTCTTTCGTGGCCGTCCGCGGCGCTTCGGCGCCCGGTCCGCCTCGGGCCTCGGTAACGGCTCCGCCTCCCCATGCGCGACAGCCCTGAGGTGCTCCAGTTCTTCCGCTGAAAGGGATCGCTCCAAAGCGGAATACGACAGGTCGACAGCCTTCCGGATAAGCGCCAGGAAGTCGTTTTCTCCGCGCGCCTGAATCATCGCAATCTTCTCAAGCAGAGGATCTGCCGGCCTGCGGAGAGAGGAGTGCGACGCCACGTCGCCTTCGCCGGCCAGCCAGTTGTCGAACAGCCGCATTCCGAGATCCTGGAACGACAGGCGCCGCCGAAAGCGCTTCTCGTTGATCTTGTCGAAATCTTCAGGGGTGAACCGGAGGTTAATTCTGCGTACGTTGGCCATAGCGGCTGCCCCCCTCGCGAAACCAAATCCTATAGCGCGTCCGAGGTCTTCAGCCCGCGCCGCCCATCATCGCTAATTGGGCGCGCCTCCAGTCACAACGGTAGCGGCCCGGCTCTCGACGTCACCGCGGCTTCTGGCCCTGATCTGGATTAACGCGTTCCATCTTTTGAGAGTACTGGAGGAGCCTATATGCTGCTTCCACTGCATCTTCCAAGATCTTCATCAGCGTTGCATCTCCGGTTGCGCGGATAACATCCACTTTTTCGGTGATCTCCTCCAACGACATCTGTGGCGGCCGCCGCGGGGTACGCCGCTGGTCGCTCACTCTGCGATTGCCAGCCATAATTCATTTGCCTCCCTTCAGACATCAGTAGTTCCAGGCCGCACCGTGCTCGAAGCGCGCCGCTACTTCGTCCGGCCCTTCTGTTTTTTCCGCGCGCGCCGCTCCGCAGCCTCGCTTTTCGGCGGCTTTGGTGCCACTTTCAGGCTCTTCTCGAGCGCGTCCAGGATATCCACGACCGGCGCCGGCCTCCGCTGCTGGCTCGGTGCACCTCCCGGCACCGCGGTCGAGGCCCGGTTCTCCACCAGTTCGAGCACGCGCGCTTTGTACTTGTCCTTCAGCTGCGCCGGGTCGAACGTGCCCAGGTGCGCGTTCACCAGCATCTTCGCCAGTTCCAGTTCCCTCTCGTCAACGAGGCTCAGGTCCGCCGGCACCTGCGCCTCGATCCTCGCCTCGTCCCCGAAATAGAGCGTGTGCAGCACCAGTCCGGAGGTGCCCGGCCGAATGACAACCGGGTACTCGCGGCCTCGCAAGACGAGCTCGCCCAGGGCAACGCAGCAGGTCTCTACCAGAACACGGTAGAACAGCGCGTACCCTTTGTGGCCGCCGTGATCGGGCGCGACGTAGTAGGAGGCGTAGAAGTAGTTCCAGTCGATGTCGCTTGCGCGCACGCACTTCTTGATGTCCAGGTCGCCCGAGTCGGGTGCATTCAAAGTCTCGAAGTCGGAGGGCGTCAGAAGAACGTAACGGTCAGCTTCGCACTCGTATGCTTTGTGTACTTCGCCTTTGGGGATGAGCGTAATCCGATCCTCGCCTACCCAGGCGTAGTGCGCTCGTGCCACATGACCAGGCGGAACCAACCCGTCGATCACTCCGCTGGGAAACTCGCGGACATTGGAAGGGGTTCCCGTCCCATCATTCGCCGGCGCGGATGGAGTGGACTCCTCCGCCGTGGGGGAATCCCCAATCCGATAAACATTACAGAACTGGACGCGGTCCTCCCGCGCCCCTTTGAAAAGGCGGGCCGGGATGGAAAGCAGACTGAAAGCCAGCCGGCCTCGCCAGATTGTTACTGCCATTGCAACCACCTAGTCGGTCCGGTGCGGCGGTGACCGCCGCCCGGAGTTTTGCGGAACTACTCTGGAGGACTACAGGAAGGAATACCGCTGCTACGATTTGTTCCGCCGTCGCCGCGTCCTGACGCGGACCTTGTACTTTCCCGGCTCGACCACCGCGCCGGCATCAACTGCCTCAAGCACTCTTTCGAGCTCCTCTTTTGCCTTCTTCAGGTAAACTTTGCCTGTCTCCTGCGTGCGCGCGATCATCTCGAGCCACTGCTGAGTGACCACACGCGGCGGCCCTAAGCTCCGCAATTTGTTCTCCCGTGAGGGAATGCTGGAGGAGTCCATATGTTGCTTCCATTGCTTTCTTCAGCATCTCGATCAGCGGTTCTTCTCCGCTTTCGAAGACGATCGCCGCCATTTCCAGAAACGGCTCCCGCTGCTTCCGGACCGACCGCCTCGGCACAGCGGGCTGGTCGGTTTTGACCCATTCTTCGAAGAGGTGAAGGCCGATCGCCTGGAACGTCGTCCGGGTCCGAAACCGTTTCTCGTCCATCTGTTCGAAGAGTTCCGGCGGAAACCGAAGATTCAATCTGCGTTCAACAGCCATACAGTGAGTACCGCTCCTTTCCCCTCCACAGCTATTATAGCTTGACTCACTGATGCATTTGCGCCAAAATAGACCAGTGTGCCGGATAAATTGGCGCATGAGTGCTACAGTGCACAGCCCGTTCACGGCACCCGGGACCGCAGTACCTCCTCCAGTTCTCCCCCAGACGATCCCGTAGTGATCAAAGCACGCTGAGTTTTCCTGTCGGGAAGGCGACAGGAGATTTGTGTCTGAACGAAGATCGCATACGGAAGCCCGGCACCAGTGTCCGTGCCCAGAATTGAGTCTATGAAGCATAGGAACTTGGACGAACAGCCAAATAACGCGCCGATTCTGGACTTCGGAAAGCCGCTCCGTGTGCGCGGATCGTCGCCCATCTATCACCGGAAATTGGCCTGGAAGATCCGGAGGCATCCGCGCGAAGCCGCGCAGGAGCACTGCTTCCTGATCCTGCCTGACGGCCACAGCAACATACTCCGGCCCAGTGAACGGGCCGCGGCGAAGCAACTGAAAGGAAGTACAAGAAGTACAGATGTACGCAACACTAAATCCGACCGCAAAGGGCCTGGCGCCGCTTCTTTTGAAGAACGGTAGCGGCGCCAACCCGCTCGACCCCCTGGTGAAAGAACTGAAGAGGTGGACTTCCAAACGGAAGAAGACCGACCAGGACTACGAAATCATCGCGCAGCTTGAATGGCTCGGGAGTTTCTACCCGTCAGAGCCGGGAACGTTCGAGGTGAAGAACGGCAAGCTGATCATCGAAGGTTTCGGAGTGCCGGTGATCCCTGGCGAGAACGTCGAGGGGATGCTCGTGAAGGGAGCGCGGAAGCTCAAAAAGGGCGACGCGTTCAAGGCCGGCATCGTCTGCGAGGGAGTTTACCCGATCGTGACTGGCGCGAACGGGAAGACCAAAACCATCAGAGAGATGCTGGGCGACCCGAACCACTTTTTCACGCACCGCGCCGTCATCCAGGGCAAGACCGTCATGCGGACACGGCCAATTTTCAACCGCTGGCAGATCAGCCCGTGCATTTCCTACCTGCCTTCAGAGGTGGACAAGCAGGAAGTTGAGGAAGTGTTCGAACTCTGCGGTCGCGTGATCGGACTTGGCGACTGGCGCCCGCGGTTCGGGAGGTTCGAAGCCGTAACGGAATAGAGAGTTCACCTGGGCTGGGTAGGGCCTGCCGTGATTTGGACCGGCAGTGCACGGCTTGTCTATGCATGGGAGGCCGGAGCGACGGGAACGTCCCGCCGGCCTCAAAACCCCGACGAGAAGGGGACTGAGTTCGGCGCGGTCGGGCCGGGTTCGGCAGAGCGCGTCCGGGTATCGCATCGCTTGGTTGCGTTCGACACGGAGTGCCTTGGCATGGGAGGCGATTGAAGAATCCCGCCGGCCTCAAGAACGGAATGCGATGAAGACGGATCGCGAATTAATGAGTCGGGCGTTCCACGACGGCAAGATTGGCGCGTGGTGGCGGGATCGCAACGATGGTGGATTCTGGGCAGAGTTGCCGGACGGCAGGATTGGAAGGATCAAAGTGTCGCGCGTCGCAGACGTGCTCGCGGCACTGCCAGAGGGCGCCATGAACAGCGGACGACGACGGCGAGTGAATTGGGGCGAGAGGCTGTACGTGGATCTATGACCCAAGGGTTGGAAAACTAATGCGCAGTGTAAGTGTGGTCTGCCCGAAGTGTAGGCAGTTGGTCCCGGTCATCGAGAAGGTGATCCAGGAGCACGGCGAGTGTCCCGTGGGCGGCATGAGATACGTCCCTTCGCCCAGGAAGTTCAAAGCCGGTCCTGGCGGGCCGGAGTTCGAGGTGCTCGCGGCCAAGCCGGTCAAGGTGGAGTGCGACAAGGGCCACACCCACTCCGGCATCGCTGCTCTGGTCGGGGTCAAGATGCCGAATCCGGAGATGAACTGATGAAACCCAGCTGATTTCGCTAATCTAATCTGGCCCACTTCGCTCATCTGATTTGGCCCACCTCCAGACCGGGAGCCGGGTACTCTGATTCGGGCATTTGCCCGAACGGAGAACGGTTCTTGAACAGGAGGCTGAGCAAAGTGGAGTTGTTCGAACAGATCAGACGAGAGTACGAGTATGGTGGAGGCACCATCGCCGGGGTGGCGCGGAAGTTCGGCGTGCATCGGCGGATGGTGCGCCAGGCGCTGGCCAGCGCGATCCCGCCGGCGCGGAAAGCCGCCGAACGGGAGAGCCCGCAGTTGGAGCCGGTGAAAGAGTTCATCGACGCGATTCTGGAAGCGGACCGGAAGGCGCCGCGCAAGCAGCGGCACACGGCGCACCGGATCTGGCGCCGCATCCGGCAAGAACGGCCGGAATGCGAGATCGGCGAGTCAACCGTGCGGCGTTACGTGCGAGCGCGGCGCCAGGAGACGGGCCAACTGGGAAAGGCCGAGGTGTTCATCGAGCAGAGCTACGACTGGGGCGTAGAAGCGCAGGTGGACTGGTACGAAGCGGTGGCCGACCTGGGCGAGGGCGGGCAGGTCTGGCAGGCATTCAGCATGCGAAGCATGGCCTCGGGCGGCGCCTTCCACTGCGCCTATCCGCGGGCCACGCAGCAGGCGTTTCTGGAAGCGCACGAGAAGGCGTTCGTCTATTTCGGCGGAGTGTTCCGGCGCCTGCGTTACGACAACCTGGGCAGTGCGGTGAAGAAGATCCTACACGGGCGGCAGCGGGAAGAGACGCAGCGCTTCGTGGCGTTCCGCTCGCACTGGGGATACGAAGCGGAGTTCTGCAACCCCGCGCGCGGCAACGAGAAGGGCGGCGTAGAAGGCGAGCAGGGCTACTTCCGGCGGAATCACTGGACGCCGGTGCCGCGTGCGAAAGATCTGGCGGGGCTGAACGCCCAGTTGCTGGCGTGCTCCCGTGAAGACGAACAGCGCATGATCGGAGACCGGGCACAGACAGTGGGGGCCGGCATGGTGATCGAGCGCGAGCACCTGCTGCCGCTGCCGTCTGAAGGCTTTCCGTTGAGCGAAGTGTGTTTTCCGCGGGTGGATGCCAAGGGCTGCGTGAAGGTCCGCACGAACTGGTATTCGACGCCGTTACGCGCCGGGACGAAGGTGCGGGCAGATGTGCTGCCGTCCTACATTGAGGTGCGTCATGACGGCAAGTGCGTGGCCCGGCACGAGCGTTGTTACGAGCACAGCAGGAAGGTGCTCGATCTGGAGCATTATCTTCCGGCGCTGGCCTGTAAGCCCGGCGCGCTGGCCGGCTCGACGGCGTTGGAACAGTGGCGGGCGCAAGGCCGCTGGCCGGAGAGCTTCGATCGTTTCTGGGCCGCGCTCATGTTGCGGCAGGGCCGGCAGGAAGGCACGCGGGAGATGGTGGAGTTGCTGCTGCTCGGCCGCGAGCTTGGCTACCGCAAGCTGGACGCGGTGATCCGTTGGGCGCTCGAGTTGGGCTGCTCGGATCCAGCCGCGGTGCGGCATCTGCTGACCACGGAGGCCGCGCCGACGGAGGCGTGCAACGCGGCGCTTGCGGTAGCGGATCTGGGTGGACTATCGCGATACGAAAGGCCACAGCCGGTGATGCACGACTATGATCAGCTACTGCTGAGCCTCTCCAGTGAGGTGATCCAATGAAGGCTGCCGGGATGGAAGATGAGGCTATCCGGGAACAGTGCCGGTTGCTGCGGCTGCCGACGATCGGGGCGCAGTTCCGGCAACTGGCCGAAGAAGCCGTACAGCAGAAGCAAACTCAGGTGCGGTATCTGGAGGCGCTGCTGAGCGCCGAGTTGGAAGACCGGGAACAGCGGGCCGTCCAGCGGCGGATCTGGGAAGCACGGCTGCCGCGAGTGAAGACGTTGGAGGACTTCGATTTCACTCAGACGCCGAAGATCTCCGCCAACCAAGTGCGGGAGTTGGCGGAGGGCGGCTATATCGAACGAGCCGAACCACTGATCCTGATAGGCGAAGCCGGAACCGGGAAGACGCATTTGGCGACGGCGCTTTGTGTGGCGGCTTGCCATCAACGGCGGCGGGTGCGGTTTACCACGGCGGCCGGGCTGGTGAACGAGATGGTGGAGGCGAGGCAGCAAGGACAGCTCAGCCGGGCAATCGGGCGGTGGTCGCGGTATGAACTCATCGCTATCGATGAGGTGGGCTATGTGCCGCTGGCCGAGGCCGGAGCTGAGATGTTGTTCCAGGTGATCAGCGAGCGCGCCGAGAAAGCGGCCGTGATTCTGACGACGAACCTGCCGTTCTCGGAGTGGACCCAGGTGTTTCCAAACGCCCGGCTGTGCAAGGCGCTGCTGGATCGGGTGACGGACCGGGCGCACATCATCGAGACCGGTGCCGAGTCGTACCGATTCCGGCGGACGCTGGAAGGGAGGCAGAAGCGGAAGAACTGAGCTGAGCGGGCGGGCGACGACGCGGAATGCTGCTCTGGCCCCGGCCTGCGCTCCGCCCTAAACGCGCCGCCCTGCGGGCGTCGCAGGGCTCCGCTCCGTCCGGGGCCAGAGCAACATGAAAAAGAGCGGTTCAACGAAAGATCAATAAGATAGGGTGGGCCAAATCAGACGATCAAAGTGGGCCAGACCGGGTTGACAAAGCGA